>JANLPY010000348.1:0-10344 GCA_031367505.1 Hyphomicrobiaceae bacterium | reverse complement strand
CCCTCCTGGATGCGCGCGCCACCGGCATCGAACAAGCCGATGATCGGGCACCGGTTCTGCAACGCCATGTCCTGAATCTTGGTGATCTTCCGGGCGTGCGATTCCGAGAGCGAGCCGCCGAACACCGTGAAGTCCTTGGCGAAAACATAGACGACACGGCCATTGATCGTGCCCCAGCCGGTGACGACGCCGTCGCCGGGGATCTTCGATTTCTCCATGCCGAAATCGTGGCTGCGATGCTCGACGAACATATCGAACTCTTCGAACGAGCCCTCGTCCATCAGCAGCTCGATGCGTTCGCGCGCGGTGAGCTTGCCCTTCTTGTGTTGGGCATCGATGCGCGGTTGTCCACCGCCAAGACGGGCCACGTCACGACGGCGCTCGAGTTCCTCGATGATGTCTTTCATGCAATGCCTGGCCCGTCGTCTTACAGGGCGGCGCAGATCGCCAAGCCCAGAGGCTCAATAGCACGGGCCTTCGCCCGCGCAAATCAGCCCATAGGATAAGCGTTTACAGGCTTTTAGGTTGTGGTCTTGCTGGCGTCACCGGAACTCTTATCCGCAGGCGTCGCGGTTGGGGTTACGTTGGCATTGCGCTCGATGCGTTCTTTGGCGAATTGGCCAAGCAAGACCGCCGCGATCACCGCGATCGACATTAAAATCACCAGAAACCACATCAGGCTGCGTGGGATCATCTTTTCAGCGGCCATGGCGCTCAAGGTCAGCGCCAACGTGAAAAAGCTCACGGTCTTGATGAAGTCGAAGGCGAACAGCAGCCCGTGACGCGCCGGCGAGGGCACGCCCCGCTTGACCGCGTAGTTGCGATGCCACAGCGAAATCAGCGCCACGATTAAACCGGCAATGACGCCGGCGATCAAGCTATCGCGACCGAAATCTGCCCACCAAGTCGTCATCGAATTCTCTCCTCAATTTCGTAACGCTTCATTTGCTGTCAGGCTTCAGTCCCAGAAGCTCCCGCCACCGTACGACGGACGGTACTGCCGATAGCGCGGCGATGTCTCGTAATAAGGTTGCGAGTTGTAGCCACGCCAAGAGGGTGGCCTCGACGCACGCTGCTCGCGCTCCAGTGGCTCGGCACGGGCGATCTGCGGCTGGTCGGCTTCGTCCTCCTTGGCATCACGGCGGACATCGGGATTGACGTAAACGAAATCGCCGACCTTGGCGGTTTTGAACGCACCGGCGTCCTTGCGCGAGTTGATCGCGAAAACCGGCGCGCCGATGTGCGTACGATCGAACAGGTCGATCACGTCTTCATTGAGCATCCGTATACAGCCATTCGAGACGGCGCTGCCGATCGAGCCGCGCGACGGCGTGCCGTGGATGCGCAGCAGTGACCAATCCAGATAGAGCGCGCGCTTGCCCAGCGGGTTCGAGCTATCGCCGCCTTCGACAGGTTCGGCGCCATCAATCGGGATCCACTTGGGATCGACTTTTTTGTCGGAAACGAAGGTGCGGCCGGTCCAAAGCTCGGACGCTTTGCCGACTGCCACGCCATAGCGGATCGCCTGGCCTGGTCCGATCACATAGTAGACTTTGCGTTCGGAATTGACGATCACGACCGACCCGGCCGGATAATCGAGTTCGACCGATACCGCCTCGGGTTTGGCCATAACAGGGCCCGCCGATATCACGACCGCCGCCACGACGCCTGCGCACCACAAACCCAAGGACTTGCCCGCAAAACTCAAACTCATTCGCCTATCCTCGCGCGCATCTGCGCCGTAACATCCGGGCGCAGTCCTAATACCGTCGTCCCGTCAAAACAATCGTCATCGCCGCAACGGCTAAGTGTTTGTTATATCCATTGACCTGCAACACCGGCATGACGATGGTGCATTGCACATCATCTTCCTGTCGACTTGCAGTAGTAGAGCCTCTGATATGACCACAGTGCACGGATTACCAGACTTCACCGGCGGCTTCGGCCAGCCTAGCCAGCAGGACTGGCATGCGCTTGTGTCGAAAACGTTGAAAGGTGGCGATTTCCGGCGGCGGTTGGTCTCGAAAACCTACGATGGCCTAGAATTGGAGCCGATTTATGGGCGCGATCTGGATGCGGCCACGGTGGCTGGCGCCGGGGCCGGCCGGCCCTGGGGCATCAGCGCGCGCGTCGATCATCCCAAACCAGCGGACGCGCAATGTCTAGCGCTTGCCGACCTGGAAGGCGGCGCTGACGGCTTGACGCTCGTGTTTGCAGGCAGCGCTGCCGCCCGCGGGTATGGCCTGATCGCGAACACCGTCGCCGAACTCGATGCAAGCCTGTCTGATGTCGTGCTCGATTTAATCCGACTCAGGCTCGAACCCTCTCCCACCGGCAACCTCAACGCGGCGCTGGTTGCAGCCCTCGTCGATCGACGCAAGCACGATCCGGCCCGAATGGCGGTGAATTTCGGACTGGACCCCATTGGCGTGCTGGCCGCGACCGGAATTTCGCCCACCGCATGGCCTGCAGCCGGACGGCTGTTGTCGCAAACCATCAAGGCCCTCAAAGCCCGCGATTTCCAGGGTCCATTCGTCGCCTGCGACACGCGCCCCTTCAGCGAGGCCGGCGCATCCGAGGCACAGGAACTCGCCGTCGCATTGGCCTGCGGTGTCGCCTACGCCCGCGCGCTCGAAGCCAACGGCACGACGGTCGACGAGGCGTTTCGCGGCTTATCCTGGATTATCGCAGTCGATGCCGACCAGTTCGCCGGGATGGCTAAACTTCGTGCACTGCGCAGACTTTGGGCGCGGGTCGAGGTTGCATCCAGCGTACCCCCCAACCCGATCGCCATCCACGCCGAGACAGCGTGGCGCATGATGACGAGCCGCGATCCGGCAGTGAACATGCTGCGCTCGACGATTGCAGTTTTTGCGGCAGCGACCGGCGGTGCCGATACGATCATGGTCATCCCCCACACCCTGACGCTCGGGCTGCCGGACCTGCTCGCTCGCCGGATCGCACGCAATACTCAGCTCGTACTGCAAGACGAGACCAATCTTTGGCGCGTCGCCGACCCGGCGGCAGGGTCCGGCGCGATCGAAGCACTCACCGGCGAGTTGTGCGAGAAAGCTTGGGCGCTGTTTCAGGCGATCGAGGCAGAAGGCGGGATCGTCGAGAGCCTGAACCAGGGCGCCATTCAAGCTCGCATCGCGGTCATTGCCCAGGCGCGCTATAAAGACATCGCCAGTCGCCGGAATGCAATTACCGGCACGTCCGAATTTCCCAATCTCGCCGAGGCCGCAGCGAGCGTGCTCGCAGTCGAGCGCGATCAAAACCGCACGCCAGCAAGTGCTGGCTCAAGCGTTCTCGGATTCGACGAACTCGTACAACGCTTCGCCGCTGGTGGCGCACGTGACGACGTCACCGAAGCGCGAACCGCTGCCACACGCATCACACAACTTGCAGCGCACCGGCTGTCCGAACCGTTCGAAGCATTGCGGGACGCGGCAGACGCTTGGACCACAGGCTCGGGCCGACGCCCCCGCGTATTCCTCGTCAACCTCGGCAGCCTTGCCGAATTTGGCCCTCGCGCCGGTTGGATCTCGAATTTGCTCGCCGCCGGCGGCATCGAAGCCGTGTCGAATGATGGGGTTTTGGCGTCGGGCGAAGCGGGTGCTGCATTTGCTGCGAGCGGCGCGACAGTCGCCTGCATCTGCGGGACGGATGCAACATATGATATTTTGGGAGAAGCGACGGCCATGGCTCTGAAATCAGCCGGTGCGTCTGCTGTATTGCTTGCCGGCAAACCTGGTCAGAACGAGGCCGCTTTAAGTGCGGCGGGCGTCGATCAATTCGTATTTGCCGGTCAGGATATGATTGCCGCACTTTCTCGCGTGCACACGTCGCTCGGCATTCCGGCGCTCAGAATTACAACGGCTTGAGCACCTATTGGACGACAACCTCGACTTGCAGGGCGTCGCTGTGCTGCAGGGTGAATTCGCGGCGGAAGGTCCGCCCCTGCGAGGTTGCGTTGACGACATAGTTGCCGGGCGCCAGCATGTGGGTCGGAAGCGCGCCTCCGCTCTCCTTGATGACGTCGCCCTGCGGGGTGGTGATTTGCCACTGAGTATCGGCCAAAGCTTCCCCACCCGCCCGCATGACGAGTTTGAAAGTCGCCTTACCAACCGCGTGCGCGACGGTCGCCTCGGTCAGCTTGCCTGCTTCCACCGTAACGTCGGTACTAACGACTGCGTTGGCATCGCCATAGGTCGAAA
This sequence comes from Hyphomicrobiaceae bacterium, assembly GCA_031367505.1. Classification (GTDB taxonomy): domain Bacteria; phylum Pseudomonadota; class Alphaproteobacteria; order Rhizobiales; family Hyphomicrobiaceae; genus JAKFWF01. The sequence goes on along the minus strand of JANLPY010000348.1, from coordinate 6,127 downwards.
CCAGATGATAGATGCCCGAATTCAACCGGATGACGACGCTGGGTCGCGCCCCACCCAAGATCTTCGTGCGATTGCCGAACTGGTCGCGCTCGTCGGAAAACACTTCGAACATGATGGTGTTGGCCGGGGCCGGCTCTCCGTTGGCCACGAGCGCCGAAAGACGTAAACCGCCCGCATTTAGTACAAAGCGCTCGGCCGGCATTTCGCCCTGCTTAATCGAAAGCCGGCGCGTAATGTTGGCGCGGCCGAACGCAGCGTTGATGAGATAGTCGCCGGGTGGCAACCGTAGCGTCGGTGCAGGCAACCGGCTTTCGGTAACGAGCTTGTTGCGTCCACCCGTCGCATTCTTTTCCAGTGTCGCGCCCGCCCGCCCTGCGTTGTCCAAATAGACGCGCCAAATGAGCCCCTGATCGATCGGCTGACTATCGTCCGTTAGCATCGCCCGCAACGTAATTTGGCCGACACCTGGCGGTAGTACGGCTGGAGCGGGTGCCGAGGCGGCTGGCGAGGTCGCGCGCGGCACAACGGTCATATTGCTTTTAGGCAAAGGCACCGTCACGGGCTGATCTGGAATCGTCGAACGCAAGGGCGCATTCGTGCTCCAAGAGCTGGCGGCAGTCGGCGATGACGGCGGCGGCGATTGCTGCGCCCGCAGGTCAGCAGCGCCAGCGAGGATGCCAAACGGCAGCGCCAACAGTGCTCCGGCCCGTCTCATCCAATGCCCGGTCAAATCCCACCTGCGGTTGCCAGTCCTACTCCACCTTCAACTCGACGACGCGAACTTCGCCGGCTTTGACCTCGATCTCGGCTCGGCCGCGACGATCCCGCGATTCGATCGTGATCTTATACCTCCCGGGGCTCAAAAATGCGCGCGGTTCCACCTGCACCGTCTGCCAAACGCTGCGGTCTTGTGCATCGCGCACATCCCACAAAACATCTCCGGCTGGCGGCCGTCCGGCTTCAGTCGCCACCTTCAACTGAATGGTGGCGGCCGTATGGTCGAGAACTAGCGTTGCCTGCGCACCGGACTTGATATCGACCTCACGCGCTACGCGTGCATTCTGGCCACCGAGCTGGCTCTCTACGCGGTAACGCCCGGCTGGCATTTCGAGTTTGGCCGTTGCCCGCGACGTTCGGATCGCATCTTGCTTCGCGTCGAGCCGATTGATCTGATAGGCCACGTTGCTGTCAAGGGCCGCGGTCGAACCCACAAGCCGGCTTTGCAGACGCAAACGGCCGATGGGCAATAGTATCGTGCGCGCAACGTCGTCGCCGGCATTCACCAGCACTCGTTCCCGAAGCTCGACTTGGCCGTGCCGCGCGGTCAGGTAATAGGTGCCAGCCGATAATGTGAATTCGGGCTCGACGGCCGCGGACCTGGCCACTTCGCGACGGCCATCGGGACTGTCGGCGTCATCCTCGGTAATCCGAAACGTCACCCGATCTAGTGCTGGTCCGCCATCCCTTTCGGCGGCTTTCACACGCAGCCGTCCAGCGCCCAGTACGAGCGGCAAATCGATCATCGCGCCCGCCGTCACCACGATGTTGCGTTCGGCGCGGGCCCGATCGAGCGTGCCAGTGACCCGATAGGTGCCGATCGGTAAAAACACCGGCGGCGCATCGGCCCCACCGGTCCAGATCGCGCGCGCTTGCGAGACGCCTGCCGCCGCATCGAAGATCGAAAACACAGCCTGTTCCAGCGGTGGCGTGCCCCTTTGTAATGTAGCAGACAGGCGAACCGCACCGGCTTGCATGCCAACCACCACGCGGGTCGCACCCTTCGCCTTGACCTCGACGGTCTGCTGCGCCGTGACCAACCCATGTTGCAGGTCGACCACGTAAGAACCTGGCGGCACCCCAATATCGAGTGTTGCAGCTTTGGTCGCGGCCACCGGCGCAGCACTCGTGCTATCGCCACGACGTTGCACGCGCCAGCTCAGCGGAACCAGCACTGCTGGCCCGCCCTGCCCAAGTGTCGCCGAGAGCTTCAAGCCTGGCGGTCCGGTGTCATCGACGGGCGGCGGTGGCGCGACCAATTCGACGGGTTTTACTTCCGCCGGAACGGTCGCGGCGGAAGGGCTCGCTACGGATGGTTTCGCATCGAGACTTGCAAGCTTCAGTGCGTCCTCGATCGCGGTGCCCAATCCAGCTGCATCCTGTGTATCGAAGTAACGCCCGCCGGTAATGCGGGGAACGCAAGCCATGCGCTGGCTGTCGGCTTTCGACAGACCAATGCTGATCACATGAACCGCCAGCTTGGGATTTGCCTTGGCCAGTTCCTCCGCGGCAGCACACGGGTCCTGCGCGCAGTTGTCCGGATCGTCGTGGATCACAACCAAGGATGCCGGTCCGGCGATTTTCGATAACGAGCCACCAGCTTCCTTGATGGCAGCGACAAGCGGCCCTTTGCCTTTCGGGTTGAATTTCTCTAACGGTGCCATGATGCGTTCAGCATCGAGAGGCTCAGGCGCCAGCATGATCTCGGTATCGTTGCAGTCGGCTTTCCGCCGATGGCCGAACGCCGCGAGCCCGACGCGCAATTGCGGTGCAAGCATCGGGAGCACGCGCCGGACTGCCTCACGCGCGACGCCGAACTTGGGATCCTTGTCGTTGTTGCCCATACGGCCCCACATCGAGCCCGACCCATCGAACACGATGATCGTCGTTGGTGGCTCGGCCGCCAGCGCGCTGCCGAGCCCCACTTGCATGGATAAACTGACCGTCAACAAAGCAAATAGGCGGCATACTAATTTCATTGGCATCGGGTCGTTGTGCTCCAGCTCTCCAATTGCCGCCGATTGTACACCATCCGGTTTTGCATTAGCGAGACCGAACACAGCCAATTGACCGATGAGGTTCTACGATGATCAGCTCACCGATGCCGGACAACGAAACGCTGCGATTGCTGTTGTGCCGCCGCTCGGTCAAACCGATCGCCATGACGTCGCCCGGGCCGACGGACGTCGAGCTTGAACAAATTCTCACGGCTGCCGCCCGCGTGCCCGATCACAAGAAGTTGGCGCCCTGGCGTTTCATGATCTTTACCGGCGACGCGCGGGCCAAATTCGGTCAAATCCTCGTCGACGCCTGCCAAGTTGAAGACACGATGCCGCCCTCTGACGTCCGGCTTGAAACCGAGCGCACGCGCTTCCTACGCGCGCCGGTCGTCGTCGGTGTCGTCAGCCGGATCGTCGAAACCAAGGGCGCACCGCAGTGGGAGCAAGAACTGTCGTGTGGCGCTGCCTGCATGAACATGTGCCTGGCCGCAAACGCATTAGGCTACGGCACGTCGTGGCTCACCGAGTGGTATTCCTACAGCCCGATGGTGACGGCCAAACTCGGCTTGGCCGCTAACGAACGCCTTGCTGGTTTCGTCTACATCGGCACCGCGACCGAGCGGCAGCCGGACCGCGACCGGCCATCGCTCGCCTCCATCGTTTCGCACTGGAACGGCTGATCGGATCAGCCATTCTCAACACCAGGACCCGACCCCATGTTCTACGATGCCGTCGAAAACCGTCACGGGCTGCCGCACGATCCGCTGAAGGCGCTGTTGGCGCCGCGCCCGATCGGGTGGATTTCGACGGTGAGCAACGCTGGCGTGTGCAATCTTGCGCCTTACAGCTTCTTTAACGGCGTCGGTGAAAAGCCCGGTTACGTCGTATTCGGCTCGGCCGGCATCAAAGACAGCTTGAAGAACATCGAGGAGAACGGCGAGTTCGTCTGCTCGATGGCGACGTGGGATTTGCGTTATCACATGAATATGTCGTCAGCGTCCGTGCCCTACGGCGTCGACGAATTCCCGTTGGCGGGCCTGACCGCAATCGCCTCGAAGATGGTCAAGCCGCCGCGCGTCAAGGAAAGCCCGGTGGCGCTCGAGTGCCGGCATTTCCAGACCGTCGCACTGCCCGGTGCAGGCCGCTACAATCACAGCTACAATCTGGTGATCGGGCTGATCGTCGGCATCCACATCGATGACCGCTTCATCAAGGATGGGATCGTCGATACCACCGCCATGAAGCCGATCGCGCGACTTGGCTACATGGACTACGCCGTCGTCACCCCCGAGACGACGTTCACGATCGCCCGGCCGGAAGTGGATGCAAGTGGGAAGGTGGTGGAGGGGTGAGCGTGGAGGGGCGAGGGCCCCGGCGCCGTAAGCCAGAACTTGTTCGAGCCGAGCCTCACAGTGTGTTCTTGTAAATCACGCCATCCTTCATGATCATTTTGAAATTCTTCTCGGGATTGGCGACGAGGTCTAGGTTTTCCAGGGGATTTCCGTCGACGACAAGTATATCGGCCAGCGCGCCCTTCTCGATCGCGCCGAGCTTGCCCGGATACGCGTTGCGCGGACCAGAAAGCGCGAGCAGCTGCGCGTTATCGTAGGTCACGAGTTTAAGCGCCTCAGCCGGAGTAAACCACTGCCGCAGCTTCAGGATGTCGGTATTCTGCTTCGACATCTGTTTGGGATCGAACATCAGGTCGGTGCCGAACGCCAGCTTCACGTTATGCTTCTTGGCCCACGTAAAAGCAGCAGAGGTTCCGTCAATGACCGACTGCTTCTTGATACGGATGCTTTCCGGCGCAGTGGCCGGTGCTTCGTCAAGTGACTGCATACTGAGCCACACGCCCTTGTCGGCGAGGAACTTGATCGTATCTTCGTCCGTCAACTGCCCGTGCTCGATGCACTTGATACCTGCCTCGACGGCCCGCCGCATCGCCTTGGGCGTATACGCATGGGCAGTCACATACGTGTTCCAATCGTCAGCCGCTTCAGCAGCCGCTCTCAATTCGTCGAGTGTATACTGGGCCACATCAAGTGGATCGTAGGTCGACGCCGCGCCGCCTCCCGCTAAGATCTTGATTTGCGTGGCGCCACCCCGCAGATTTTCTCGCGTCGCGGTGAGCACTTCGTCCCGGCCATCGGCGATAAAGCCAGCCCCAAGTAGTTCGCCCCGGGTGAAACCACCTCCAAAGCGGTGCGCGCGGTCTGTGGGGTTGCGAAAATCGCCGTGCCCGGATGTTTGTGAAATCAAGGCGCCGCTTGGATAGATCCGAGGGCCGATGCTCTTACCTTGGTCGATCAGCCGTTTTACACCGAAGACTGGCCCACCCATGTCGCGCGCAGACGTAATGCCGCGCAACAGCATCTTCTTGGCCTCGTCGGATGCCGTAGCCTCGAGCGCAGCGAATGGCACTTGCGCGTTGAGCATCTTCACTTGGCTGCTGCCGGCCATGAAAATGTGAGTGTGATTGTCGATCAACCCCGGCATCAGGGTCCGCCCACCGCAATCGATAACTGTCGCACCCGGAGGTGGCGGCGTGGGCGTCTGACCGATCGACGAGATTTTGTTGCCCTCGACGAGCACTGCTACGTCGCGGGCCAGCGTGCCGCTTTGGCCGTCGAACACATTGGCATTCACAAAAACGATGCTTATCGGGCCATTGGCGCCGAATGCCGGGCTAACAACCGTGGCGGCCACGCCTGAGAGAAAACGACGGCGCGAGACCGTCCTGTTGGCACTCTTGAAGAAATTGGAGTTCGTGGTGGAAATTGATTTGGACATGACCTTCTCGCAATCGGAACCTAACTGCAATCGTTCAAGCGGTATTCTCTTAGGACCTATTTGAACGTCTACGAATTTTCTTCCGGGGAGAACAGCAAAAAGTCGCATCGGAGCCGGACGCTTGGCAGGTTGCGCCAGAAGGAAACGTGGTGGGTTTCCTTCTCCCAGCCATTCGCGGGGAGAAGGTGCCAGAAGGGCGGATGAGGGGCAGCCGCGAGCCGCGGCCCGTTCCACAACCGACGCGACCGGTCCATACCCTGATGTTGAAGTTTTGGCCGGTGATCGTTGTTCACGAGTGAGAATTGCCCCGTAGCGGAAAGTGCCGAATTGTGCTTGCTTCACGTTGGGAGACTGGGGCACCGCGTGCCGGCCGACGGTCAGGATTGGCTGTGAAAGTACGGGATTAGCCCGATGGCAAGTATACGAGACTGTGCGAAAACGGCGTCGAAAATCTCAACCAAAAACTCCGCTTACGTCACAACTGCAACCATCCGCCAATCTGCCCCGTTTCGCGCCTCAAACGCACCCAATGGCCTCCTGGAAGCCGTCCTAAGGCCCAC
>JANLPY010000330.1:0-2226 GCA_031367505.1 Hyphomicrobiaceae bacterium | reverse complement strand
GGAATTGCAAGCCCAGGGGCATCGGGTCGGAATGGTCGGGGACGGGGTCAACGACGCCCCCGCGCTGACCCAGGCTGATGTCGGCTTCGCGATTGGCGCCGGAACCGACGTGGCGATAGAGAGCGCCGACGTGGTCCTGATGAAGAGCGACCCGTTCGACATCGTCGGCGCGATTTCGTTGTCGCGGGCAACTTTGCGGAAAATGCACCAGAATCTTTGGTGGGCAGTCGGCTACAATCTCATCGCCTTTCCGCTCGCCGCGGGCGTGCTCTATCCCGTGTTGCTCAGCCCCGAGATCGCCGCGCTGGCGATGTCCGGAAGCTCGGCACTGGTGGCGGTCAACGCGCTGATGCTGAAACGCACCCGCCTGGGAGGCATTGGCCAGGAGCGGCCGTCCGCGACGATGGTGGCGCAGGCGCAGCCGACTTGACTAGGGTGGCAACCGGACTGGGTGCACGAGGGCTGATCGCCTGCTGCTGCTGCCGGTATTCGTCGTGTCGCTCGCCTGTGGCAGCGCTGGTACTCTTGGGAGCATTGCGGCACATTTCGCGCTTGGCCACCAATCCAAAATAGAAAAGACGGCTACCGCCGGGTTGACTCCGTAGACTCCCTTATTTCGCCGTCCAGGTCATGGATGCATCTTCTTGCATCATCGTCGCAGTTACGGACTGCGGACGGACGGGAGGCAGTAGATGCAGCAAGGCACAATCCGAAATGGGCGCAGGGCAGGGTCGCGCTCAATGCTGGTGTTCCTGGCCTTTGCGGGCATTGCTTTGTTCTTCCTTCTCGGCGAGCACAGGATCCACGCTCTTGGCTGGTTGCCGCTTCGGCTGCTTCTGGCCTGTCCCCTCCTGCACATGACCATGCATGGCGGTCATGGCGGTCACGCTGGTCGTGACAGCGGACATGGCGGCCATGGTTCGCCTCAGCCCGAACAGGCAAGCGATCCGGTCCCCCCACAGGTAGGTGAGAAAATCTGATGCAACAGAGTGTACCTGCCTATGGGCTTTGGGGCCTGGTTTTCATCAACTCAGCCATCTTCATCATCTTCGCGTTCAGCTTCTTCAAGCCGCGCACGAAGAGGGATTGGCGATCATTCGGAGCGTTCAGCGCATTCCTCGTCGCGCTCTTTACCGAAATGTACGGCTTTCCCCTGACGATCTACCTCCTCTCGGGATGGCTGTCGTCGCGTTTTCCCGGCGTCGACTGGCTGTCGCACGATGCGGGCCATTTGCTTGAGACGATGTTCGGATGGCGCGGCAACCCGCACTTCGGACCGTTTCATATGTTGAGCTTCGTTTTCATCATCGGAGGCTTCTCGATGATCTCGGCCGGGTGGCGCAAATTGTACTTGGCGCAACGTCATGGCGAACTCGCCAGCACCGGCATCTACAGTTACATCCGCCACCCGCAATATATCGGCTTCGTGCTCGTGATGTTCGGCTTCCTGCTTCAGTGGCCGACCCTCGTTACGCTGGCGATGTTTCCCGTCCTGACGATCATGTATGTTCGCCTGGCGCGCAGCGAGGAACGCGAGGCGCTTGCCTCGTACGGAGACGCATACAAAACGTACATGAGCCAGGTGCCCGCATTCATCCCGCGTTGGCGATCGTCCATTGCGGAGTTGGCGAAATGAAGACGCTGGGCACTCCATTCCTAAGACTTGCTTTGAAAGGCATCTGCGGTCTGGCCGTTCCGCTTACTCTGGCGGCTCCTGCGGTCGTCGGCGTCGTCGACGGCGCCAGGACGGTTGACGGCCTCACCGTCTATCTTGGCGTGGTGCCAGCGGCGGTGACGCGTGCACACCCGCCAGGCCACACGGAGAGGACCATGCATGGCGGAATTGCCAAGCCCGGAATGCACGACGTGCATCTTCTCGTCGCCGTGTTCAATCAGGCGACCGGCGACCGGCTCAAAAATGTGATGGTGACGGCGAGGATCCACGGCACCAATCTCAATCGCTGGGCGGTTCCTCTCACCCCGATGACGGTGAACGGGGCCTTGACCTATGGGGGCTATACTTCGTTGGGGGTCGAGCAGGACGTTATGATTTCGGTCGACATAAGGCGCCCTGGCCGGACGCCGCGGACCCACACGACCACTGCGCAGTTCGAGTATGTCCACGATTGAGTCTTCCGGCCGATCAGCGGTGGAATGGGAGCGGCGTAACACCGGACCCGCCGGGTACAACCTGTTTGTCAGGGAGACGACACGCCGAATATACGC
>JANLPY010000289.1:0-2687 GCA_031367505.1 Hyphomicrobiaceae bacterium | reverse complement strand
CTGCGGATCCCCTTGTTTGCCATCCGGCGGGTGGGGCGAGCGGGGGGTTTGCACAATTAATCTATGGTGTTAATGAAGGATTCGCCAAACAGTACAATGCGTATCGAGTATCGAGGGAATTAGCATGGCCGACAAAAAGACCGCTCATCGTGCCACCTGGACCGTACCGAAACTCCATCGGATCGCCGCGAGCCTTGCCGAGAATTCCGGCAATCCGGGTACCACCGACAGCGGCAATCCTGCTCGTTCGTAGCCTGATATCGTTGCCGTTTCTTGACTGTATTCGGCGGAGCTTGGTCGTGGACCGCCGCTGACCTCGCGATCGCAACCTGCCGGCGGTTGGCCAGCAATCTTGCGTGCGAAGACGAAGTTTATAACGAATTCGGCGATGGACTGTCGTTCATCGCAGACAATGCTGCGACACAGCGACCTCCTTTTGAACCGTCGATAGCCATCGGCGGCGACGTCTTTGTTGTCGGCGACCTTCGTATCGACAATCGTGACGAGTTGCTGGCTGGGCTGCCGGCTTTTTCGCGTCCATCGGCCGTTTGTCCCGATATCGTTCTCTTCGAGCACATCTGGCGACAATGGGGTCCAGACTCCTTTTTGCGCGTCATCGGTGATTTCGCCGTCGCGTTGTTCGATCGGCGGATTCGCCGATTATACCTTGTTCGCGATTTTGCTGGGCAGCGGCCGCTGCATTATCGTGAAACGAATGAAGGCGTTGCCTTCGCATCGACACCGGCGGCGCTGGCCAGGCTCTCCGGCCCGCCCCAATTGGACCGCCTCGAATGGGCGGCTTATGTCGCGGTCGTCCCGCAATCGTCTGAGCGGACGCTTTTCTCGAACGTGAAGCGCGTCAAGCCGGGACATTTCGTCGCGTTGGACCGGGGCGTGATTCATCCTCAGTCGCGTTATTGGTCGCCGGACCTCACTCCCTTGCGCATCGGGTTTGCCGAGGCGGTGGAACAGGGGCGCCACCTGCTCGACCAGGCTGTCCGGGCGCAACTGCGCGACCGGCATGGCCTGATTGCGGGCCAGCTGAGTTCAGGACTCGACAGCGGTGCGGTGATGACCAGCGCTGCTCGGATCTCCAGCAAGCGACTGCTTGCATTGACCGGAGGATTGATCGACGCCGGTCCTCCACCGCCGGTGACGCATCATGCCGGCGAAGGCCGATATGCCGCCATGATTGCCGGTCGTTACGCGAACCTCGAGCATCGCAATGTCGATGTTTCAACGGGTCCGCTGTTCGACGAGTTCGTCCGGTGGAACGCCTTGCTTGATCAGCCCGTCCGCAGCTTTGAAAATATGGCTTGGCTGGATGCCACGTTCCGCGCTGCCTCAGAAGCGGGCGCTGGAGTGATGTTGACCGGTCTCTATGGAAACTTCAGCCTTTCTTTCGATGGAATCGCCCGCTTCGCCGAGCTGTTTCGTGCCGGCAGATTTCTGGACTGGTTTCGGGAGTCCGCGAAATTCAAACGTCAGAGCGGCGCCCGCTGGCGTGGAATGCTTGCCTATTCGGCTGGGCCCTTCGTCCCCGTTCGCCAATGGCGATGGCTCGACATGGCGCGCGGCATTGCGCATTCCGATGCTCTTGCCGATGCGTTTCTCAGGCCGGAAAATTCAACTGTCGAGGATTTGCGGGCGCGCGTTACCGAAAGCGGTTTCTCGACCGATACCCGGCCGTCAAGCAGCACCTTGCAGGACCGATTGCTCGGAACCCGGTGGGTCGACAATGCGCACCTGACCCACGCTTTTCGACGACGTTGGAAGGTTGAATCGCGTGACCCCACGCACGATCGGCGCGTGGTCGAATTCACGCTGCGATTGCCGTCCGAAATTTTCCTTCATGAGGGTCGGCCGCGAAGCCTCGGCCGTGAGATGCTGCGCGGTCGGGTCTCGGATGAAATCCTCGATCTGAAGACGCGTGGTATCCAGGGAAATGATTGGCGGCGCAGTGCGATTGCGAGCCGGGATGACTTCGCGCGTGAAATCGATCGCCTGGAAGCAGTGCCGGCAATCGCGGACATGCTCGACCTCCCACGAATGCGCGCTGTCTTGCGTCGCCTCGACGACGAGTCGAATGACATGGCCACGATCATCGCGGTGCGTGGCTCCTTCTTGCGCTCGCTTGGGCTGGCCCACTTCGCAAGAACCCGCTTCTTTGACTAAACCAGCGCCATCGCGACTGCTTTACGTCGAGGCATTGTTCGCTGTTTCGACGGCGCGCATCCTGGTCTTCCTGCTCGGGATCAGGCGCCTCGGTCACCTCGCGACGGCAACAGCCGCCGATCGCTCCGCGGCCGATTGTGCGACCGTTACCGACATTCGCCGGACGATCGAGGCGTGGGGCCGGCGAGTGCCATTCCGCAGCAAGTGCCTCGAACAGGGCGTCGCCGCGGCGTGGATGCTTTCCCGGCGACGCCGTCCGGTCACCCTGTTTTACGGGGCGGCGATGATTGAAGGCGAATTGAAGGCCCATGTCTGGTTGCGTTCTGGCGAGTTGGACGTCATCGGCTGCGACAATGCCGAGGACTATGCCGTCTTGTCGCAGTTTTCCAACGACTCATCTTCATGAACGGTTCACGGCTCGCTATATACGGGGGGAAGCGAGGAGAAATGCGATGACGATGCTGTGGCAGACGAAGTTGGTGATGGGAGCGGTCTTGACCGCGCTCGTTTCC
>JANLPY010000276.1:0-2029 GCA_031367505.1 Hyphomicrobiaceae bacterium | reverse complement strand
CGGCCTCACCCTCGGCACACCGCCGTCGCTGGGCGGGCTGGAATTCCTCGCCCGCGCCGTGACGCCGCCCTCCAATCCGATCCGGTTCAACGCCCGCTTCCTGGTGGTCAGCGCCGACTACGTATCCGGGACGCTGGGCGGTGATGGGGAGTTGGACAATCTCCGCTTCTACGGCCTGCACGAGGCGATGGCCCTGGACCTCGCGCTGCCGACGCGGCGGGTGATGGAACGGCTGCGGATGTGGCTTGCGCTGTCGGAGGCGGAGCGGCTCGCCCAGACCCATACGGCGGTGCTGAAGCGGGACCGCGGGTGGGTGATGGAGTAGCACACGCCTCCCCGGCGCTTTCTGGGGCTTGCGTCGCCAGTCAGCCCCCGAGCGGCGACCAACGGATAAGCGGTTTTATGATAAATTGTATACGGGGCCATTATTCATAGAGTTTTTCCCCGGCCGCTATGTCAGACCGAGCGCAGCCCGGATTTTCTCGCGCTCTGCTGCATTCACTAACCTACCGTCCAATTCCTCTCCGAGATGCTCCTTGCGGTAGCCGTTCGGCGGCTTCACGGCAAATGATACGAACGATTTAAGTAAGCGCCTTACAAAGGAACGTAGCTCCTCGACTTTTTCGAGGTAGCTATGTTGTGCCGCCTTCAGCTGCCCGCCGTGAACGATCTTGCTTCGCGTGTCGTAAAAACCTTTCATTAATTTGAGCGTTTCGCCGCGATCCGCGTCGCTAGAGGCGAGGAGGCTGGCCACGCGATACGCGAGCCGGAATGAGAGCTCAGTGGTAAGACCAAAGAGGGCCTCAAGGGAGGTTATCGCGTCAAGTAATTGCGTGTCTGATCGTGATGGCCAGCGATCATAGCTGCTCATAAAAACGCGGAGAGCAACCTCTAGATTTCCTGGTGCCTTTCCATAGCCATCCTTTTCAAGTTGAGCCAGCTCTTGATAAACTACAGATTGAGCGCAGCCTATGTCTTTAGTCCAGATGTAATCTGTGCCCATTGTCGGAATAGAAAAACCCGATTGGGAGACACCGCCAAACCCGACGTTAAAGCGCCTGGCACGGATCACCCACATAGCCCCGATACTTATTGATCCCGCGCCACACAAGCGCAAGGCTTGCAGCGCTCTAAGTGCTTTGTTTGAGACGGTAAAACTATCCATCAGAGTCAGGTTGTCAGGACTTTTCGGAGCCCGGTGCTCGCTCACAAGAACATAGGAGCTGTGCCCAAACGGTGTTCTCCAGTCCTCTGCGATCCGCTCCCAGATTAGATCATCGAAGCCAAGAGACTTGAGGTCGGCAGGACTTCGGCCACGGATACTAATTCCATCTCCCAATTCGATCTGAGTGGCTGTAGGGGCATCGTCCTCAAGACGGAAATGCCGCAAATTCGCAACGCCGCAGTATATCCAATGTGCTTCGGCTAATTCTGCTAAAAAATCGATCCATAAGCTCTCAAATGCAGCCTCATGGAATTGCAGATTATCAACTCGTTCGAAATACTGGTAAAGAAACTGTAGAAGGATTCGATTGCGACTATCGTTTCCATAGCGCTCTCCGAAATTGGGTAGGGTCGTAAGGGCCTGCGTCGTCGCTTCAAATGAGGTGAGGGAAGTGAACTGTTCGTCGCGAGTGCCATCATAGAAGGCAACACCTCGAATCACCTCGAGTCGTAACTCGGCGTTCGAAGCCTTCGATAAACAGTTATTGAGAAATTCGCGAATCGCAGCTTTGATCGTATCCTGGGTCACATCCTTTTCCCTAAAAATCCGTCGTCCTCGTGGTCAAGCGCAGAACCGTTACGACTCCAGCCTCTACATGCGGGCGGACGCGTAAAAGCGCAAAGTCAGTTTCGCTGCGCCTCCGGCCGGAACCGAACGCCGGGGCGGGCCAGCCCGCCGCCAATGCCGATAGGCGTGCCGTCGGCGCGCCAGCAGGCCGCACCCTCCAACATGCCGTCGTCATGGAAGCGGATCGCGCTCATGCCGCCGGCGACGTTGCCGACGCTGGCCACATCGTGGCCGCGC
>JANLPY010000273.1:0-9178 GCA_031367505.1 Hyphomicrobiaceae bacterium | reverse complement strand
TATGCTTCGGGTGGGGATGGAAAGAGGCGCTGCACGTTTTGCAGGAAAATCGCACAGCCACCAGCGGAAACCTGCAACACAAATGCTGCAGAAAGGTCAACAAATTTAACCAGATCAGACGCTTGGCGCTATTTCACGGACGACGCCTTCATATCCGCCTTTCGAATGGCGTAAAGCCTCTCGCCGAAATCTGGCGCATAAAAATTCCTAAGATGCACTTGTGAGACATAGTGATCCAGTGCCATGTCCTGCCGAACCGCCCGCTAATTATCTTGCGCTTTTCTGCAATCCTACCAGTGACACCACGTTTTGGGCATCCGACTTAAGCCTCCCCCACCCCACTCACTCCCACCGCTTCATCGCGTCATCATCGGCTTCGCGCGCATCGACCCACGATCCCACACCATCCAGCCCGGTTTCTTTTTTCCAGAAGGGTGCGCTGGTCTTGAGGTAGTCCATCAGGAACGCGGCGGCTTCGAACGCGGCCTTGCGATGCGCTGATATGGTGACGACCAGCACGATGTCTTCGCCGGGCTTCAATATGCCGATCCGATGCACGATGCGCGTTCCCTGAAGTGGCCAACGCTCGACCGCGAGCGCCTCGACACGCTCCAGTTCGCGCTCCGTCATGCCGGGATAGTGTTCGAGTTCCATCGAGATGATCGGAACACCTTTCGCTTCCCCACGAACGGTGCCGGTGAATGTGACAATGGCGCCGATGTCGGTGCGGTCAGCCGTTAGCTTGGCAATTTCAGCGGCGATATCGAACGGCCCTGCTTGAACTGCAACGGTCATGGCCTACCCGCCGGTTACTGGCGGAAAGAACGCGATCTCGCCGGCACCGGCAATCGCGGTGTTCGCCTTTACGTGCATCTGATCGATGGCGGCCCGGATCACCTCGGGGCGCGCGAACGCATGCTCGTACTGGGGTCCACGCGTTTTCAGCCAGCCGACCAAATCCGAAACTGAAATCACGTGCGCCGGCACCTCAACGTGCTCCTCCGCGTGGCCAACGCGTTCACGGACCCAAGCGAAATAACGCAATGTGACGTTCATAGCCTCAGCCTTCGATGGCGTGGCGAATGGCAGCCTTGAGATAGTCATAGCCGGTGAACAATGTAAGCAGCGCCGCGACCCACAGAAGGACAGTTCCGGTCGCAGTCGTGCCGGTGATGATCTTGTCGGCGGCAGGCCCCGCGATCAGCACGCCGAGCGCGACCATCTGCATGACCGTCTTCCATTTGGCGAGCTGGCTCACGTGCACCTTCACGTTCAACTCGGCCAGGAATTCGCGCAAGCCGGACACCAGGATCTCACGCGATAGAATGATGATTGCCGCCCAAACCGGCCAGCCATCGATGGTGGTGTCGTGCACAAGCATCATCAACGCCGCGCCAACCAGCAGCTTATCGGCGATCGGATCGAGCATCCGGCCCAACGCCGACTGCTGATCCCAAATGCGCGCCAAATAGCCATCGAGCCAATCGGTTATGCAGGCGGCCACGAAAACAACGAGTGCGCTCCAGCGGCCGAGGTCGCCTTCTATGAAAAATAGGCACGCGACCAGCGCTGGCACCGCAGCGATCCGTGCATAGGTCAAAATATTCGGCAGGCTTGTCGCCAGCGCGCGCGGGGGAAGCCTTCGGGGGACGGTCGTTTCCATGGCTCCTTGGTACACTGGCTGGGGGGAGGCGGGTCAATGGGCAACGCCGGTCGCGTCACGCATAATTGTTTCGCTGAGTTCCGAACTATCGCTTAGTCGCGAAAAAATCACGCAAAATCAATGACGCTTCAGTTGCCGCAATGCCCGAATAGACCTCAGGTATGTGATGGCAGGTTGAATGAGTAAAGACGCGCGGCCCCTGTTCAATTCCGCCACTCTTTGGGTCCGAGGCACCATAGTAGACGCGGCGGATGCGAGCGGCCGACACCGCGCCGGCGCACATCGGGCAGGGCTCGAGCGTCACGTACAGATCACAGTTGATCAATCGCTCGCTTCCAACAAACCTGCACGCCTCACGAATAGCCAGCATTTCCGCGTGCGCTGTCGGATCGTTCAGCTCGCGCGTGCGGTTCCCGGCGCGCGCCAGCAGAGTTGCATCAGCCGCGACGATGACCGCTCCGACGGGCACTTCCCCTCGCGCAGCGGCGGCCCGCGCCTCGATCAGCGCTATCGCCATCGGGTTCAATAGCGCCGCGCCTTGGTTTGGTTGGCTTCTGGTCTCGTTGAGTGGCATAAGGGAGATCCAAGGAACCGAGTTCAAATACATCATGCGCAAAGATCGCCCTGGTCAACCCCGTTCGCCGGGAGCCACCCACACGTCCAAGCCACATAGCCGGCCCGCAGGCAGGCCGGATGGGAAACCACAAGGCCGGCCGGATAGTCGCACCGGTGGCCGCCCCGATAGCCGCCCGGGCGCACGCCCTCACATGCGCAAACGGCGGCCGATGAAGGTTGTCGAGACGCCGGCCGTCGCCGAGACGATGCGGATCGCGAAGGCCATGGCGCGGGCAGGCTTGTGTTCGCGTCGCGATGCCGAGCGATGGATTCTCGAAGGCAGGGTCAACGTCAACGGCGAGGTGATAAAGTCGCCAGCACTCGACGTCGGCCCTGGTGATAGCATCAAAGTCGATGGCCAGCCGTTGACCAAGCCCGAGCCCGCTATGTTATGGCGCTTCCACAAGCCGCGTGGCTGCGTGACGACGCATCGCGATCCAGAAGGCCGGCCCACCGTTTTCGAGAAGCTACCCAAGGATATGCCGCGGGTCATCTCGATCGGCCGCCTCGACTTCAATACCGAAGGATTGTTACTGCTGACCACCGATGGCGGCCTTGCGCGCCACTTTGAACTGCCGGCGACCGGGTGGCTGCGGCGTTACCGTGTGCGCGCCAACGGTCACGTGACACAGGAGCAGCTCGACGCGCTGAAGGACGGTATCGAAATCGAGGGCGTGAAGTATGGCCCGATCGAGGGTACGGTTGATCGCGTGCAAAATGCCAACGTCTGGCTGACGCTCGGGTTGCGCGAAGGCAAAAACCGCGAGGTGCGAAAGATCTTGGGCTCGCTCGGCCTCGATGTGAACCGCTTGATCCGGATTTCGTTCGGGCCCTTCCAGCTACTCGATCTCGAGGAAGGCACCGTCGAGCGCGTCCGGCGGCGCGTCCTGGCCGATCAACTCGGTCCGGTGCTCGCTGCCGAATTTGGTCTCGACGAGATTCAAGCCGACGAGCGGCCGGCCAAGAACACCGGTTATCAGGCGCGCAAGCCATTGCCCGACGAAGATGAGAAGCCTTCGAGTAAGGGGGGCGGGCCGAGGCAGAAGACCGGCCCGAAAAAGCCATTTGAAAAGCGAACCTTCACGAAAAAGCCTTTCGACAAGAAGTTCGAAGCCAGGGATGTTTCCGATCGGCCAGAGCCGCCCAAGCGAGGTTTCCAGCTCAAAAGCCACGCCGAACGGCAAGGCACGACCCACAGCACCACCAAGGATGCGCCAGCGAAAGAGCGTCGCTCTGATAAGCCACGGGGCGGTTTCAAGGGACGCCCGCAGCGTTGATGGGTAAGCCATGAGGATCGTCGCTGGCACCTTACGTGGCCGCCCCATTACGGCGCCCGAGCACGGCGGATTGCGTCCGACCGCCGACCGGGTGCGCGAGAGCGTCTTCAACATTCTAGCGCACGGGATTACGGGTTTCGATCTTGCCGGTGCACGGGTTGCCGACGTTTTTGCCGGCACCGGCGCGCTCGGGCTCGAAGCACTTTCGCGGGGCGCGGCCTTCTGCGTATTCATCGAGGACGATGCCAACGCCCGTGCCATTATTCGCCGCAACGTCGAAGCCTTCGGGCTTACCGGTCAGACCCGCATCTTTCGCCGCGACGCAACTGATCTCGGCACCGCCGGCGATCGGGATGTGGCCAATCTGATGTTCCTCGATCCTCCTTACGGCCAGGGACTGGCAACCAAAGCGCTGGCAAGTGCGGTGAATGGCAAGTGGCTGGCGCCAGGCGCGGTCGTCGTCTGCGAGGAGCGCAACGGAGAGGCGATCGAATTTCCCTCATCACTATCGCTGTTCGACAAGCGTACCTACGGCGAGGCCCAAATCGTATTTCTGCGGAACGGCGCAACCGGCGCATGACTACTCCTGTTCCGGCCGCACAACGATTGGACACGAGAACGATTGGCTGGATCGAAGCCGCACTGTTTGCTTTTCTGATCGCGATCTTGAGCACCGCTTATACAATGGCTGCGGCGCGCGGCGTTCATACCGTGGTTTTCATTCTCTACTCGTTATTGATTTCCGCGACGTCGCTACTCGCGTTCACGGGCATAGGCGCCAATGCGCGTGCCGTAATCTTCACGCGGGAAACCTGGATCATCGGCTTCGGCAATATCGTCGTCGAGGGCGGATACGCGATGTTGCTCGGCTATGTCACGCCCGCCGAAGGCAGCCTGATGATCAGGCTATCCATTCCCATCACCTTGCTCATTGGTTTCTTAGCATACGGACGCCGGCCCGCTGCGCTGGCCTGGACTGGAGCTGCACTCGTCGGCGCGGTGGTCGCTTTGCTGTTGGCGCGTGTAGATCGAAGCGTCGCATTGCCGGTGATCGGCAGCGCCTTCGCCTGTGCGCTGGCGGTTGGCATCCGCGCATTCGCCTCCGAGTTTCACAAATGGAACCGCGCGGCATCGACCATCCCCGAGAAGATCCGGGTGACGGCTTTGGTCACGCTCGTCACCGCCGCGACTGGCCTTGTCACGGTAGGCGGACTGATGCTGGCGGTAGGGTTCGGACTGCTGCCTCCAACTCCATTGCTGCCGACGCCGGAAGCATTGACGCATCTGCCGACGATACTTTTCGCATTGTTCGTCGGCGGCGCGCTTTTCACTGGCATGACCTACTTGAGCTTTTCCTGCGTCCTCAAGATCAAGTCCGAGAATTTCATCGCGACGAGCGCCTTCATGCCAGTGGCAGCGCTGCTCGTGCAGATCCCAGCCGCGGCCGTTGGACTGATCGCGCTGCCGCCATTCGACTGGCGGTTATTGCCGGCAATGCTCGCCGCGATCGTTGGGGTGCTGATGATCATCTGGGCCAACCGGCGCGCCTGACGTCCTGCGACGGCGAAACTCACCTGGCTGTTTCCGCATCGCCAATACCCGTTTATGGTGGGTCATCGCAACCAAACCATAAAAACGGAGACACCAATGGATAAGCCGCTGTGGGACAAGGGTCTTGCCAAGCGCAAGGCGGTACTGGGTGCGGAATACGTCGATAAGTCGATGGCATCAGCCGACGCCTTCAACAAGCCGTTCCAGGACATGCTGAACGAATATTGCTGGGGCGGCGTGTGGGGCGACGAGCGCATTCCGGCGAAAACCCGTTCGATGATGAACCTCACCATGATCGCGTCGCTCAACCGCATGGAAGAGTGGGAATTGCATTTCAAGGGCGCCATTCGCAACGGCGTGACCAAGGATGAGATGCAGGCGATCATCCATCAGATCGCGGTTTATGCCGGCATGCCCGCTGGCGTCGAATGCTTCCGCATCGCGCGCAAAGTCTATGCGGAATTGGACAAGAAAGCCTGAGGTGTGAGGCGCGATTGTCAGCTCGTCACACGTTGATAGCCATTGCCTCGTTCCCTGCCTGCATTCCCGGATAAGCCAGCGTCAGCAGGCTTATCCGAGATCGCGTCCCAGAGGATTGACACCACGCCCACATCACTTCACTGACCGCCCGATCTTCCACATTTCCTCGCGCACGCGAATGTCGGCGAGCGACCGAGTATGGCGTTCTGCTGTGCTGTTTTTTGACCCGCCATAACTTCTCTGCGAAAAACGCATGAACCTATTGGATCAGATTTGCGACTACAGTTTTGGTGACCAGAGATCGTGCTGACCGACGGTCGGTCGGAAGTTGAGGTGGGGGATCGCACAATGACATTCACGTATATCACGGTGGCGCTTGCACTCGGCACGGCAACGCTGATGCTAGTGTCGTCTCGACGCGATCCAAAAAAGTTCAAGCAGAATTTGTGGTGGGCATTCGCATTGTTTGCGCTCGCAGCCGTGCAGGGCTACGCCGTTTATCGTGAGAATTTGGCATCGGCCAAGCTTCAGCGCGTCCGCGTTGAAATCGAAGCGATCAGGACAGAAGTTGCAGCCGGTCGCCCATGGACAGCTGAGGAGGCCAAGATGCGTTCCGATCGACTCAAGGAATTGTCAGAGCGACTGAATGCGGTACGACGTAGGTGATGGGGCGGTTGTGAGGGGCGCGATGCGGTCTTAGTGGGATGTGCCTATGTCCTTGTCGGCTATCAATGCGTAGCAGCGGGAGCGGACACTGAAACGATCGCCAACGCGACTTTGTTGCAACGGCTTGACTGCAGCCGCAGGGAACCTCAGCAGCGGACACAAGCAACTCGACGTGATGCGCCGCGGTGGCGCTGAGCTTGCGCAGCCGCAGCGCATGGATAGGGTGGCGAGGCACCGACGAGATCGGCAAAGTGACGTACGATTGAAATGCGTTAAAACCTGCAATTGCTATCATCGAATGCTGTGACGGCGCCCCGAACGCATCATGAATTCGCCGCCACGATCTTTTATTATAACGGACAGCCGAACTGCGAGGGTTATGGCCCAGGATACTGACGAAAAAATCGAAGCCGATGACGACGGCGATGATGTTGTGCCCAAAATTTCGTTCGAAGTGACGAGCTTTGGTTCCGACCCTGAAGTCGAACTCTTAGTTAAGCGCCTGAACCGAGGGGATATTTTGATTCCTCCATTCCAGCGCGACTACGTCTGGCGTCTGCCCGAAGCATCGAAATTCATCGAATCTCTACTACTTGGTCTCCCTGTTCCTGGTTTATTCTTTGCTACTGACGCGCCTTCAAACAAGCAGCTCGTAATCGATGGCCAGCAAAGACTCAAAACTCTTCAGTTCTTTTACAATGGCTTTTTTAATCCCAAGCCCGGAGACAAAAATCAGCGCACATTCGCTCTCACGAAAGTGCAAGAACCGTTTGAAGGTCTAACATATGCGACACTCCAACAGCACGACCGCACACGCCTTGATACATCGATCATTCATGCAACGACCATAAAGCAAACCCAGCCTACTGAAGACGACACTAGTCTCTACCATATATTTGAAAGGCTCAATAGCGGGGGCCGCCGCCTCACCGATCAAGAGATGCGCCTTACCATCTACAACGGTCCATTCATTGACCTAGTGAAGCATCTCAATGATTATCCGGCGTGGCGCAAAATATTTGGGGCTTTCCATTCACGATTAAAGGATCAAGAGCTTATTCTCCGTTTCTTGGCACTTGTTTATAGTCACGCGAATTATCAGCGCCCGCTGTCGGAATTCCTAAACAAGTATGCTAGTCGTAATCGATACGTATCGAAGATCGATGCTCAAAAGATGGAGACATTGTTCCGCAGCACAATCGATGCGTTCACAAAGTCATTACCTGGTCGCCCCTTTAGAACGACAACTTCTCTTAACGTCGCTATATTTGACTCATGCATGGTCGGACTAGCGAAACGAATTGAGGTGCAGGCGCATATTCCTGATCCAAAAGCTGTCGAGGCAGCCTATCTCAAGCTGCTCCAAGATCCGTCTTATATTGAGTCAGTCTCTCGCTCCACTGCCGACCAAGCCTTTGTTAAGAGACGCATTGATCGCGCAATTCAAGCATTTTCAAAGTGCTAAACAGAGGTGGTCCCGGTTGTTTGAACAAAAATTCCGCGTCGCTAAGTGGAACCTCTGCCGGGGGTTAGGCTGCCATGCGGAGAGGCAGCGGGTCGAAGTAGGCCTGATCGGGCGTGCGCCGGTCAAGCGCCGTGTGTGGTCGGCGGCCGTTGTAGAAGTCGAGGTAGCGGCCGATCGAGCGCCGCGCCTCGGGTACGTCGTCGTAGGCCTTCAGGTACACCTCCTCGTATTTGACACTGCGCCACAACCGCTCGACGAACACGTTGTCTCGCCACGCGCCTCGGCCGTCCATGCTGATGGCGATCTCATTCCTGGTCAGAACGTCTGTAAACACCTCACTCGTGAACTGGCTGCCCTGATCCGTGTTGAAGATGCCCGGCTTGCCGTGCCTCGCCAGCGCGTCCTCCAGGGTCTCGACACAAAACTCAGCCTCCATTGTATTCGACAGCCGCCAAGCCAGAACACGCCGCGCGTACCAGTCCATGATGGCGCACAGGTAGACGAAGCCGCGCGCCATCGGAATGTAGGTGATGTCGGTCGCCCAGACCTGGTTCGGACGATCGATTATGAGCCCACGCAGCAGGTACGGATAGATGCGGTGCCCCGGTGCAGGCTTCGACGTGTTCGGCCTGCGATACACCGCCTCTATGCCCATTTTCCGCATCAAAGTCGTGACATGACGCCGTCCGACCTCGCTCCCCTTGGCAGCCAGCAGGTCGCGCAACATACGCGAACCAGCGAACGGGAGATCCAGATGCAGCTCATCGATCATCCGCGTAAGTCTGAGGTCAGTGGCGGACACCGGCTGGGGCAGGTAGTAGATGCTTCCCCGGCTGATGTTCAGTACCGCTGCTTGGCTCGTTAGCGGAAGATCGTGGGTGCGATCGATCATCGTTTTGCGCTCAGCAATCCCGCCTTGCTGAGCGCACCTTCTAAAAAATCATTCTCGAGCGTCAGCTCGCCGATCTTGGCATGCAGTGACTTGATGTCGATCGCCGGCGCCGCAGCCTTCCCGCCCACTCCCGCGCCGAACACATCGGCAGCCCCTTCCTGCAGTTGCTCCTTCCACGCCGTGATCTGGCTCACATGGATATCGAATTGATCCGCTAGCTGTGCAATCGTCCGTTCGCCCTTGATGGCGACCAGCGCCACTTTCGCCTTGAAGGCCGGTGAGTGGTTCCGCCGAGTTCGCTTCGTCATTGGATCTCCTGATTCGCGGGCACGATCGTGCGCGCTGTCAGGCAGAAATTCTACTTAGCGCCCTGTGCAAATTTCCGGAGCCAGCTCTGTGCTTGCCAGGTTGGGGCACGGTGGCGCACTTGCGCACTTCATGCACCAGCTTGCCACGCCGCGCTTTGCTCGAAGACGCATTCCAAACTATACAGTCCTTCGCTTATTTTGCCGGTCAATCCTCCTGACCTGGAACATGGATGGTCTAGCGAAAGACACATGTGGAGATTA
>JANLPY010000245.1:0-3028 GCA_031367505.1 Hyphomicrobiaceae bacterium | reverse complement strand
GCATAGGCATCGAAACTGTACCACCACCAGAAGAAGGCTGGCGGCGGATAGACCGGATACCCCAGCAACATGAACCAAGCACGCCCCAGCTCGGGCTGATAGCCGAGCGATGCTGCAGTCCACTGTGTTGCGGCCCAGATGCTGCCCAGCACGAGCAGGAAGACGACAAGGATTTGCCCCCACAGAATTTTGGTTGCCGACATATGGTTCGCTCCGGATTTTGGAGTACGTCGGCGAAATATATTGGGGCTGACAAGTGCAAGGCTGAAGTCTGCGAGGCCTAGCGCGGAAAGACCTGTTATGGCGTAGATGGGGCCGTTAGCTGAGCGGCGGGTCTTGGCCAGCGAATGTGAGATAGCTGCCATTGGTCCGGGCAGGAGGATGTCTGCCGGTATCGATATTCATCTACTACTGTGACCTTAGAAGGGGTGAAGCGCTTCACCCTCTCCCCAATCAGTCGCGGCCAGCCCCGTTCTTCGTGGGATCGGCGAGTCGGAACGACTGACCAGACCGCTCGGTCGGCGGCAAGGGCTCACCGCGAACCACTGTTCGCTCCTTGCCGGTCCCACCGCCGCGAGGTCCGACAATCTCATATTGGCCAGAACGCGGTGCGCTCTGCCCTGGCTTGTAAGTCTTGCTCATTTTAGGTCTCCAGATCGTCCTAGCAGGATGCGGGGGCGATGGGCTCAGCATATAGATGGTTGACATTGGGATCAAGTAGGAGAAAATAGGTCCTAGAAATTTAATCAGGATTTACCGATGGCCAGTATCAACCCCTCACCGATCTCGGGACAGATGCGCCCGACGATCGTGCCTCATGTTGATCTCGAAGATGACGATCTTTGCCCGACCTGCGAGCAGCCCATCCCGCATGATCGCGCGATGGAAATCCACGATCGCCTCGAAGCCCGCGAACGTGAGCATGCTGCCGAGATTGCCACGAAGCTCGAGGCGCAGTTCAAGGCTGACAAGGCGCAGGCCCTCCAGCAAGCGGCTACCGAGGCCGAGTTGAAGGTCGCGGTCGCACGCGACGAAGCGAGAGCGGCGGCGGAATCCGCAGCGAAGGTGAAACTGGATGTCGCCGAGCGCGCCAGCGCGGACGCAGTCGCCGCGCAGGAGAAGGCGCAAACCGAGCTGACTGAGGTAAAGGCCGGCGCGGAAGCTAAGGAAGCGGAGATTCGTCGCGAGGTCGCCGCCGCTTCAGAAGCGGCCGCGCAGGGAAAGGTGACAAGTGCCGACGCTGCTCGCGCAGCGGCAGAGGAGAAAGCGCTTGCTGCCCAAGCTCAGATCCAGACGCTGCGGGAATCCCAGGAATCCGAGTTGCAGCAGCGGCTGACCGAACAGCGCGAGGCGCTTGAGACCGCGAAAACCGAGGCGGTGAATGCCGAAAAGGCAGCCGCCTTCAAGGAAGCGTTGCGGCTGTCAGCGAAGGTCGAGGAACTGCAGCGGACCATCGAGAAGAAGACCGCTGAAGAGCTTGGCGAAGGCGCCGAGATCAATCTCTATGATGCTTTGAAGGGCGAATTCGATGGCGATCGGATCGAACGAGTGAAGCACGGACTGCCGGGCGCGGACATTGTCCATACCGTGATCCATAACGGTAAGGAATGCGGCACGATTATCTATGATTCGAAGAACCATGGCGCTTGGCGCAGTGATTTCGTGACCAAGTTGAAAACCGACCAGATGGCCGCGAAGGCCGAGCATGCCATTCTGTCGACCAGCAAGTTCCCCGCCGGTGGTCGTCAACTGCAGATAATCGACGGCGTCGTGGTCGCTAGCCCGGCGCGGATCGTCGCCATCGTCCAGATGGTGCGTCAGCATCTGATCCAGACCCACACCCTGCGCCTTAGCGCCGAGCAGCGCACGCGCAAGACCGACGCGCTCTACGACTTCATCACCTCCGAACGTTGCGGCAACCTTCTTGCGCGGTTCGATACGAACGCGACCGGCCTGCTCGACCTTCAGGAGAAGGAGCGCAAGGCGCATGAGGCGGTCTGGAAGCAGCAGGGGATATTGATTAGCTCGGTGCAGAAGGTAAGCGCCGAACTCAGCCGCGAGATTGATGAGATCATCGGCAGCCACGAGACGGCGGAGACAACAACATGAATTTA
Source organism: Hyphomicrobiaceae bacterium (assembly GCA_031367505.1). Classification (GTDB taxonomy): domain Bacteria; phylum Pseudomonadota; class Alphaproteobacteria; order Rhizobiales; family Hyphomicrobiaceae; genus JAKFWF01. The sequence continues at coordinate 914 of JANLPY010000245.1, read as the reverse complement.
GCGACCGCTGCGCGGAGTGGCGACAATGTCGTCAGCCTTCAGGAACGTCGCCTCGATCGCACGGTACTGCGCACCTATCGCACCAAGGCCGATATCGATGAGATCGTGCCGAACGAGAAACAACCGCGGCGCGGACCGAAAGAAGATGAAGAACTACAGCGCCAAATCGAGGCCAATGGCGGCTTGTTCGAGCCGCTCCTAGTTGAGCCCCATCCCGATTTGCCGGGCAAATTTCGGATCATCGATGGTGATCGCCGCTGGACCAATTCGCGGGTGCTCGTCGACCAAGGCAAGGACGATTTTCGTCAGGTCCCTGTCGAGGTTACCGACCGGACGCTGAGCGAGGAAGATCGCTTGCGCGTCTGGATTTACATCCATCGCCAGCGCAAGGAGTGGGATGCGCGGGAAAAGGAGATGGTTGCCTATCAGCTGGTACAACTGATGGGCCGCACCAGTGCCGCGAACATTCTTGGCATTACGGTTCGCGAACTAGACAAGCTCGTCGACATCTTCGAGGTGTCCGAGAAGTTCAAAGCGCTGCGTGACCCGAGCGCTGGGATCACGTGGGCGCGTGAGCTGATGGGCGTCAGCAAAAAGCTCCTCACGCCCAGCGTCGTGGAGGCGGGGGTCAAGAAGGTCAACGAGCGGCGGATTACAAACTCTAAGGACTTGCGTAAATTGCGCGCTATTCTTCCCGATCCGGTCGCTCGTGCCCAGTTTCTCAGCGACGCTGGCGATCTGGACACCGCTTTGCTGCGCCTCGGCCCAAGCGTGAAGAAATCCAAAGGCGGCCTCGCGGATGACCTAGAGGCGATAGTCGAGTCGATGAAGCAGGTGCCTTGGACCACGCTACAGGAGATGCGCGGGAACAGCGAACTCCTGGGCAAGATCGACGATGCTGAAACCCTGCTTCG
>JANLPY010000226.1:0-1744 GCA_031367505.1 Hyphomicrobiaceae bacterium | reverse complement strand
CCGTCAAACACATGGCGAGCAACCTGCTGCGCCGAGCCCCCGGCAAGGACAGCCTGCGCGTCAGGCGCAAAATGGCCGCCTGGGACGACGACTTCCTGGCCGGCCTTGTTACCCGGAAATAATCTACACCCGATTCCCCTGGCTTGTTCCTGGTGCCTGGAGGGTGCTATCCGGCGTGTGGCAATACGCGGAAAAGCCTCCGAGGCCGATCTCGACCGAGCCCTCGGGCTTGTACGGGATCAAATCCAAGTGCTTGGCAACTATCCAACAGTACAAGGATGGAATGACAGGCCGAGGACGACGCACCGTGAGGTGCTGTTCGTACTCGACAAGGCGATCGCGTCATCGTGATCGTCATTCGCTCCCAGCTGGCAACGGTCGGGGGCGTTTTCTTTTGCCGCAATTGCCAACGCGCATCGATCCTGGGCGGAAGTGTGCGGGGTTGCGCCATCAGTCAAACAGCCCACTCGCAGTGGGTGGGTACATCCCGTTCAACTCCACGATCTTGTCCGCATGATCCGGCCGTCGCTTCTTCCAAAATTCGATAGCGTCCTCACTGAGAGATCCCCAGTGCGGCTCAATCCCTTCAGCGCCGGCTGCCTTCACGTCCTTCTCGATCAGATCATACATCGCTGTGCCAATCCCCTGCAGGCGAAAGTCCTTGCCACGGATATCGTAGACGTTGGCATTCGTCACCTGCACCCGACCGGCCATCGGCGCCTGACAATACATCCACGCCACGCGTGGTGGCTTGCGCAGCAAAAGCCGTAGCAGTCCCTGAACAATATATGCCTCGTACTGCACGCGGTTGCCGTGCACGATCCTGCGCGCGACTAGGAGACGCAGACCTCTCTTGGTGGTGATGATTGTTGTCGGTTCGTCCGCCGCCAACGCCACCCAACCATCCGCTATCTTCCGATCGTCGAAGCGCGCCATGCGGGCTTCGAGACGCTTGTGCGCTTCCAGCAGTTTTTCTTTCATGCCCACAAGCATAACATGCCTATCGACTTCCCCGCCTATCACGAGCCTTCTTCATGCTGTCCACAAAGAACAAGAACACTGCCGCGCAGAAGACCAGCCCAAACGCAATCATTTCTACCACCCGAGCTCCACGCGACTGCGGCTTGTTGCTCTTGCCGTCCCTGACGCCAAAAAACACGACCTTGTCTCCAATCCCTTCCGCATCGTCGTCATCGCTGTTGCTACTTCTTCCACAATCCGTCAAACCGCGTGCCCGCAATGCGCGTATAGCGCACCGTGTGCTTCGGATCACGATGCCCGAGATAGTCCTGCATCGTGCGCATGTCGGCGCCCGGTTGGTTCGCCAGTTTGAACCCGCAGGAATGCCGGAGCATGTGTGGGTGCACATGGCCGAGCTTCGCCTGTTCGCCGGCAACCTTGATCAGATAGTTGATCCCCTGCCGGGTGAACTGTGTCCCCCGTTCGTTGATGAACAGCCACGGCAATTTATCCTCTCGCGTTGCGAGATAGCGTTTGATCGCCCGCAACTCGTCGCCCAGCATCGGCTGCTCTGTGGACAGGGAATTTTTCAAACGTTCGATCCAGACCCGCGACCGTTTGGCATTCACTTGATCGCGGCGCATCGTAAGCGACCCACGAACGACCGTCGCACTCGGCATCGGTTTCCGCTTGACGGGCGGCGGGTAGGCCAGCGACGCTATCGCGTCGGTTTTAGCGCGGCAGCCGCAACGTTCCAGGGCAGCAGCGCCTCGATATCGGCGAG
>JANLPY010000210.1:0-2100 GCA_031367505.1 Hyphomicrobiaceae bacterium | reverse complement strand
GTGCAACTGACCGACTTTGCCGGCCAGCAAATTAATCGTGCTGTGCAGCGCAGTCTCTGGGACCCGATCATGGCCGAGAAGGGCGGCTACAAGCACTTCATGCTCAGAGAAATCTATGAGCAGCCGCGTTCGGTGCGCGATACGATGCTGGGCCGGATTGGGCAGGAGACGGGCCGCGTTTTCCTGGACGAGATGAGCATTACGCCCGCCGAGTTTGCCGCTTTCCAGAATGTGCGAATTATCGCCTGCGGTACCAGTTGGCACGCGGCGCTGGCGGGCAAGTTTATGATCGAACGCCTGGCGCGGCTGCCGGTGGAGGTGGATTACGGCAGCGAATACCGCTATCGCGATCCGATTATCGGGCCCGAGACTTTAACGGTGCTGATTTCGCAGAGCGGCGAGACGGCCGACACGTTGGCGGCCCAACGCGAGAGCAAGGCCAAGGGCTCGAAGACACTGGTGATTTGCAATGTAATCGGCTCGATGATGACCCGGGAAGCGTCGGGTACGATCATGACGCACGCGGGGCCGGAGATCGGAGTCGCGTCGACCAAGGCGTTCACATCGCAGCTGACGGCGCTGTTCATTTTGGCCATGTACCTGGGGCAACAACGCGGCAAGCTGAGCGATGAAGAGTCGCTGAAGCTGATGCGGGAAGCGGCGCAGCTACCGGGCAAACTGGAGCGCATTCTCTCGAACGACGATATCTATCCCGAGCTCGTCAAGAAGCTGTACACGGCGAAAGACTTCCTCTATCTCGGCCGTGGCATTCATTTTCCGATGGCGCTCGAAGGCGCGCTGAAGCTCAAAGAGATCTCCTACATTCATGCCGAAGGTTATCCCGCCGGCGAGATGAAGCACGGGCCGAATGCGCTCATCGATGAGAGCTTGCCGGTCGTCGTGGTGGCGACCTACGATCCTGACGATGAAGGCAGCCGCGTTCGCTATGAGAAGACGCTTTCGAATATTCAGGAAGTGAAGGCTCGCTCGGGCGTGGTGATCGCGATTGCGAATAAGGGCGATGAGGTGGTGGCGAAAATGGCCGACCATTTCCTTTCGATCCCAACCACCAGCGAACTGCTGCTGCCGATCCTGGAGATTGTGCCGATGCAGCTGTTGGCTTATCACATTGCGGTGAGGCGCGGTTGCGATGTCGATCAGCCGCGTAACTTGGCTAAGTCGGTTACGGTCGAGTAAGTAGAATACTCGCAAATGAGCGGGTCTGGAGATCGGCTGCGGTAAGCCCGGTGAGGCTTTCGATCTCTTCAGCGGTCAAGGCTTGGCAGGCGCGGGCGCGCAGGAAATAGTCGAGCAGGCCTTGGGCGGAGGCGACGTCGTCGAAGTGATTGCCCGCGAGCGTTGCTTGGGCGGCGGTTTCGAGGAAGGCTCGCAGGCGTTGGGCGTTGGCGGCTTGGCTTTGCTCGAAATGGTCGTAGATGGCCGCGTATCGCGAGACTAATTGCGCTGGGTGCAGGTCCCAACTCTGGAAGAATCCGTAACTGAGTGAGTGCCGGATGTGGGCGATATGCTGCCGCCAGCCGTCCTGCACGGATTGGCGATTGCGTGGGTTCGTTGGGTTCCGCTTGTCGACCGGCACGGGGAATACCGTGGTGACACCGTCGGCTAGCGCGATGCCCGATCCCCCGTAGGCGGCCTGCATGTTGGCGCGCAAGTGGTCGCAGAGCGGGTGCAGCAGGTGCTGGTCTTGTACGGGCACGCCGCACAAAGCGAGATAGTCGTAGGCACCGAGGTGGGCTCCGACGATGCGGCCGTCGCCGGCCTCGCGGAGTTGGGGCAAACAACGGGTGGCCGAGGGAGTCTCGATCATGATTTCGAGGTTGATGCGAGTGGCGAGTCCGAGGGACTGCTCGATTTGGGTGAGGGCGCGGACGAAAGTCTCTACTTGGTGCGGCGAATCGATCTTGGGCAAGGTGACGCGGAAGTTGGGGGGCAAGGCCGGCGCGTGGCTGAGGAACAGATCCACCGTGCGCAAGCACCGTGCGCCGGTTTCGGCGTTCAGAGACCGGACTCGTAAGCCCAGGAAGGGCGGCAAGGTGCCGGTGATCGCGTTGGCTGCGGCGATTGCGTAACGGTCCTCTT
>JANLPY010000198.1:0-2127 GCA_031367505.1 Hyphomicrobiaceae bacterium | reverse complement strand
ATGGCGGCGTGGTCGAAGCGGTTCAGCCAGGCCTTGGCGCGGCCATGCGGCACGGCGTGGTACAGCGTCGAGACGCCGTAGAGCAGCATCATCGTCGCCGAGAACACGCTCATCGCGACGATGTTGATCGCACTCGTGCGCTCGCCTGCGAAGGCCAGCAGCAGCGGCAGCGAGGCGATCGCGAGCACGAAGCCGATGCCGTGGCTCAGGCTGTTGGCGATTTCCTCGGCGCGGGTTTGATCACGATCGGTGGCTGAGGTGCGGGTCATGACGATGGAACTTGACGCGGGAGATCGCGCCTTCGCAGCCTATTCGACGCAGGAAGTCATGACGCCGAATCCAGAAGGCGTTGCTCGGCAACGCGGGAGAGCACATGACCGAAACTCGACGCGCGACCGTTCTCATCGTATCGACGAAAAGAGTCGCGCAAGACTCGAAGTTCATCGTCAGTGACCGTGGCCAGAAATGTCGGGTCAAAGACAAGGCGTATCGCTTGTTGTCGACGGTCACGCAGGAATGCGATGTCGAGTTTGAGCAGATGGACCATGTAAGTCGCGTCAGTATCGGCAACGCCAGCCGCGATTATTTGGCCGTCGAAGGTGTAGGTGAAGCGAGCTTCGCAAGCCGGATCGAGCGGCGAAATGTGTCGCGTCTCATTGAACTCGGAGCCCTTCGCGTGACCGCAGTGCAGCGGCATGCCAGGATCGGTTTCGCGGATGCATGATGCGTGAAGGTTCTCGTAGCTCAGAGCCAGATCGGCACGTTGGCTTTGAGGCCGAAAGTGCTCGATATGGCTGTCTTGTTGAGCAACTGATCGTCCGCAGTAGCAGCAGACCCATCCTTGCTCCGCCAGTAGAGCGGTGTGCAAGTCGTGCTTTTCGGGATTCTGCAAGTTGCTATAAGTTGGCTGCCACTCGAGGTTGGCCGACGCCTTCCAGGCATCCAGGACCGGCGCAGTGGCGGCCTTTTTTACATGTTTCATCGGCCGAGCAACTCTTTGCGCTTGAGCAGGGCTTCGGCGCCTCCCAGCTCCGCGAGTCCTGGCGCAGTTGCTGAAAGCGTACTCAACTGATCTCTTGCTGAGCCAAGCTCGTTACGCTCCAGCGAGGCAAACAAGTTGGCAAGCGCATCTTCAATCGCGGGCGTTCGAGCCGTCGCCCCCATGATTTCTTCCAGCACCCGACTGGAGTCCATTCCGTAGCTCACCTGCGGGTGGGACGGGCCCTCGGGGCGGAGCAGGATGATTTCTTCTGGCCGCAATTCGCCCAACACTTGTGGCGAGTGACTTGCCACGATGAACTGCAGGGCCGGAAACGCAGCTTTCAGCCCTTGGGTGACGATACGCTGCCACCGCGGATGCAAATGCATGTCCAGTTCATCGATCAACACGACGCCTGGGGTCTCGATGGTGACTTCGTGGCCCAGTTGCGGATTCAGCAAGCACATTCGACGCGCAATATCGGCCACGAGGCCGATGACCGCGCGCTGCCCGTCGCTGAGGTTCTCGAATGCGGTTGGGTCGCGTGTCGCATCAGCATCTGTCTTCCACTCGACCAACAGACTTTTTTGCTTCAAGTCGTAGCGCAGGCCTTTCACACCTTCAACCGCGGCTGCCAGGGCAGCGTTCACAAGCGCCAGTTCATCGTTTTCTATGGCGTCGAACGGCACGCCCGTCTCTGACGAGGTTTGAAAGCGTTCCAGGCACTTGGCAATCGCCCACCCCTGCAAGGCGGCTGAGTCAAGCGATGCGTCCCACCAACTGGCGTAACCGTCCGTCCGTGAGTTCCGCTGAGTTGCGGCTTGCATCTCGTGCGGTTGAGGCTGATTCCAATGCCGATTGGCACGATAAAACGCTATCAGCGGAAGATGAGTTGCCGCCAATTTTGCTTTGGCGGAGGGACCGCTGCCTTGCTGAATTGACTGCCATATTTGGGCTGGAAATTGACCCGACAGCTGGGCGTTGTCAACTTGGCTGGTCCTGGTCCAGGTCCACACGCATCCGGTGTCATACGCCTCGCCTGAAGCGCCGACCTTGACGGGGTATTGCGGCTCAAATCGGAACCGCCCGCCCGAATTCGAGGCAAGCAGACGTACGTAACCTGGCTCATTGATTGGCTGAGTGTGGTG
>JANLPY010000172.1:0-95951 GCA_031367505.1 Hyphomicrobiaceae bacterium | reverse complement strand
TCGCGGCCGCGAAACCGGTAACGGGCCAACCCTAAGGCTGCGGGGACGGCGAAGGTCAACGCGAGTAGCGACGAAATCGAGCCCAGCAGCAGGCTCGTTTTGAACGCGCGCAAGAACTCCGGGTAGTCACCGATCGCGCGGAACCAGCGCAGCGATAGCCCATTAGCCGGAAATGAAAGGTAGCCTTCCGGCGTGAATGCAACGACGCAAACGATCAATATCGGCGCCAGCATGAAGGTGATGAAAAGGCTGTGGAACAGGAGGGCCAAGGGGCCATTGCGGCTCATCGGAAGACCTCCGCATAACGGCGTTCGACCAGCCGGTTGGTGCCGACGATGATGGCCATCAAGCCCACTAGCAATAATACGGCGACGGCGGCACCCAAGGGCCAATTAAGCGTGTTGAGGAATTCGTCGTAGGCGAGCGTTGCTGCAACCTTCAAGCGCCGGCCGCCGATGATCGCTGGTGAAGCAAAGGCGCTCGCCGCTAGAGCGAATACGATGATCGCGCCGGACAGTAAGCCGGGCAGGATCTGCGGCAGCACGATGCGGGCGAGAACCGTTGATTGCCGGGCTCCGAGCGAAACCGCGGCATTCTCGATTTGCGGATCGAGCCGCTGAAGCGACGCCCACACCGACAGCACCATGAACGGCACCAGCACATGCGACAGCGCGACGATCACGCCAAGTTCGGTGAACATGAAGGGGATCGGGTTGGCGATCACACCGAGGCTCATCAGCGCCTTGTTGATGACGCCACTATTGCCGCCGAACAGCAAGGCCCAGCCGAGCGTTCGCGCGACCACCGAAATCAGCAGCGGCCCGAGGATCACGAGCAGGAACACGCCCTTCCAGGGGGCGTTCATACGGTGCATAATGTAGGCTTCAGGCGCACCCAGGATCGCGGTGACGAGCGTGACGATCAAGGCTATACGCAGTGTGCGTGCAAAGACTTCGAGGTAATAGCTGTCGGTGATGACCTCGTGCCAGTTCTTCAACGTAATCACCGGCTGGATGCCGCTATATTGCCCCCACTCGTTGAACGACAATATCAACGTCATCGTCAGGGGCACGAGGACGATGCCGAGGAACAGCAGCGCTGCCGGCGCGACCAGTGCATAGCCGCCGGACTGCGAGGTTTCTTGATCTGCGATCGTGCTCATGAGGACGCCCGCAGCGACATGTCGGATGGGTTCCAAGTCAGATGCGCTGTCTCCGCCTCGCGGTAAGGTGCAGTGCCGCTATTCGGCTCGATCACCGTTACCATTCCGGCTGTTGTCTCGACTTGATAAAGCCAGTGATTGCCTTGGAAGATACGCGTCTTCACGATGCCAGCGAGACTACTGGGGGCGGGTTCGGCAAACCTGATCCGCTCCGGCCGAATGGTTGCATGCAGGCTCCCGGTCAGTGGGTGTGCGATCGGCCATTGGCCGTCGCCAATGCGAACCGTGTCCCCGTGGCCTTCGGCCGCTAGCATATTGGTCTTGCCGAGGAAGCTTGCCACGAACGGTGTCGCGGGATTTTTGTACGCCTCGTGTGGCGCCGCGATCTGTTCGACGCGGCCCTTGTTCATCACGACGATGCGGTCGGACAGCGCCATCGCCTCGGCTTGGTCGTGAGTGACGAGTATCGTCGTCGTGCCGCTCGCACGCTGGATTTGACGTAACTCGATCTGCATCTCCTCGCGAAGTTTGGCGTCGAGGTTGGAAAGGGGCTCGTCGAGTAGCAGGATCTTGGGGGCAATCACCAGCGCGCGCGCCAGGGCGACCCGCTGCTGCTGCCCACCCGACATGCGGCGCGGGTAGCGTTCGCCGAATCCATCAAGGCCAACGAGCTTCAGAGTGCCGGCAACGCGCGTTTCGCATTCGGCGCGTGCGATGTTGCGCATCTGCAAGCCGAAGGCGACATTCTCGGCAACCGTCATGTGGGGAAATAGCGCGTAGCTTTGGAATACGATGCCAAGGCCGCGCTGACTTGGATGAACGGTTGCAAGTTCGGTATTATCGAGCCGAATGGCGCCCGATGTCGGCGCAACGAAACCGGCGATCATTTGCAGCGTTGTCGTCTTGCCGCACCCGGACGGCCCAAGCAGCGAAACGAATTCGCCCCGTTCCACGCTAAGTGACAGATTATCGACGGCCTTATGCTCACCGAAACTCTTGGAAAGTCGATCGAGAACGATGAATGTCATTGCCGAGTCGCCAACCCCAATGCTCTGCTCGCCGAGGCAGCGGCGCTGTAAAGCGGCCACCCTCTCGATGTGTCGAGTATGCCACGGGTGCGCGTCAGTGCAATGCAACACTTACCGGCGCAACGATAGACGGAACGCCACGTGGCCACAATTTATGGCCACAGTTGTCGTGAGATGGGTAAATCGAGACTAGAAATGCTCATAGGGAGCACGTGTGAGGCGTCGACCACCAAAAGCGTATGGAAGCAGCGCAGTTCGTTCGATCATTGCATCGTGCGGTAATGCTCGGTCGCGGCCAGCTGAACTGCGGGTGGTCCAGCCATGACTCACGTTCTAGCGCTGACACCTGGCACCGAACTCGTTGGCGATTTCCGTATTGAGCGCGTGCTCGGTGCCGGCGGTTTCGGCATCACCTATCTCGCAGATGAAATAGCACTCGCCCGGTCGGTGACGATCAAGGAATACTTCCCCTCCGATTTTGCCGCGCGCTCGAAAGATCAGGGCGCGGTGCCGCGGTCTGGTGATTGTGCGGGGGACTACAAGTGGGGCCTCGATCGCTTTATCGAGGAAGCCCAGACGCTCGCGCGATTTGATCACCGCAACATATGCCGTGTGTACCGGTACTTTCGGGCCAACAACACCGGTTACATGGTGCTGCACTTCGAGGAGGGGGCGAGCCTCAAAGGCTGGTTGAAGGAGCTCGGCCGGGCGCCACGCCAGACTGAGATCGACAAGATTGTCGGGCCCCTGCTGGACGCGCTCGAGGTCATTCACAAAGCTGACTTCCTGCATCGCGACATCGCGCCCGACAACATAATGGTGCGCCGTGACGGCTCGCCGGTGCTGATCGATTTCGGTTCGGCGCGCGGCGAGATTGCCAGCCACTCGCGGACGGTAAGTGCACTCGTGAAGCCGGGCTATAGCCCTTACGAGCAATACGCCGAAAAGGCATCGCAGCAGGGACCGTGGACCGATATCTACGCGCTGGCGGCAACGCTTTATCACGCGATTACCGGCAAGCGTCCGCCCGACAGTCCGTCACGCGTCGTCAACGACGAGTACGTGAGTGCCAAGGATGCTGCCCTTGGAACCTATCGGCCACGGTTTCTGGCGGCGATCGATCGCGCCATGTCGCTTGATATCGACCGGCGGCCAAGGTCGATCATCGAATGGCGCGGTGATCTGTTGGCGCCGGAACCAAAGACGCCGAAGAAAAGCTGGCTTACAGCGGTCGAGCCGGCAAGACCTGCGGCGAAACCCAAGGTTGCCTCGACGGCCACAGCGTTGGCCGGCGAAGTGCCACCGGCACCGGATGCGCCTGGACAGAAGGGCAGCCTGCTGGATTTTTTCGAGGGTCTGAAGAAAAAGACGGCGACCGAACCTGCGAGCAATCTATCTGCCAATTTGAAAGCGCCGCCCCCGATCCCGGCACCGCCTATCGAAGTGCGGCCGCCCGAGAAGGCCGCGACAGTCATTACGCCGCGCAAGCCCAAGCCGCCCAAGCCGGCCAAAAAGCTGATACTACCGACCGCGCCGCCCATACGGCCAGAATCGCTGCCACCATCGATGCCCCCGCAATTAGTAAAGCGGCCTCGCCGTCGCGGCGCCGGGCACTGGGTGGCTATTTCGTTGTTGGTGGCGGCCGGCGTGTCGAGCGCAGCACTTGGGCTGAAGGATCGGCTGCCGAGTTTCGAGGTTCGCAATCGCACATCCGTGGTGCCCGCGCCGAAGATCGTTCCGCCGGAAGCGCTGGCGGTGCTCGAACTGAAAGGTAATGCCGGCGATACGATCGGGGTTGGCTTTAGCGGTGATCAGGTCGTCACCGCGGGTGTGGATGGATCGCTGAGGATTTGGAGCGCGACCTCCGGCGTCTTGCAGCGAACAATCCTGGTGCCGCAGGGGCCGATAACGGCGTTTGCTGTTGTGCAGCGGCGCGTGGTTACCGGGCACAGTGACGGGACGACGATGCTATGGGATCTCGATAAGGGCGAAATTCTCGCGAGCTTCAAGCGCAACGAGGCGAGCGTGTGGGCCGTGGCGTTCGCCGGGGCGCCAGATCGCATTGTGACGGCCGCGCACGACTGGTCGATCGCTCTCTGGAACGCCGCGCTGCCAACCGAACCGGCGCAAATGCTGGAGGGCCATGAAAGCGCGGTGCAGGCAATCGCGTTTTCCCCTGCCGGCCCATTCATAGCGTCGGGCGGCGCAGACCGTGCCGTGAAGCTTTGGAATATGGACACAGCTAGTCTCGTGCGCACGTATCGCGGACATAGGGATTTCGTCACCGCAATCGACTTCTCCGCCGATGGACGCTTGTTGGCCTCGGCCGGTCTCGATGGCAGCATTCGGATCTGGTCAACCGCTTCGAACCGGTTGGTCACGACGCTAACCGGTCATCAAGGGCGGGTGAATGCCTTGGCCTTCGGACCGGTTGGCGAAACGTTGGCGTCCGTGGGTGATGACGGTCTCTTGCGGTTGTGGGAGCCGCGCAAGGTGCGGATCGCGCGAATTTTTGGCGCGTCTGAGTCGATTGCCAAACTAAAGGCGGTCAGCTTCGCGAACAACGGGAGGCGTATTGTGACAGCAAGCGAGAGCGGCACGGTGAAGGTTCGCGATATCGAGGATCAGCCCAATGCGGTTCGTGCGTCCAAGGACTGAGCGCGTCCACTGTCGAACGAACGACTGTTGATATTTTAAGCGCATTGCACGGATTTTTGGCTCTGCCTATCGCTTGTGCAAGGCGTTGGAACGTGCTTCGTTTTGGCTCGCCGCTCGACTTGGCAAAGGCGCCAGGTGAAAGATTGCGCGGCGGACAAATCAGATCGGGATCATATCGCGATGAAGCAGTTGAAGATGGTTGCGCTGGGCCTGACCCTCGCCGCATGCGCGGCTGCGAGCGTATTCTCAGGCAGCGCGTCGGCTCAAGACAAAGTGCTCCGCATCGGCATGACGGCGGCCGATATTCCAAAAACCAACGGTCAACCCGATCAGGGTTTCGAGGGCAATCGGTTCACCGGGATACCGCTGTTCGATGCATTGACGCACTGGGATCTGTCGACTGCCGACAAGGCGAGCGTCGTTATTCCGGGCCTCGCCACCGAGTGGAAGGTCGACGATGCCGATAAGACCAAGTGGACATTCAAGCTGCGGCCCGGCGTCAAGTTCCACGACGGCTCGGCGCTGACTGCCGATGCGATCGTGTGGAACGTCGAGAAAGTGCTCAAAAAAGACGCGGCTCATTTTGCACCCGATCAGATCGGCGTCACGGTCAGCCGCATGCCGACGTTGGAAAGCGCCACCAAGGTCGATGACTTGACCGTCGTTCTGAAGACCAAAGAGCCGGACAGCTTCCTGCCGATCAACCTAACGAATTTGTTCATTGCCTCGCCGGCGCACTGGAAGGCGAAGTTTGATGCGCTGAGTTCGGTCGCCGATCCCGCTGAACGGGCAAAGCAGGCGTGGGCTGCCTTCGCTGCCGATGCTTCGGGCTCAGGGCCGTTCAAGATGGCGAAGTTTACTCCACGCGAACGGGTGGAATACGTCAAGAATGCCGCCTATTGGGACCCCAAGCGGCTGTCGAAGATCGATCGCGTCGTATTGATGCCATTGCCTGAAGCCAACGCACGCACCGCAGCGTTACTGTCGGGTCAAGTCGATTGGATCGAGGCGCCGGCACCCGACGCCCTGCCGCAGATCAAGTCGAAAGGCTTCACGGTCTATACCAACGCGCAGCCACACGTCTGGCCATGGCAGTTCTCGTTTGCCGAAGGCTCACCCTGGCTCGACAAGCGCGTTCGTCACGCAGCCAACTTGTGCGTCAATCGCGAGGATCTGAAGTCCGCGCTTGGCGGCCTGATGGAAGTGCCGAAGGGTACGGTTCCGCCAGGGCATCCATGGTGGGGTAACCCGAAGTTCGACATCAAGTATGATCTGCCGGCCGCCAAGAAGCTGATGGAAGAAGCCGGGTTCAGTGCGTCAAAGCGGCTCAAGGTCAAGACCATCACGTCGGCATCGGGCTCCGGCCAGATGCAGCCGATCCCGATGAACGAGTTCCTGCAGCAGGCGCTGAAGGAGTGCTACTTCGATGTCGAGCTCGATGTCATCGAGTGGAACGCCCTGTTCAGCAACTGGCGTGCAGGCGCCAAGGATGCGAGTTCGCGCGGTGCGCACGCAACCAACGTGACGTTTGCGGCGATGGATCCGTTCTTCGCAATGGTTCGCTTCACGTCGTCGAAGACGGTGGCGCCGACTTCGAACAACTGGGGCTACTTCACATCGCCCGAGTTGGACGCGTTGATCGCCGATGCCCGTACCTCGTTCGAAGGTGCGGCACGCGATGCGGCGCTGGCCAAGCTGCACGCAAAGATCGTCGAGGAAGCGCCATTCCTCTGGGTGGCTCATGACGTTGGTCCGCGCGCGATGAGCCCGAAGGTCAAGGGCGTCGTTCAACCAAAGAGCTGGTTCATCGATATCGCGACGATGAGCATGGAGTAGGCGGTCTGGGGGAATCAGGCATAAGGATGGGTGAAGTTGGCGCCGTCGCCGCCAGCGATCCACAGCCGAACCGCCGGTCCTCGGTCCAAGCCCGAGGATGACAGTTGTAGGGTGGCGACGACAAGACCGGCCAAACAAATGCTCCTCTACCTCGCCAAGCGATTGCTCTACTCGGTGCCCATCGTTTTCGGGGTGGCGATCGTCTGCTTTATCCTGGTGCACATCGCGCCGGGCTCACCGCTCGATTCTGTTTTACCGCCGGATGCCAACAGCGAGCTCAAGTCCCAACTGATGACACTGTATGGGTTTGACCGGTCCTATCCGGAGCAGTTCTTCCGCTGGGTGTGGCGCGCGCTGCACGGTGATCTTGGAACGTCGGTCGCGTCCAGCCGGCCAGTGACCGCGGAGGTCTCGAAGGCGGTTGGCAATACGCTGATGCTGGCTAGCGTCGCAACGGTGATCGGATTTGTGCTGGGCTCATTCCTCGGCTTTATCGCCGGCACCTTCCGCGACACCTGGATCGACAAACTCGCCTCCGCCATCTCGGTGATCGGCGTGTCGGTGCCGCACTACTGGCTCGGCATGGTGCTCGTCATCATCTTCTCCGCAACTTACGGATGGTTGCCGCCGACGGGTGCCGGACCTGGCGGATCGGCCGACTGGGCATGGGATTGGGCGCACATGCAATTCATGGTTCTGCCGGCCATCACCATGAGCGTGATCCCGATGGGTATCATCGCGCGAACCGTTCGCGCCCTCGTCGCCGAGATCATGAGCCAAGAGTTCATCACCGGGTTGAAAGCCAAGGGCATGACCGGCCTCGGCATCTTTCGGCATGTCGTAAAGAACGCGGCGCCGACCGCACTTGCGGTGATGGGAATACAACTCGGCTATCTGTTGGGCGGCTCGATTCTCATCGAAACGGTTTTTGCCTGGCCGGGTACCGGCTTTTTGCTCAACTCGGCGATCTTCCAGCGCGATCTGCCGCTGTTACAGGGCACGATCCTGGTGCTTGCGTTATTTTTCGTCGCCCTAAATCTGGCGGTTGATCTGCTGCAGACGGTGCTCGATCCTCGCGTGGAGCGGCGCTGATGGCCGTCACCAGTATAGATATTGCGCTGGCAGCGGAACCGGTCTTGCGCTCGCCGAGCTACAGCGCAACCGTCGTGCGGCGATTCACTCGCGACAAGGTTGCCATGTTTGCTGGCCTCGTCGCGCTGGCGTTGATCCTGATGGCGATCTTCGCGCCTTGGATCGTGCCGGATGATCCCTACAAGGGCATGAGTTTGCGACGCCTGAAACCAGTCGGTACGCCGGGATTTATCCTGGGCACGGACGAGCTCGGGCGCGACATGCTTTCGCGGTTGATTATGGGCGCCAGGCTATCGCTGTTCATGGGGGTGACGCCGGTGTTCATCGCGCTTTTTATCGGCGGCGCAATCGGCATCATCGCCGGTTATGCGGGTGGCTGGCTCAACACGATTTTGATGCGCACCATCGACGTGTTTTTTGCATTTCCCTCGGTGTTGTTGGCGATCGCGTTGTCTGGCGCATTGGGGGCCGGCATCGCCAATGGCCTCATCTCGTTGACGATCGTGTTTGTGCCGCCGATCGCGCGCGTATCCGAAAGTGTCACGACCGGTATTCGCGGAGCCGATTTCATCGAGGCGGCGCGGGCGAGCGGTGCTGGCGCATTGACGATCATCCGCCAGCATGTGCTGGGCAATGTGCTCGGACCCATCTTCGTCTACGCCATGAGCTTGATCGCGGTGTCGATGATCCTGGCGTCGGGGCTGTCGTTCTTGGGGCTCGGCGTAAAGCCGCCGGAGCCGGAATGGGGCTTGATGCTCAACACGTTGCGCACGGCGATCTACACCCAGCCGCTGCTTTGCGCCCTGCCCGGTGTCATGATTTTCGTTACATCCATCGCGTTTAATATGCTGACCGATGGATTGCGGTCGGCGATGGATTTGAAGGCGTAACCAATGCTCACGGCAAACGAGATCTTGGAGTGGGACGACGAAGGTACGCCAGCGCCGGCCAAATCGCTGCTGACAGTCGACAAGCTCGTGAAGCATTTTCCGATCAAGTCTGGCTTGTTCGGCCGTGCAAATGCGCACGTGCGGGCGGTCGATGGACTTACATTTTCGGTCAATGAAGGCGAGACGCTCGGCATCGTCGGGGAGTCTGGCTGCGGCAAGTCGACGGCTGCACGATTATTGATGCAATTGATCAAAGCGGACAGCGGCAGCATACGGTTTGCTGGGCTCGACGTTGGAAGTGCGGCGCTGCCGGTGAAAAAATTTCGCCGCCAAGTGCAAATGGTGTTCCAGGATAGTTACGCGTCGCTCAACCCGCGCCTGACAATCGAGGGGTCGATCGCGTTCGGCCCAACCGTACACGGTTTGTCAAAGATCGCTGCCATTGCGCGCGCGCGCGCATTGCTCGCCCGCGTTGGCCTCGAGCCGAAGCGCTTTGCCGGACGCTATCCGCACGAGTTGTCGGGCGGGCAACGGCAGCGCGTCAACATCGCCCGCGCCTTGGCACTCGAGCCCAAGTTGCTGATCCTTGACGAGGCGGTATCGGCGCTCGACAAATCGGTCGAAGCGCAAGTGCTCAATCTGCTGCTCGATCTCAAGGAAGAATTCGGGTTGACTTACGTCTTCATCAGCCATGATCTCGAGGTGGTGCGTTTCATGTCCGACCGCGTGATGGTCATGTATCTCGGGCGGATCGCGGAAATTGGCGAAACCGAAGCACTCTATGGCGACAGCCAGCATCCATATACGCGCGCGTTGCTCGGCTCGATGCTATCGATGGACCCAGACCGTCGCACGACGCAGGCGCCTCTCGCTGGTGATCCACCGAACCCGATCAACCCGCCGCCGGGTTGCCGATTTCATACGCGATGCCAGCACGCGACCGGCATTTGCCGCGCAACGGAGCCGCGACTTCTCGACTGCGGCTTGGCGCATCAGACGGCGTGCCACATGGCCGATCCAGCTTCGGGTTATACAATGATGAACCTTCGCGCATGATTGCCTTGCCAGAAGAAGTCCTTCGGATCGAAAATCTGGCCGTGACCTTTCGCGGCGGCTCGGGCTCGGTTCGTGCGGTCGATGGCGTCGACCTCTCACTCGCACGCGGTGAAGTGCTCGGAATTCTCGGTGAATCCGGGTCGGGCAAGAGCGTGACGCTGCGGTCGATTCTGCGGTTGCACGACGAACGGCACACCAAGATCGAAGGGCGGATAAGCGCTGCCGGCATCGATGTGTTGAGCCTTTCGGGCGAGGCACTGTCGGCTTTTCGCGGCGGCACCGCGGCGATGATTTTTCAGGAACCGATGCTGGCGCTCGATCCGGTCTACACCGTCGGCCGGCAAATAACCGAAGCCATCCGCCGGCATGATGCGATCAGCGAAACCGATGCGCGAAAACGGGCGCTGGAACTGTTCGAGCGTGTCCGGATTCCGAGCCCAGAGCGGCGGCTCGACGCCTACCCGCATGAGATGTCGGGCGGTATGCGACAGCGCGCGATGATCGCACTCGCGCTGTCCTGCCGGCCGAAGTTGCTACTGGCCGATGAGCCGACCACAGCGCTCGATGCAACTGTGCAGGTGCAAATTCTACTGCTGCTGCGGGAGTTGCAACGCGAATTAGGCTTGTCGGTAATCTTCGTTACTCACGATATCGGTGTTGCCGTTGAAGTGGCGGACCGGGTGGCCGTCATGTACGCCGGCCGTGTCGTCGAAACCGGTCCGGTCCGCTCGTTAATCCGCACGCCACGGCATCCCTACACGATCGGCTTGCTGTCAACGCGCGCACATGGCGGTCGCCTAACGGGCAAACGGCTTCCGGCAATTCCTGGTAGCCCGCCGGACGTCACAAATTTACCGCCCGGTTGTGCCTTCGCCCCACGTTGCGCCAACGTGATTGCTGCCTGTGAGACGGCCAAACCCGGTATCGTCGATGCCGGCGGGCAGCACTTTGCCCGCTGTATTCGAGCCGGCGTCGATTTGCGCGCGCCTGTTCACGAATAACCGGCCGTACTGGTATTCAGCTGAAAAGTGCGGCATTCAGGGGACATGACACTCGCAATCATCGATGCCCCAGCCCGCGCCGACGCACCGTATTTCGACCCGGTCGAGCTGCGAGACGAGCTCACCGCCCTACATACCAATCCACCCGATGGCAGTGATTCAAGAGCGGCCGTGGTCGATCGGCTCAAGACGCTCGTTGCCGCGGCGCGTGCCACTGCGCAGGCTCAACTGTTGCACGATGGCAGCGGCCGGAATTGCGCTGAGGGTTTATCTCACTTTCAGGATGAGTTGATCCGCCTCGCGCTGGGCTATGTCGTCAAGCATATTTATCAGGCCGAAAACCCGTCCGACGCGGAACGGATGGCGATCGTCGCGACCGGTGGTTACGGCCGTGGACTGTTGGCGCCAGGATCGGATGTCGATCTGTTGTTTTTGCTGCCCTATAAGCAGACGCCGTGGGGCGAGAGCGTTGCCGAAGCGGTGCTCTACCTGTTGTGGGATTTGGGCTTCAAGGTCGGTCATGCAACGCGCAACGTGGACCAGTGCCTGAAGTACGCGCAGTCGGACATGACGATCCGGACGTCGATGCTCGACGCGCGACTTATACAGGATGACGCGCAGATTTTCGCCGAGCTGGAACAGAGATTTCGCGATGAGGTGGTCAAGGGTACGGCGCGCGCCTTCATCGATGCGAAGATGGCGGAACGCGAGCAGCGCCACAAGCGTGCTGGTGAAAGCCGGTATCTGGTCGAGCCCAATGTGAAAGACGGTAAGGGCGGCTTGCGTGATCTGCACACGCTGCATTGGCTCGCGACGTACATTCATGGCGATGGTCTTGGCGAGGCGACGAGGGCCGCGGGGATTTTCACGCCTGAAGAAATCGCGGTGTTCCGCAAATGTGAGAACTTCCTGTGGACCGTGCGGTGCAATCTCCACTTCGTCACCGGCCGGCCGGAAGAACGTCTGTCTTTTGACGTTCAGGCGCAGATGGCGCAACGGCTGGGCTATAAAGACCACGCCGGACTGAAGGCCGTCGAGCGTTTCATGAAGCATTACTTCTTGATCGCCAAAGACGTCGGCGATCTAACGTCCATTCTTTGCACGTCACTGGAAATGCAACAGCTCAAGACGGCGCCGAGATTGGGCGCGTGGCTTGATCAGCTAGGTTGGCGTGCTCGCCGGCAGGTGCGTACGCAAACCGAATTTCGCATTGATAACGATCGGCTCAATATCGCCGACCCGGACGTTTTCACGCGCGATCCGGTGAACCTGATCCGCTTTTTTGCACAGGCCGAGAAGACCGGCGCATTCTTGCATCCGTTCGCCATTCGTCGTCTGCGTCATGCCGAGCGGTTAGTCGATGAAAGTGTGCGCAACAATCCCGAAGCCAATCGCATCTTCATCGAGCTTTTGACATCGAAGACCAATCCGGAAAAAGCGCTGCGTCAGATGAACGAGGCGGGCATTCTCGGTCGTTTCATTCCTGAGTTTGGGCGCGTCGTGTCGATGATGCAGTTCAATATGTATCATCACTACACGGTCGATGAGCATTTGCTGCGGACGGTGGGGGAATTGCGCGCCATCGAAGACGGGCAGCTCGCCGATACGTTGCCGCTTTCGAGCGAGGTCATCAAGTCGATTCAAAACCTGCGCGCGCTTTATGTAGCGGCGTTTTTGCACGATGTTGGCAAAGGCCGGACCGAGGATCACTCGATTGTAGGCGCCCGCATCGCAACTGAACTTGGTCCGCGGTTCGGCCTGACGGCTGCCGAAACGGATACGGTGACGTGGTTGATCCGCGAACATCTGACGATGAGCAATATCGCTCAGAGCCGTGATCTGGGCGATCCTAAAACGATCCGTGACTTCGCCAATATCGTGCAGTCTCCTGAACGCCTGAAGTTACTGCTGCTGCTGACGGTCGCGGATATCCGTGCCGTTGGCCCTGGGACTTGGAACGGCTGGAAAGGGCAATTGCTGCGGCAGCTCTATCATGAAACGGAGCCACTGGTGGCCGGCGGTCATACGCAAGCTGGCCGCAAGGAGCGTTCGGCCGAAGCGCACCGTGCACTACGGGTCGCGCTTGCGGATTGGACGCCCGGCGAGGTCGAGCAATTTATTCAGCGGCAGTATCCGGACTATTGGCTGAAAATCGAAACACGCAAGCAGGCCGAGCACGCTCGTTTGATGCGGCGCGCGGAGGCTGCCGGCGAAAAACTCGCCACTGCGTTTACATCCGATAGTTTTACCTCGATCACAGAGCTGTCAGTGATGGCGCCGAACCATGCCCGATTGCTCGCGCTGTTCGCGGGGTGCTGTGCGGCGGCTGGTGCCAACATCGTCGGCGCTCAGGTGTCGACGACGCGCGACGGCATCGCGCTCGACACATTCCTATTGCAGCGCGAGTTTGCCGGCGCGGAGGATGAAGCCCGTCGCATGACCCGGATTGGCCAGACGATCGAACGCGTGCTGATGGGGGAAACGCGGTTGGCCGCCCTGCTCGCCAAGCGCCGGCCAACCGAGCGACGTTTGCAAGCGTTCCATGTTCCGCCAGAGGTCGTCGTCAACAACACTCTTTCCGACAATTTCACCGTTATCGAAGTGTCCGGGCTCGATCGGCCGGGACTATTGTATGACCTGACCAGCACCCTGTCCGATTTGAGCCTGGATATCACCTCGGCGCACATCACGACCTATGGTGAAAAGGCCGTCGACGTCTTCTACGTCACCGACCTGACGGCCAAGAAAATTGTTGCACCGGCGCGTCAAAAGGTTATCCGCGAACGTCTGCTCAAGGTGCTTGGACCAGTGCCGGTAACAGGTGCATAATACGTTTGCATTGCCAGAGGAATTGCGAATGAAAATGTCGATTGCGACCGTTTCGCTGAGCGGCGGCCTGATTGAGAAACTGCAGGCGATCGCGGCCGCCGGTTTCCAGGGCGTCGAGATCTTCGAGAATGATCTCCTGTCGTTCAACGGCACGCCGAATGACGTACGCAAAATGGTCGGCGATCTTGGTCTCGAAATCTATGCGTTCCAGCCGTTCCGTGATTTTGAAGGCATGCCCGGCGATAAGAGAGCGCGCGTATTCGCCCGTGCTGAACGGAAATTTGATCTGATGCAGCAACTGGGCTGCAAGCAGCTATTGATTTGTTCCAACGTATCGCCAGACAGCCTCGGCGGCATTGACCGGGCGGCGGGCGACCTGCGCGAGCTTGGTGAGCGGGCAGAAAAACGCGGGTTCCGCGTCGGCTTCGAGGCACTCGCCTGGGGGCGGCACATCAACGATCATCGTGATGCCTGGGAGGTCGTCCGTCGCGCCGATCACAAGGCGATCGGCTTGGTGCTCGATACCTTCCACACCTTCGCGCGTAAAATCGATCTCAGCTCGATCCGATCGATACCGCGCGAGAAGATCTTCCTCGTGCAAATCGCGGATGCACCGCTGCTCGATATGGACCCGTTGTCTTGGAGCCGCCACTTCCGCAACTTCCCTGGCCAAGGTGAGTTGCCGCTGCTGGACTTCATGACCGCACTGAGCGCTACCGGATACGATGATGTCCTGTCGCTCGAGATCTTCAACGATCAATTCCGCGCCGGGTCGGCTCGCAGCGTCGCGGTCGACGGTCACCGCTCGATGATCTATCTGGCCGATCAGATGCGCGGCAAGGGCATCGGTCCAGCGCAAACGGGTCCGGCACTGCCGCCACGCGGGGCATGCCTTGGTACTGCGTTCATCGAATTCGCCATCGACGAGCGTACCGCACCGGCATTCGAAACACTGCTTCGCGGGTTGGGGTTCGTGCGCGCAGGCGTGCATCGGTCGAAGGACGTTACCCGCTGGAGCCAAGGCGCGATCAACATCGTGGTGAATACCGAGAGCGAGGGTTTTGCCCACGCCTTCAATATCACGCACGGCGCGGCGGTATGTGCGATCGGTCTCGAGGTCGACGATGCGGCCGCCACCCTCGATCGTGCAAGCCGGTTGCTCGACCAGCCGTTCCGTCAAGCGGTCGGGGCGGGTGAACTGGAGATCCCGGCGGTGCGCGGCGTGGGTGGTAGCCTTATCTATTTCATCGACCCAAAGAGCGATCTGGCGCGGGTGTGGGATATCGAGTTCGAGCCGACGAACGAGACTTCGCCAGCGGCCGGGCTGACGCGCGTCGATCACATATCGCAGTCGATGCACTACGAAGAGATGTTGAGCTGGGTGCTATTTTATACGTCGCTACTCGACGTGACTAAGGCCGCGGAGCAGGACGTCATAGATCCCGGCGGGCTCGTGAAAAGCCAGGTGATCGAGGCAACTGACGGGGCACTTCGCATCGTGCTCAACGCATCGCAATCGAGCCGCACGCAATCGTCGAAGTTCTTATCGGAGGTCTTTGGGTCCGGCGTACAGCACTTGGCGTTCGCAACGAACGATATTATCGCGACGGTCAAGCAGTTCGAGGCCAATGGCGTTCAACTACTGCCGATCCCCGAGAACTACTACGAGGACCTCGAAGCCAAGACCGATCTAAGCGTAGAGCAACTCGACGAATTGAAGGCACACAACATTCTGTACGATCGCGAAGCCGACGGCGAGTTCCTGCAGGTCTACACGCAGACGTTCGACAATCGATTTTTCTTCGAGATCGTGGAACGGCGAGGTGCGCGCGGATACGGTGCGCCGAATGCGCCGATCCGGTTAGCAGCCCAAACCCGATTGATGCGACACCCGGCGATGCCACGGCGCTAAGTTCGTACTTTTGACATTCAAGTTGGAACGCCGCAAAAGACGGTGTCATCCATTCAGCAACGATAAGACACGGGAGTAAATCCATGCCGGCCCCATGCATCATTACAGTTGCGATTACCGGCTCTTTGCCAACCAAAGCCGACAATCCGGCGGTGCCTATTTCAGTTGCGGAACAAATCGAGTCGACGCAGGCATCGTTCGAAGCAGGCGCCACGCTCGCGCACTGTCACGTTCGCAAGGACGACGGTACGCCAACCTCGGACCCGGAGCGTTTCGGGCAACTGCTCGAAGGTTTGCGCAAGCATTGCCCTGGCATGATCGTGCAGTTGTCGACCGGCGGCAGATCAGGTGCTGGCCGCGAACGTGGCGGAATGCTGTCGCTCAAGCCCGACATGGCATCGCTCTCAACCGGTTCGTGCAATTTCCCCACGCGCATTTATGAGAATACGCCGGAGTTGGTGAATTGGCTGGCCTCTGAAATGCTCATTCATGAGGTCAAGCCCGAGGTCGAGGCGTTCGACCTATCGATGATCTTCAAGGCCGTCGAGATGCAGAAGGCTGGCCTGATGAAGGGGCCTTTGCATGTGCAATTTGTGATGGGTGTGAAGAATGCGATGCCGGTCGATCGGCCATCGTTCGAATTCTTCGTTGCAACGTTGAAGCGGATCGCGCCTGACGCGACCTGGACAGGCGCCGGCATCGGGCGTGATCAAATCACGCTCAACCGCTGGTCGCTCGAACTCGGTGGCCACTGCCGCACGGGTCTCGAGGATAATATTCGATGGGACAAGACGACACTTGCCCCATCGAATGCAGCACTAGTTGGCCGTGTCGCTTCGCTTTGCGCCGAGTACAATCGCCGGCCAGCCACTGTTGCCGAAGCGCGCGCACTTCTGTCATTGTCCAAGGCCGCCTGAAGCTGGATCGATCTGCGGCTAACTCAGCCGCGGATCTCAGCGCCCGTTGCTTTGGTCACCGCCGCGATAATTTTCGACGCGATCGCCTCGATCTCGGCATCGTTAAATGTCTTCGCAGACGGCTGCAGTGTAACCTCAATAGCGATCGATTTTTTCGATGCGTCGAGATTGCCGCCGGTGAAGACGTCGAACACCGCTACATCGGCAATTGTTGCCTTGTCGGCGCTGATGGCGGCTCTGATAATATCGCCGGCCTGGGTCTCGCGATCGGTGATGAACGCAAAATCGCGCCGTACCGGCAGTAATTCCGATGCGCCGAGCGCTGGCCGGGCGAGTGTTTTGCGCTTTTCCGGCGGAAGCGCGTCGAGGAACACTTCGAATGCGGCGACCGGCGCGTTGCAGTCCATCAGTTTCAAGGTCGAAGGATGGATCTCGCCAAAGTGGGCAAGGATCACCTTCGGTCCCAGCCGCAACGTGCCGGAGCGGCCCGGATGGAACCAAGCTGGCGCGTCGCGCGTGACTTGGGCCTTGGCGGTATCGAACCCCAGACCGGCGAGCACGGCTGCGACGTCGGCTTTGACAGCGAATAAATCAACATCGGTTGCAGCGCCGCTCCAGTGCCGTCCGCTACCACCCATGAGCGCTGACCCGGCGCGAATGCCGGCCGCGATGTTGCGCTGGTCTTTCGGTTCGTCGCCGCGATAGGCCTGACCAAGTTCGAACAGCGCCGCGTCATTCAAGCCGCGATTGCGATTGCGCTGTACCGATGCGAGCAAGCCCGGCAGCAAACTTGGCCGCATCGACGACATCTCGACCGAGATTGGATTGTCCAGTTCGAGTGCATCGCTGCCACCGCCAAAGTGCTCTGCCTGTGCACGAGGCAGAAACGACCACGTGACGGCTTCAACGAACCCTCGCCCCGCAAGCAGCCGGCGCGCGCGCCGCGTGCGACGTTGCTGCTCGGTCAGGACGGTGCGGGTGATGCCACGAGCGCGCGGCATCGGTGTGGAAGGTATCTTTTCCAGGCCGGCAATGCGGATGACTTCTTCGACGATGTCGGCTGAACCATGGATGTCGGGTCGCCACGAGGGCGCGGTCACTACCGTTGTTTTGCCCGTGGCATGAAGTGTGAAACCGAGCGCGTCGAGAATGCGTTTGGATTCGCTCTCGGGAACAGCCAGCCCAGACAATTTTTCGATGCGGGCGAAGTCGAACGCGATTTCGGTTTTTGGATTAGGCGCTTCGCCAGCAACGCGGGCTTTGGTTGGCGTGCCTCCACAAAGTTGAAGCACCATGCCGGTCGCAAGATCCAAGCCGCCGCGAACGAATGCAGGATCGACGCCGCGTTCAAAACGGTAACGCGCATCGGTTTGTACGCCGGCTTTGCGCCCCGTGGCGGCTGTCCGCAGCGGATCGAAGTACGCACACTCGATGAAGACGTTGACGGTCGCGTCGGTGCATCCGGTTGATTCGCCGCCGATAATACCGCCCAGCCCCAATGGGCCGCTGTCGTCGGCGATGACGCACATCGTTTCATCGACTGTGTAGGATTTGTTGTCGAGCGCCTTGAACGTTTCTCCCGCTCGGCCGAGACGCGCGCGTACGGCACCTTGTAGTTTATCGGCATCGTAAACGTGGAGCGGGCGACCGCGATCGATCGAAATGTAATTCGTCATGTCGACCAGCGCACTGATCGGACGAAGGCCGAGCGCCAGCAACCGCGCTTGCATCCAGGCCGGCGAGGGGCCGTTTTTTACGCCCCGGATCAGCCGACCGGTGAACATCGAACAGGCAGTTGCTGCCTCCGCTGGGAAGTCGAGCCTGATTTCAATCGGGCACTCGACTGAGCCTTCGACCGACTTGCGTTTGGTTTCTGGCTTCAACGTGCCCAGACCAGCCGCCGCCAGATCGCGGGCGATACCGCGAACGCCGGTGCAATCAGGGCGGTTAGGTGTGAGTTTCACTTCGAATACTGGATCGCTCAGTCCGAGCGCGTCGACATATCTCTGGCCGACCTTGGAGTTGAACTCCTCACCCAATTCGATGATGCCGTCGTGCGCCTCGGATAGCTCCAATTCGCGCTCGGAAACCAGCATGCCGTTCGACACCACACCGCGCACCGGGCGCTTGTCTAAAGTGATGCCGGTGCCTGGAATGAATGCTCCAAGAGGTGCGAAAACGCCGATCAAACCGGTTCGTGCGTTGGGTGCGCCGCACACGACCTCGACAGCCGGTTGCCCTGGTGCGACCTCGACTTGGCAAACGCGCAACCGATCGGCGTTCGGATGCTGTTTGGCCTCCAGCACCCGTGCGATGGTAAATGCGCCGAGCTTTGCGGCAGGATCGTCGACGCTTTCAACTTCAAGGCCGATCGCTGTCAGTGTCGCCGACAACTCCGCGATCGACGCGGTTGTGTCTAGATGATCCTTGAGCCAGGCGAGCGTGAATTTCATGAGATTTGTTCAGGTCGGTTGATGTGAAGTTTGAGCGCGGGAGCCGGCATACTGCACCGCAGCAGTAGGCGTTTAGCAGAACGGGATGGGGCCGGGAACAGGGGAATGAGTCGCGCGCGAAATCAGCTTCGCGAACGCCCTAGCTTGGCGGTATTCAGGCCGGCAACTTAGCGCAGGACGGCGCCTTTTGCCGATGCGATAAGTGCTTCGGCTAGCTCGGCAAATTGAGCGGCAGCCATGGTGTCCATTGCCGCAATGCGCGGATCGCGTGCGATGTTGGCGACGTATAGAAAGGGATCCGCATCGATTTCAGCAAATAGCTTGGAGACCCGGCTCATCTTGTCGATCGGCGATTGCAAGAGCTGCCGGTCGAGTTTGGCAACCTCTTCGGCCATCCGCCAAGCAAGCGCGCTCTTGAGTACAGCCGAACTATTCATGTCATGGCCGTTACCCGCCCGGCCATTGCTCGAAATCTCGAGTATCGGCGTTCGGGAAGGGTTTTCGGCGAAGCCGGGTATAGCGCGGCTAGCTGACGTATCTAGCAAATCGTTGGGTGTCACCGAGAGAAGTGAGCACATTTTCACCAGCAGGCTGAGATCAGGCTCGACCTCGGCTCGTTCGTATCGTGTGTACCGGTTCTCATCAATATCGAGGGCGTTGGCGAAACTGCGGGCGGTGGAGAACCCTCGCGGTATGCGCAAGGCCTTCAATCGCTTGGCAAAAATGGCACGAATTTGCGGTGCTTGAGTATCCATAATTATCTGCCGTGTTGTTAAATGCCGCGGCTAAATTGGAAAACAATAACGTTATCGTATCATTATGTTGTGCGCATTTCGAAAGAATTGTTAGAAAAAAATTAAATTGTGCTGAAAATAGTCATTCTATCTTAAGTTGCGATGCGGGATCGGAGCTCTACTTAGTTATCAAGCCGCGTGCGATGTGGCCGGCGCAGTCAAAACCGCAAACAAGGATTCTTTGTCACTCGTGGCACGCAGCCGCTGCAACGCAGCTGGATCGCGCACAAGCCGGGAAATTCGCGCCAGTGCCTTGAGATGGTCGCCGCTGGCGTGCTCGGGACCGAGCAATAAGAATATCAAATCAACGGGTTCGCCGTCGGGCGACTCGTAGGCGATAGGCTCGACGAGGTGCGCGAACACGCACACAATTGCCTTCAACGAGCGAAACTTGACGTGCGGAATAGCAATTCCGTGACCAAATCCAGTCGAGCCGAGGCGCTCGCGCTGCAGAAGTGCGTCAAATACTTCCCGATCCGTCAACCCGGTCAGTCGCGCGGCCAAGCCACTAAGGTCTTGAAGTGCCTGCTTCTTATCCTTGGCGCGTAATGACGGCACAATGCCGTCGATAGTGAGGAGGTCGCCAAAATCCATTGTGCGTCATTCCCAGAGGATAAGCACGATGCGGTGCGCGACTCATGCCCACCGCAGTTAACACGATTGTTTACTACACCCTTGGCCTAACGCTCTGAACCATTCCAAATATAGCTGAACTTGCACCCAGAGTTTTGCTGGGTCTGGCAAATTCAAGCTTCAGCTTTGGGATCAATCCACCCAAAATTTCCGTCCGAGCGACGATGTACAACGCTAATCCGACCATGTGCTGCGTTTCGGAATAACAGAAATGCCTTATCGGTCAAGTCTAACTGCATCACGGCTTCGCCAACAGTCATTTCCTGCAACAGGCTTTCGGTTTCCGCCACGATAACGGGACTGGCGGCAATCTTGTTCCCGCTTTCCTCGTCCTCGGTTTGCACCACGTATTCGTTCATGCCGGTCGCGCGGTCGTTCATGTCACTGGCGTCGTGATGATGGCTCTTGAGACGGCGCTTGTAACGGCGCACACGTTTGTCGAGCCGCTCGATCGCCGCGTCGGCGCTGGCATAAGCATCGACACCTTCGCCGTGCGCTTCGACCAGCAGACCGGTGCGCAGGCGCAAGGAGCAATCCGTACGAAAGCCAACCTTGGATTTTTCGACCCGGACATGTCCGGACAACTCTGGCCCAATATACTTGTCCAGTACGTCTGATATTTTATCCGTTACGTAGACCTGAAATGCTTCGCCTGCATCGATATTGCGACCAGTAACTTGGATTGTCATTCGTGTGCCCGCGAGGTTGACGTTGTCGGCCGATTGTACACCTTCGAACGCTAATCCTCCTACAAGTTTGATGTCAAATCACCATCGATCATTAACTTGCGCATTCCATCTGCTGCGACATGCGCTTCTCGCGACGGCGCTGCACGGACGATGGAATTCGAAGCGCTTCACGATACTTGGCGACGGTTCGGCGCGCGATGTCGATGCCATCATCTTTCAGCCGCTCGACGAGCTTGTCGTCGGATAACACCCCTTGGGCGGTTTCAGCGTCGATCAGCTGTTTGATCCGGTAGCGGACGGATTCAGACGAGTGCGCCTCGCCTTCGCTCGACGAGGCGATTGACGACGTGAAGAAATATTTGAGCTCAAATATGCCGCGCGGGGTCGCCATGTATTTGTTGGACGTGACGCGGCTGACCGTCGATTCATGCATCTTGATGACGTCGGCGACGCTTTTCAGGTTCAGCGGACGCAAGTGCTGGACGCCATGCGCAAAAAACCCGTCTTGCTGCCGCACGATCTCTTCGGCGACCCGGAGGATTGTGCGCGCCCGCTGGTCGAGGCTCTTGGCGAGCCAGTTTGCCGACTGCAGACAATCGATCAGGTAATCCTTGTCCTGCGGGTTGCGAGCGGTCTTCGAGACCCGCGCATAGTAGCTGCGGTTGACCAGAACGCGCGGCAAGGTCTCATTATTCAATTCGACGAACCACCCGCCATCGGAGGCCGGACGCACGAACACATCGGGCACGACTGGCTGCAGATGGACGCTGCCGTAGGCGAGACCGGGCTTCGGATTGAGCTGTTTCAGCTCCGTAATCATCTCGGCGAGTTCGTCCATCTCGACACCAACGGCACGCTTCAATGCTGTTATGTTGCGGGCACCCAGCAGATCGAGGTGCTGCAACAAGCATTCGATTTGCGGGTCGAAACGATTTTGTTCCTTCAATTGCAGCGTGAGGCATTCGGCCAAGTTGCGGGCCAACACACCGGCTGGTTCGAACGCCTGCATGACCGTTAGAATGCGATCGACGCGTGACAACGGGCAACCGAGTTTGTCGGCGATATCGGTCAAATCGGCATGCAGATATCCAGCATCATCGACGAGGTCGATCAGGTGCTGCGCGATGATCCGATCACCTGCTTCGTGCAGGGCAACTTGCATCTGCCCAAGCAGATGGTCTTTCAGCGAGATTTCTTGCTCGACAAATGCTTCGAGATTGTAGTCGTCGCCGCCGCCGCCGGGACCGCTTACATTCGACCAGTTGGAGCCGCCGAGATCGGGTCCGAAACTGGTTCCCAGCTCGCTTTTTGCAGCATCCGGATAGAGATTTTCATGGGCTGTATCGAGCGCGCCGGACGCATCTGAATCGGGTGTCGATAAATCCAGAGACAGGTATTCGCCAACCGGCGCAACGTTGGTATCGGCCAGAACTTCGGCTTCGGTATCGATCGTACGCGGGGCCGGAAGTTCCCCATTCTCGTCGCGTTCGAGCAGCGGGTTGCGCTCGACTTCCTGTTCGACGAATGAATTGAGCTCGAGATTGGAGAGTTGCAATAGACGGATCGCCTGCTGCAGCTGGGGTGTCATCACCAGCTGCTGGCCTTGCCGCATTTCGAGGCGTGCCGAGAGCGCCATAGTTAACGAACCCTGTTACCGATACTAAGCTAGGTCACAAGGTGTACTGAATACCGCTTAACCAAACATATCCCCAAGGTACACCCGTCGTACGTCTTCGTTTGCTATGATTTCCGCAGGCTTACCTTGTGTCAGAACTTGACCATCATAGAAGATATAAGCGCGATCACTTAGGCTCAACGTCTCTCGCACATTGTGGTCTGTGATCAAAACGCCGATCCCGCGCTCGGTCAAGTGTCGAACAAGTTGTTGGATATCGCCGACCGCGATCGGGTCGATGCCGGCGAATGGTTCGTCAAGCAACATAAATGAGGGTCGGGAGGCCAAAGCGCGGGCGATTTCGCAACGACGGCGCTCACCTCCGGACAAAGCCATCGACGGCGACTTGCGCAGCCGGGTAATGCGGAACTCTTCCAGCAGGCTATCGAGTTGCTCCTTGCGCTGCTTCTTGTTGGGTTCGACCAGTTCGAGAACGGCCATAATGTTCTGTTCGACGGTCAATCCGCGAAAAATGGACGCCTCTTGCGGAAGATAACCGATGCCGAGGCGGGCACGGCGGTACATCGGTAGCTTGGTCACGTCGCGGCCGTCGATCGTTATACGGCCTTCGTCGGCTGGAACCAGCCCGGTGATCATGTAGAAAACGGTGGTTTTACCGGCGCCGTTGGGGCCGAGGAGGCCGACGGATTCGCCGCGTCCAAGCGCCAGTGTCACGCCCTTTACCACCATGCGGCGGCCGTAGCTTTTCTTGACGTGGTGAACCGTAAGCCAGCCGTCGGCCGCGACCGGCTCGGCTTCGTCCTGCGCATAACCCTCATCGGGGCCATATTCGAAACCGGCTTGAGCCGCTTCCGCGGCCCGCGATTTGGTACGGCGCAGCTTTGATCCGATGGTGAATAGCTTCACTTGAATACTCTCTTAGGCGCGCTGGGTGACGTCAGTTCGATGGTTGGGCTGATGAACTCCAACCCGATGTCGACGCCGACGGTACTTTCTGTTTGGCAGGCGGCGGAGCCGTTTCAGTCTGCCACGGCGCGCCAGAGGGCTTGATAGTGCCGCCCTTAGAGCCAGATTGCGTCGCTAGTCCATCTTTAGGATCGAACGTGACACACATCTTACCTGGCGGACAGGCCTTCGGATCAGTCCCAAACGCCGGCGCCGTGGGGGCCACCGCCGGTGCTTTCACCGCCGGCAGATCCGGCAATGTATATGGCGCCCGCTGTTCGGTAGCCGATCGGCTGATGGCAGGTCCAGGGGACTTGGTCAAAGCCTCCATGACCGTGATGCCGGTTGTCATATCGATCACGGCTTTGGGTCCCAGGGCGACACTACCGCCCTTCTTCAATGCGACATTGCCACCGATCGTTACCGTATTCGCCTTGGTGTCGAATTCGGCCCAGTCGCCGGTAGCACTTTGATCGTCGGTCGATGTGACCTCGACATGCTGGTTCGCCCGGATTTTGGTGAGCTGTGCCGGCCCGGCCTTGCCATCGCCTGCAGCGGCCAATCCTGCTTCGCCGCTGTAAGTCGCCACGAGTTCCGGCGTGCGAATGGTGAAGCCACCTTGAACGGCATGCACCGCGCCGCGGAACGTCGCGGTCTTGACCTTGTCGAGTACATCGAGTGTCTCGGCATCGATGTCGATTGGCGCGCTGGAATCGGTGCGGAAGACGAAGCCACCTGCTTGATTTGCGATCGGCTCCGCCACTTTTTTCACCGCTGCCTTCGTTGGCGAACCGGCTGTGGGCGATTGAGTGAAGCGCGCCGTAATACGGCCCGCTGGATGGCTACCTTCAGCTGGCGACCAGAGCTTGGTCATCGCGCCCCGGCGATCGACGAATAACCGGCTTCCGCGCAGCATGTTCTTGTCCTGGTTGACCACCACGTTGCCGGTCAACAGCGCGGTGTCGGCTTTCGAGTCGAGGTCGAGCCGGTCGCTCGTCGCTCGGCGATCGACGCCGGAATTCATGATCACATGACCGAGCAGAACCGCGGTTTCCCGCTCGGCGTCGAAGTCGGCCGAGTCGCTGGTAACCCGGTCGGTTGCCGTGGTCATCGTGACATCCGATTTCGCAATCAGCCGCTTCAACTTGCCGCCGGCTTGTCCGGTTGTCGTCAATGCAGCCTCGGCCCCGGGTAGGGCAACGGGCGCGCCGTCATAGAAGGCCTGCAACTCCGGTGTGCGCAAGCTCGCGTCACCTTGCTTGGCCACAACATCACCAACGAAAACGGCTGTCTTCTTGGCGTCGTCGACAAACAGTGTTTGTGATGCAACATCGATTGGTCCGTCGGTAGCGCCGATCATGCGCGGCCCGGCAACTGAGCCTTGGGTTGCCGGTGTTTTAGGCGTGGCGGTGGGCGGCTTCGGCTCGGGTTTGAGGCGTGTCATCACACCGTTGCCGAACGTCGCTTGCCGGGCTGACTGCAACAGCTCCATCTGGTTGGCGCGAATTTGGCCGGCCTTCATATCGATCGCGACCGGCTGATTGGACACGATCCGGTTGTCCTTCAGGAATATCGTTGCCTGCGTCAGATCTGCGCGCATGCCATCGTCGCTGCGCACTTTGATGTCATCGAGTAGTTCGAGTTGGTTGGCGGCGTTGTCAAATACGCCGCGCGGTGCCGTCAGGGTCACCACGCCATTGTTGGCTTGCACCATTCGCCCGTCGATATGATCCAGGCGAACCGGGCCTTGCGACCTAAAATCCTGCGTGGCGCTCTTGGCCGCGACGGTAAATTTGCTGCCATCCTTGTTGAAGCCCTCGTAGCGAGGGTTCGCCATGGTCAGATTTTCAGTCGAAAGCGTCACCGGTCCCGTCTGCAGAACACCATTCTCGAATTTCAACTTGACCCGGACGCCAATACCATAGCTTGCGATTGCAAGGATCGTTGCTACCGGCAATACCCAGCGGAGCGCGCGTACCAGCATCGTATGCCGTCGCGCCGTCGAAAATGCGCGAGCGCGATCGGACGTAGCGATAACCAATGCGCGCCCCGACGACGCACGTCCTGGCGTCACTTGTCGCCGCACATCACCAAATGTGCCTTGTAACGCCATATTAAATGCCGCGGTTTGTGAAACGTGCTGCCGCACAACAACGCTATGATTCCGGCCGCAATGTGAGTGACATTACAGCCTTTTGCAGTCCGATGCGCGATATTCAAGCGCACACGTAAATTGTCCGGTGGAATGTTTGGTCGGCTCAGTGCGCAAAGATATCCATATCCTCAAAGCCCGCGAGATCAAGTTGGCCTCGCGTTTCTAAGAATTGGAAGCATTTTGCCGCGAGCTCGGTGCGCCCTTCGCGGGCTAACATGGCATCGAGGCGGATTTTCAAGGCATGTAAATGGAGAACGTCGGATGCGGCATATGCCAGTTGCTGCTGGCTGAGCTCCGATGCCGCCCAATCCGAACTTTGCTGCTGCTTTGACAATTCGACGCCAATCAGCTCGGCGGTCAGATCCTTTAGACCATGCCTGTCAGTGTAGGTGCGCGTGAGCTTCGACGCGATCTTCGTGCAATAAACGGGCGTGGTCGTGACACCAAGATTATGCCTCAACACAGCAACATCGAACCGGGCAAAATGAAATATTTTGGTTATACTCGGATCGGCCAGAAGCGCTGCAAGGCGCGGTGCCGTGTGTGGACCAGCCGGGATTTGCACCAAGTGGGCTGTATTATCACCAGCTGACAACTGAACGAGACATAACCGGTCGCGATGCGGCCTCAGCCCAAGGGTCTCGGTGTCGATCGCCACGGAGCCGGTAAAGCTCACATGCGCGGGAAGATCCCCCTTATGAAGCTCGATGCGGGCAGCAGCCATTGATCTCTCCGGTTGAGCGGGCTGAAAATGCCATACGCGCCATTGCCTGACGGCAGTCAAGCTCAGTTATGAAACGCAACACACGTAAAAGTTGAGTAAAATACAACTAATGGTTGAATCATACAATAATGTAGATTACAGCACAGCTTGCACTTCGGTGGATGAGTGCAAATTTTGGTCAAAATTTCGCGGGGGAAGCGGTTCATGAGAGTTCAATCGAATAGTCGCGCCGGTGTGATGTCCCAACCACTTTACGCTCAGGTCAGAGAGCGATTGCTCGAGCGGATCGTTTCCAAAGAATGGCATCAGGGGCAGGTGCTTCCAAACGAATTCCACCTTGCGCGGGAATTTGGCGTCAGTATCGGGACGATACGCAAAGCGGTGGAGGGTCTCGAGGCTGCCAAGATCGTGGTTCGCAAGCAAGGCCGGGGTACTTTCGTGTCGCGCGAGAGTGCTGCACCGCCGACCGAGCCGGTAAGCGTGTTTGGCACAATGATTGATGGCGGTGACGCGGCTAACATTGCCACCTTATCCGTCGAATTGCGAACAGCCTCGATCGAGGAAAAAATGGCGCTGGAACTCGCAACCGACCTCGGTGTCATCGAGATTTTACGGTGCCGCACCTTCCGAGGTGGCGCGCGCGTTCTCGATCGGATTTGTCTACGCCGGCATCTCTTTTTCGATTTCGAGCCAAAAGATCCGCTGCCTGGAAATCTGTATGAATTCTATGGTGATTTTTTTGGCATCCGCGTGGTTAAGAATACCGAGCAGGTAGCGGTGGCCATCGCCGATACCGATGTCGCTGTCCATCTCGGAATACCGCAGGCTACTCCGGTACTGAAAATTTCACGATCGGCTGCATCGGCAAATGGTCAGATCATTGAATGGCGGGTGTCCTATTGCGTGTTGCCGAGCGGGCTGAGCCTAAATGGTGTGCATTGACCGTGTAGTGGGGCCGGCGCGGCGCCGGGACTTTCGCTATCAACGCCGGTTCGAAATTGACGGCTAATCGTCTGCGACAGGATTGGGCAGACGTTTGCTAAGCTTCACACCGACGCGGCCGTCGCGGTTCCAAACTGCGACGCCTTCCATCTGCACGCCGCTATCGAGTGCAATGTTGACTCGGTCGCCGGGTTTTACCGATGCTTCGCCCTCGAGACCAACGCCGTCCGTTGAGATGTCGCGAACCAACATCTTGTGATTCTGTCCGTTGACTGCCAGCTGTGCCGGCAAAGCGACTTGGCGGCGGAGTTGCCCCCGGCGCTCTACCCAACCTGGCACGATGACGGCGCCATCAAGGCGGACGCACGGAGCTCGTCCCAGCGATACGCCACGTAGTAACTCTACGAGCCGCTGTCCGGCCACGCGATCCTTGGTGCCAAATTCATGCCGATCAGCTTCGTTATCGAGAAGTGAAAGTACGGCTAGGCTCTGAATTGCCGCGGCACGCCATGCTTCGACCAACGTCTCGATGTCGACGCCTTTGCCCGCGCGGTTGGCTTCGAATTTTTCAGCGTATACCAAGGTTGCTGTGCGGGCGAACTTCACCAGCGCGTAAAATCCGATAAGATTTTGCGCGGTTTTGTTTGCAACCGTATCCATGTGGGCCACGCGCTCGATCGCCGACGGTAGAATGATGGGCTGAGGCGGCAGGAACGCCGCGAGCGAGGTCTTCAATTCGGGACGCCGGCCGGTCGCCAGCATGTTCACGATGCTACCCGAAACAGCAATGAGTAGGCAGATGTCACGTGCCTCACGTGCCAGCGCGGATTGAATGTGGCGGTCGCTTTCTTTGGTGGTTCGAGCTTCTTCGGCAACAAGTAGAGCTAAGTCGCTGCTGGCGATGCCATCGCGTTTTCGGCTCGTATTGAAGTGAGCCAAGGCGATGCCCGATGCCAAGCCGGCAAACCCAAGAATTAATTCCATACGCGCACCTATAACGTTCATACGAAGGCAGACGAGCGGACTGAGAATTCAGCCGGTCTTTCCTCACGTTAGGCTGCGAGTGACTAATCGAGATTGAACGGCACATTCAGATGACGGATCTATTGCAGGGCCGCTGCCGGCTTGATCATCGCTGGGCTCGGCGATCTCGGCGCCGTGCCCGGATCAATCGTAAAACAGGCTCGAGACGCTTTCTTCCCGAGCTGTGCGTGCAATGGCTTTGGCGATCAGCGGCGCAATCGACAAGACGCGAATATTCTTCGCTGATTTGACCACTTCGGTAGGTTGGATCGAATCCGTGATGACAAGCGACTTCAAGCTCGAGTTCTGGATTTTTGCCACCGCGCCGCCCGACAGCACGCCGTGCGTGATGTAGGCCATTACCTCGATGGCGCCATTTTTTAGCAAGGCTTCCGCGGCATTGCAGAGCGTGCCGCCGGAATCCACGATGTCGTCGACCAGGATGCACCGTTTGCCGCGCACGTCGCCGATCACATTCATGACCTCGCTCTCGCCGGGGCGCTCGCGACGCTTGTCGCAAATGGCGATCGGAGCGTCGATGCGTTTGGCGAGCGCACGCGCGCGCACCACGCCACCCACATCCGGGGAGACGACCATGAGGTTCGACAACTCGAAGCGGGATTTGATGTCTTTGACCATCGTCGGTGCGGCGAAGAGATTATCAGTCGGGATATCGAAAAAGCCTTGGATTTGCCCTGCGTGCAGATCAAGCGTCAGTACGCGATCGGCGCCGGCCCGTTCGATCATGTTGGCGACGAGCTTCGCCGAAATAGGTGTTCGAGGACCGGGTTTGCGATCTTGTCGCGCGTAGCCAAAATACGGCATCACCGCGTTAATGCGCCGAGCCGATGCGCGCTTGAGCGCGTCGATCAGGATCAGTAATTCCATCAGGTTGTCGTTGGCCGGGAACGACGTCGACTGCATGACGAACACGTCGGTTCCTCGCACATTCTCCTGAATTTCGACGAATACTTCCATGTCGGCGAACCGGCGGCAAACGCCTTTGGTCAACGGCGTCTGAAGGACATTCGCGATGTCCTCGGCAAGCGCCCGATTGCTATTGCCGGCGACCAATTCGATCTTGAGATCACCCAACAGGTTCTCGAGCTCGGCCGGTTCTTTCGCGCTGTCTTTGGACAGGTCTTTAACAGTGTCTTTCGACATCAGGTGTCCTTTGCGGCGACAAGTCCGGTGGTTCAACCAAAAGGCATCCGTGCGCGGCTTCTAGCAAGCGTGCCCGACCGTGTAAACGTCTGTAGCCCAATGCTTTAGAGCGTTGAGCGTAGTGAGTACGCCGCACCGAACCAAGCACTCCCGAACGTGACGGCTCATTTCCCGGGATCGGGCGAAATTAAAATGGCCCGGGAGCTTGCGCGCCACGGGCCAATACCGGTGCCGATATCGTCTTAGTTCACCTTACGCTCGCCGCCAGCAGACGATTGGATCTGCTTGCCGGCGCGATGATCGGCGATGACCTGCTTAATCTGAACCGAAGCAGCCTTTGCGGCATCTTCCGCACTTGGACCCCAAGACTTATCGAGGAAACCCGCCGGCACTTCGTTATTTTGCGTGATCTTGGCGACCTCAGTCCCCTTCGGATCATTGATCGTCCAGTTGATCGCAATCGCCTGCATACCGTCTTTCGGCGGCTTAATCTTTACGTCAGCTGCAACGCGATACGCGGTCGCACCGCCGGCATCAGCAACCTGGACGCCTTTATCGGTAAGTTCACGACGCATGGCCGCTGCGAGCGAGCTGTTTCCGTCACCAGGCGCACCAGATACTTTCGGGGGGGTCGACAACAGCGTGCTTGGCAAGCTGCCGGTTGCCCCAGCTGCTGCCGATGCATTGGTTGGTGGCGGTAATGGGCCTTGAGCAACCGCCGACGTCGATGTGGCGGAGCCGGCGACTGGAACCTCGCCTTGGTTTTGCGTCGGCAACCATGAGGCGAGCGCCGATGCCGTTTTGTCGGAGATCGTCTGCATGATCTGTGGCGTGACGGATGCCCACGCATCGCCACTGGCGCCCGGCGTCAGCACTTCTTCGCCGGTAATCCGGTTGACCCGTTTGCCGGCAGCGTCTGTCACGTCCCAGATATACGACAGCTTATTGCTGGCTTTGTCCTTGGCGGGCGCCACGAAGTAGCCGCGGAGCGTGTAGGTCGCAACGTCTCCACCACCTTTGGCAATGGCGACATTTTGTCGTTCGGCCGCATCCGACAGTTGAGCGACCAGCGCTTTCGATACGCTGTCGGGCGGGCCAATAATGGGCGCAATGGCGACGCGCATTGCGGCTTTGGGCGCCGCCTGTGCAATTGCAGGTGGTGCAATTGCCGACGATGCCGCCGGACTATTGTTGGGACCAAGCAAACTGCTGCTCGTCTCGCAACCGGCGAGACTAAGAGCTGCGCCGCAGGCTGCCGCGATCAGAATTCCACGTACGCTGTTGCGTCGCGTTTCGACGGATTTGATGGTCGTCACGATGACGTCCCCCTGGATTTTGACCCTTTGGCACCGGTGACCGTCGCATACACTTGGCGATCTTGGCTTACTACGCCCCGGAAAACCTTGGACTATTTTCAACGTGTAGCGCTGTCATCCAACGCTCGTCCAATAGAATTCGCCTAGAATCAGTGGCTGCGGGTAATGCAAAGAGACGTTCAGGTGTCGAAAGCTGTGAATTGTGCAGTTAGGTCACGACAATGGCAGAGATTTGACGCCCGTAATCGGGCTCGCCCAGATGTGTGGTTCGCCGGTAGCTAAAAAACAGGCTGGGTGCGGCGTAAGTGCACAGCGGCGACGGCGAGATGCTCGTGATATTTGCTATGGCGAGTTGCTGCGCGACGAATCCCGGCAGATCGAAGTGTGCTTTCACTTTTCCCGGTACGACGCGGAAGAATTTGGCGTTACCTGGCGCCGCTGCCAAGAATTGGGCCTCGAACTCCGCGCCAACCTCATAGTTATCCTGATGTATGCATGGCCCGACCGCCGCGCAAATATCCTGTCGCCGCGCACCCAGCTTCTCCATCGCGGTGATCGTTGATTCGATGATACCCCCGGCAGCGCCGCGCCAACCTGCATGAGCCGCAGCGACGATCTTCGCCTTGGGATCGGCGAACAGCACTGGAGCACAATCGGCGGCAAGGGCGCCGACCACGAGCCCCGGAGTGCTGGTTACGATCGCATCGGCTTTCGGCACCATGCCCTCAGGAAATGGCCGGTCAACTGTCAATGCGATGTCGCTGTGGCATTGATAAACTGTGACCAGCTGACAGGATGCGGCACCCAAATGCCGTGCGACCCGGTCGCGGTTCGTTTTGACCCGGGCGCGATCGTCGTTCGAGCCCAGGCCGCAGTTGAGCAAGGCGTAAATGCCATCGGAAGTGCCGCCCTGCCGGGTGAAGAAGCCATGGCGAATGCCCGGCAACTCTGCGAGATGAGCTGAAGTTATCACTCGGCCATCGATCATCATCGGCATGCCCCCAATCTAGCTCAATCATGGCAATGCCGGCAAACCAGCGGACCGCAAGCCAAGAACCTTGAAACGGCTGCCCATGGCTTCAGGCGAGATCAATCTGGCAATTGCGACTTCAATTTCACCGGCGATCGCCGGGTTCGCCGACATCAGAGTACGGGCGCGCTCGACGATGCCGAGGCGTCCGAGGAATTCCCCTTGCGAAACAGGTTCATCGACTTCGAGTCCTGCCTGGCGGGCGGTTGCAGCCAAGCGCGCAAAATCGACTTGCGCGGACAGGTCGGCTTCGCCGGGCGAGCTGAGCGGATGCTCGTGAGCATGCGCGCGGACGGCCTGTAGCGTATCGCCCACGCCAGAGGCGGTATGGCCATAGTCGACAATGATCGCGGCAACGGGACCGGTAGTCGCAAGTGTCGCGATATTTTCTAGCAATTCGTCCGTGTGCGATCGCTCGACAATGGCACCGGCAGGGGCATCGGGGAATTCATCGGTCGAAGTCACGCTTTCACCGCCGGTCAGTGTGGTGAAGCTGAGCGTTCCCGTTTCATCCAATCCGACCGCGCGCGCGCGCCAACCCTCGGAGGTCATGGTCCATTGGTCGATCGGCAATGCATCGAAGAATTCGTTCGCGACGATGATCGCGGGGCCTGAACAGCGTGCAAGACCTGAACTCCACGATAGCCGCTCGCTGCTCTGCGTCAGCGTCGCGCGTTGAACATCGATGAGGGGTTGCGATGCCTCGACCAGATGACAGCGCAATGCCTGGCGAAATCCGGCCAAAGATTTTGTCGCCCGCAATGCATCGCGCATGAGAGTGCCGCGGCCGGGCCCAAGTTCCAGGAGGGTAACGTTGCCGGGCGCACCCATTACGTCGCGCCAGACAACTGCTGACCACAATCCGATCAGTTCGCCAAAGACCTGGCTGATTTCCGGGGCCGTAATGAAATCGCCCGATCGACCCAGGGGATTGCGGGTCGCGTAGTAGCCGCCGGATGGGTCCCAAAGGCAGCGCTGCATATACTCGGCAACCGGTATTGGGCCACTGCGCGCGATCTCGGCCACGAGGGCCAAGGCCAGCGGGGTCTTGCGGCGAAGTGAGGGATCGTACGTCAAGCTGTACCCGTTACCGTGTATCGCGAGCGGTTGATGAACCATGCCCCGAGCAGAACCATTGGAATCGAATAGGCAATTCCAGGCGTCAGGAAACCGGTCGTGAATGCGTGCTGCGTATCAGGCTGCCGGAACAATTCGCAGAACGAGCGGGCGAGGCCATAACCAAGCAGGAAAACGCCGGTTACAAGCCCGGGTGACTTAAGCGCAAGCCGATGATGCGACAGAAAGCGCAGGACCAAGAATAAGGCGAGGCCTTCGAGAGCTGCTTCATAAAGCTGGCTTGGGTGACGTGGCATCGGACCTGCGTTCGGAAATACCATTCCCCACGCCACGTCTGTTGGGCGCCCCCACAACTCGCCATTGATGAAGTTCGCGAGGCGGCCGAAAAACAATCCGATCGGGACTGCTGCAGCGCAAAGGTCCATGGTGCTCCACGGCGACACCTTATTGAAATGCGCGAACAGCCAAATGGCGGCCCCGGTGCCCAGTAAGGCGCCATGGAACGCCATGCCGCCCTTCCAAACTTGCGGGATTTCCCAAAGGTTCTGCAAATAATAGCCTGGCTCATAGAACAAGATTGAGCCCAGGCGTCCCCCGAGGATCACGCCGGCCGTCATATAGAGTAGCAGGTCGTCGGCACGAATGCTGGCGAACGGGGCCGCGCCGTTCGGCCACAGAGGCGGCGTGTCGAGCAGCCGTTTGATGTAGAGCCAGCCCAGCAATAGTCCTGCCATATAGGCGAGCCCGTACCATTTCACCGCGATCGGCCCGAGCTCGATGGCAATCGGATCGAGTGCCGGAAACGGGATCGACAGCGGTAACAGCACAGTTGATAGGAGCAAGCTCACGGAAAGCCTCGTCGTTTCGTAA
Organism: Hyphomicrobiaceae bacterium; assembly: GCA_031367505.1. GTDB lineage: Bacteria > Pseudomonadota > Alphaproteobacteria > Rhizobiales > Hyphomicrobiaceae > JAKFWF01. The sequence continues at coordinate 62,119 of JANLPY010000172.1, read as the reverse complement.
CTTGAATTGTCGGGCCCGCTTGAATGGCGAGCTCCATCGGCGCATATGAAGCATGGAAGGCTCCGGAGAACCACCCATGACACAGACCAACAATCGCTTCTTCGACGACATCGCCCGGTTGATGACCGATGCTGCTGGCGCCGCGCAAGGCGTAAAGCGGGAAGTCGAGACCATCGTCAAGTCGCAGAGCGAGCGCGTGCTCAACGGAATGGACGTGGTGCGGCGCGAGGACTTCGAGATCGTCAAGGCGATGGCCGAGAAGGCGCGCACCGAAAACGAGCGCCTGGAAGCGCGCATCGCAGCACTGGAAGCAAAGTTGGGCCAAACCGGCTGATCGTTACGGCGCGCACCTGATTTGGCTGCCGCGATTTGAGCAACGGTCCAGTATTTACACAAGCTGTCCACAGAGTAATCCCCTGCTTGTGAGCAGCTTTTCCCCAATTGCCGAATTTATTGTCGTCGTGCCCGATCGTTGTCACTTTGCCGGTGGACAATGTTGCGGTGAGCTTGCACTCGCATCGCCGGTGCTGCTTTCGTCACGCAAATGATTTGCGGCAGTTCGGGACATTGCAAGCCCGGCGAATTGACTGCACGGCGCACTGCATGAGGGACAAAAATGGCATCCGCTGAGATGAGATTTGCGCGCGTCGGCAATCCGATCGATCTGGTGGAGGATGTCGCCTCTACACACGACTGGCCATGCGAGCGGGCGAGTGAAGATGAATTGACACTCGTCGTCGCCGGTAGCTGGACGGACTACCACGTCTCGATCAACTGGCGCGATGATCTGGAATCCCTTCACCTGGCTTGCGCCTTCGACTTCAAAGTTCCTGAAAACCGGCTCCCTGAAATTTATCGTCTGGTTGCGCAGATCAACGAGCAACTTTGGCTGGGCCACTTCGACGTTTGGACGCAAGACGGTCTCATCATGTTCCGGCAAGGCTTGATGCTAAACGACACGGCGGCGACCGCCCGGCAGTGCGAAGCGCTGCTCAAAGCGGCCCTCGAGGTGTGCGAGCGCTACTATCAAGCCTTCCAATTCGTGGTATGGGCTGGCAAGGAAAGTCGTGAAGCGCTGGTCTCGACCATGTTCCAGACCGAGGGCCAAGCGTAAGTTCAAGTCGAGTTCGGAGTGGCGTTGATGGCGATTGCACTGAGCGGCCCGCTGGTACTCGTTGGTGCCGGTAAAATGGGTGGGGCGATGCTGGCGGGCTGGCTCGCACGCGGGCTCGATCCGAAGCTAGTATTGGTGCAGGATCCGGGCCCGCCGCCTGAAGTCTCAACGCTGCTAAAGCAGCACGGCATTGCGGTGCATGCAACATTGCCGGCCTCGATGCCTGAACCGGCAGTGCTGCTGATTGCGGTCAAGCCACAAGTGATGGAAGATGTGTTCCCGGCCGTCGCCAAGCGCGCTGGACCATCGACGGTCGTTTTATCGATCGCGGCCGGGCGCACGATTGCGAGCTTTGCCAAGCACCTGCCAGCTCACACCGCGATCATCCGATCGATCCCGAATACACCCGCGGCCGTTGGGCGTGGAATAACGGTGTGCTGCCCCAATCCTCACGTGTTGCCAGCCCAACGCGATCTCGCCACCGAACTGCTGTCGGCAATTGGACAAGTCGGATGGGTTGAGGATGAGTCACTCATAGACACAGCGACGGCGGTATCAGGCTCCGGACCGGCGTACGTGTTTCTGCTGGCCGAATGCCTGGCCCACGCCGGTGTCGAAGCCGGCCTCGATCCAAAACTTGCGCGCCAATTGGCTGATGCAACCGTGGCCGGTTCAGGCGAGCTCCTACGTCTCAGCGGTGAAGATCCAGCAACGCTGCGGCGGAATGTGACCTCACCGAATGGCACAACCGCTGCAGCGCTTGAGGTGCTGATGGCACCAGGTGGCATGGAGGCGTTGATGGACCGCGCCGTTGCTGCTGCGACTAAACGAAGCCGCGAACTCAGCGCCTGAACCAACATGCCGGTGTCGTGTATACTGCCGCAGCTGAGCGCACTTGGAGGCTGTCATGATCGATCCGACGACCACGAAAGGCCGTGTTGTCACGGCTGCCCTTCGCCTTGCCGCTGAACGCCCGTGGGCGGAAATAACCCTGTTCGATATTGCCGAGGCCAGCGGCTTGGGGCTTGTTGAAATGCGGAAAGAGTTCGGCTCGAAGTCGCAAATTGTACAGTCCTTCATGCGCCAGATCGACGATGTGGTGCTGGCGAAGGCTGCGCGGCCACAGCCTGGAACGCTGCCACGCGACGCAATCTTTGAAGTCGTGATGAGTCGCTTCGACGCAATGCAACCCTACAAGGTTGGTCTCAAGTCGATCATGGGCTCGATCGGCTTTGACACTGATGTGGCCAAACGTTTGTTCGCGTCGCAAGCGTGGATGTTGAACGCAGCCGGCATCCCTCTCAATGGTGTTGGTGGGACGGTTCGCGTCTTCGGGTTGGCGTCGGTTTACACGTCGGTGCTGCAGACCTGGCTGAAGGACGATGATGCGGGGCTGGCCCGGACAATGGCTGCCCTCGATCGGCGTCTTCGCCGTGGTGAGCAAAGCTTGCAGACGTTCGATGGTATTTGCGGGTCGGTGTCTCGCGTTGTCGAGATGTTCACGACCGCCTCGACCCGCAAGCAAGACAGCGCTAGCGCCGACACTAGCGGCGAGCCGAAACCGCTCTGACCAGATGGAGACGTCGACGTGAGTGCTAACGATGCCGCCGCGCCGGCAATTACTTTCGACGACTTCATGAAGGTCGACATCCGGGTCGGCACGATCGTCGAGGCGGAGCCCTATCCCGAGGCGCGCAAACCAGCGATTAAGCTGCGCATCGATTTCGGTCCGGAAATTGGCATCAAGAAATCATCGGCGCAGATCACGGTGCATTACAAGATCGGGGAACTGGTTGGCCGGCAGGTGGCAGCGGTGGTGAATTTTCCACCTCGCCAGATCGGCAAGTTCATGTCGGAAGTGCTGACGGTGGGCTTTCCCGATGAAGCAGGTGCGGTCGTCATGTTCAAACCGGACTTGAAGGTTGCGAACGGCAGCCGGCTGTTCTGAGTCGTGCTCGCGGGGCTTCGCAAACGCTCAGCTCCAGCCTACAACAGGCAATCATCATCGCTGAGGAGCGTTTCTCATGGCTTTCGAAAACATCATCGTCGAGACACGTGGACGCGTTGGACTGATCACGCTTAACCGTCCGCAGGCGCTTAACGCGCTGAATGCGGCGCTGATCAACGACCTGACCAAGGCGCTCGACGGCTTCGAGACCGACGACAACATTGGCTGCATCGTGATTACTGGGTCGGAGAAGGCGTTTGCCGCCGGCGCGGACATCAAGGAGATGCAATCCAAGTCGTACATGGAGGTCTACAAGGGCGACTTCATCGAGTCATGGCAACGCGTTACGCTATGCCGCAAGCCGGTGATCGCGGCGGTGGCGGGCTTTGCGCTGGGCGGTGGCTGCGAGCTTGCCATGATGTGCGACTTCATCATTGCGGCCGATACCGCGAAATTCGGCCAACCAGAAATTCGCCTTGGTGTGATGCCGGGTTCTGGTGGCACGCAACGGCTCACCCGCTTTGTTGGCAAATCGAAGGCAATGGAGATGTGCCTCACCGGCCGCATGATGGATGCCGCTGAGGCTGAGCGTTCGGGCCTTGTCAGCCGCATTGTGCCGGCAGCGGAGTTGATCGCCGAGGCGATGAAGGCTGCCGATACGATCGCCGCCATGTCGTTACCAGCGGCGATGATGACCAAGGAGGCGATCAACCGCTCCTACGAGACGACACTCGCCGAAGGCGTAAAGTTCGAGCGCCGCGTGTTCCATTCAATGTTTGCGACCGAGGATCAGAAAGAGGGCATGGCAGCCTTCGCCGAGAAGCGCAAAGCAGTGTTCAAGCACCGGTAAATCACCCGAGTTTCGGCTGGCCGGCGAATGGATCCGCCGCGCCGTCCGGCAGGGACACGTCGAAGGCGACGATCGTCATCGAGATCAGCGTGTAATAGCCTAGAATTCCGACCAGTTCGACGACGGCTTTCTGTCCGAGCGCTGAGATGGCGGCTGCATACGTTAGATCGGACACGCGTCGCTTGGTGACGAGTTCGTGGGCGAAGGCATAGACCGCCTTCTCGTCGGTTAGAGCCAGCGATGGTGTCGCCCCACGTCTGATCGCCTCGATTGCCGTCTCATCGATGCCAGCTTTAGCAGCGATCGGCGCGTGCGCCCACCACTCGAAGCCCGCCTGCCAATGGGCACCCATAACGAGGATCGCCAACTCCGACAGGCGAGGGGGAAGCGACGTGCCGTAACGGCAATATGCGCCAAGCGCCTGCGCCTTGTCCGCGAGCTCCGCGCTCTGTAGCCAGATTTTCAATGGTCCTTGCACGCGGCCCCGCGGTCCTGAGCGAATTGCATCGAATACGCGTTGTTGTTCGGGGCTCAGAGCTGTGGTGTCGAGTTCGGGCGTGCGGGTCATGGTGCAGCTTTCACGAAAGCAGTGGCAATGGCATATGCGCGCTGCGTTTAGCGCGCTTTGCCCGGCAGCGCGAGCTTGCTATGGCAAAACAGATAATCCGGCAGCCCAATCGAATGGCAATCATGACAAAACTCGAAGCAGTACCTGCGCAATACCTAACCGTGGGCCGCACTGCGATGGTTCTGCTGCCGTTCGCGCTGGGATATTTCCTCTCCTACCTGTTCCGGGCGGTGAACGCTGTGGTCGCACCGGACTTGGTGAGCGAGCTGGGATTATCGGCAAGTGAGCTTGGGGTTCTGACCGCCGCCTATCTATTGGCATTTGCAATCTTTCAGTTGCCGCTGGGCGTCGCGCTCGATCGTTATGGGCCGCGTCGCGTGCAAATCGTATTGTTGTCTTGTGCAGCACTCGGCGGCATCGGTTTCGTGCTTGGACGCAATGTCGCGACGTTGACCGTGGCGCGCGCGCTGATCGGCTTGGGGTTCGCCGGCGGATTGATGAGCGGATTCAAGGCCGTCGTTCTTTGGGTGCCGGAGCCGCGTCGTGCTCTTGCAAACTCGCTGGTCATGTCATTGGGCGCGCTCGGCTTGATGGTTGCGACCGCCCCGATGGAGTATGCGGTTCAAGCGTTCGGTTGGCGAACTGCCTTCGCAGGTCTCGTCGCGATAACGGCAGCCGTCGCATTCTTGATCTATGTGGCAGTACCCGAGCGGGGCAATGCGCCGGCCACCGTGCCTCTCTCCGAGCAGTTTCGCCAGATTGGAGGCATCTATAGCGACAAGGGATTCCTTGCTCTGGCGCCGTTATTGGCTGCGACCGCCGGCACGCATATTGCGATCCAAACGCTGTGGGGCGGTCCGTGGATGCGCGATGTTGCGGGTCTCGATCGAACCGGTGTTGCCAATGCGCTGTTCATAATGGCCGCCGCCTTCTTCGTCGGCATTCTCGGCACTGGCGCTGTCGCCGATTGGTTCGTTCGCCGCAAGGTGAACGTGCTGAAGGTGATGGTTGGTTTCATCGGGCTATTTCTTGGCGCCCAGACAGTCATCATCTTTGCCCCAGTCGCGGTTTCGATGTGGGCGTGGCTGCTCTTTGGCTGCGTCGGCCAGGTGGCGATCCTTGCCTACCCGTGGTTGTCGAGCCATTTTGGCGGCGCTCTCTCGGGGCGCGCCAATACCGCAATGAACCTCGTGATCTTTGCAGCAGCGTTCGTTGTTCAATCCGGAATTGGAGCGCTGATTGATCTGTATCCGCGGGTCGCCTCCGGCGGCTATCCACCAGAGGCATACCGGTTTGCCTTCGGCGCGTTCCTCACATTGCAAGTTTTGGCGCTCGGATGGTTCCTCGCGCGCAGCCCGGTATTTCGCCGGTGCGAAAACCCGAACTAGTAGATCACCACGCCGCGAATGCTCTTGCCCTCGTGCATCAGATCGAAGCCCTTGTTGATATCCTCGAGCGGCATCGTATGTGTGATCATTGCGTCGATTTCGATTCTACCGTTCATGTACCAATCGACGATCTTGGGTACATCGGTGCGGCCTCGCGCGCCACCGAAGGCCGTGCCGCGCCACGAGCGGCCGGTGACCAACTGGAAGGGGCGGGTTTTGATTTCCTGGCCCGCGCCAGCGACGCCGATGATGATGCTTTCGCCCCAGCCCTTGTGACAGGCCTCTAGTGCGGTGCGCATCACGTCGACATTGCCGATGCATTCGAATGTGTAGTCGGCGCCACCGTTGGTCAGCGCGACAAGGTGCGCGACGAGATCTCCTTTTACATCCTTCGGGTTGACGAAGTGCGTCATGCCAAATTTGCGGCCCCAGGCTTCGCGCGCCGGGTTCAAGTCAACGCCGACGATCATGTTGGCGCCGACCAATCGCAGGCCTTGGATGACGTTGAGGCCGATGCCACCCAAGCCGAATACGATCGCATTGGAGCCGGGTTCGACTTTGCCGGTATTGATGACCGCGCCGATGCCGGTGGTGACGCCGCAGCCGATGTAGCAGACCTTGTCGAAGGGAGCGTCGGCGCGGATCTTGGCGAGCGCAATCTCGGGCAGTACCGTGTGGTTGGCGAACGTCGAGCAACCCATGTAGTGGTGGATTTTCTGGCCCTTGTACGAGAACCGGCTGGTGCCATCGGGCATCAACCCCTGTCCCTGTGTGACGCGGATCGACTGGCAAAGATTGGTCTTAGGATTGCGGCAATACTCGCACTCGCGGCATTCGGGCGTATACAGCGGGATTACGTGATCGCCCTTTTTGAGTGACTTAACGCCGGGCCCGACGTCGACAACAATGCCCGCGCCCTCGTGGCCGAGAATGGCTGGAAACAATCCTTCTGGGTCCGCGCCCGATCGGGTGAATTCATCCGTATGGCAGATGCCCGTTGCTTTGATCTCGACGAGCACTTCGCCTTGCCTGGGGCCTTCGAGATCGACTTCGACGATCTCCAAGGGCTTGGCCTTTTCGAAGGCGACGGCGGCACGGGTCTTCATCGGACGAATAGCTCCTCAAGTGTAGTTGGCGACGCTCAAGTGCGCTGTTTTGCCGGTCTCGTGTAAGGCGTGGTGTAAGGCCGCTTATGTTTGCTGACATCTGGCTCATCGAGCCCTGGATCATCGGGTGCATGCTGCGGCACGGCGTAGGTGTGCGGCACGGGCTTCGACAGGCCACCGGACGCCCCGGTATTTCCAGCGCGAACCGTGCGCAGCACGCCATCGGCCATGGCCTGAGCCGAGGTGGAATTCGTCTGCGGTACGGATGTGCGCGTGGCCGCCACTTTCAGCGGAATGGGAGCCGCAGTGGCAGGCTGAACCGGTGCTTCAGTCTTGACGGTTGCGGGCGCTGCAACTTTTCGAGCAGGCTCCGGGACTGCCGCCGGGGCAGCCATCGGCGCCGCAGCGACCTCTACGATGTCGGCATCCTCGGCGACGCGAGCCGGCGCTGCAGCGGGCCGTGTTGGGCGCTGAGGCAACGAAACCGATGTTTCATGTGGGGCAATGTCGGCGCGAGCACCGAGGGCGACTAATTCCTCGAGTTTTCCAGAGATCGTGTCTTGGTCGCGCGGTTCGGCATGTTCCACCGGCACGCGCCATTGGAAAGCATCCAATTGGCCGGTAACGGGCGATACCGGCGACCACGTTTCCGACACGATGCCATCCGCCGTCCACGCCGGGTCGCGGGGCGCGTTGACGGCACGAGCGAGCCATTCGCGAACCCGACCGGCATCACCGTGTTCGCCGCCCTCTATTTTTGCCATCAGCGTGCAGACGCGTTGCGTCAGTCGCGACTCGAGCAAGGGCGCGATGGCCTTGCGCGCGACACTCCAGTCCTTGGCCTCGATCGCTGCGATGGCAACCGCAATTGGACTTTCAATTGAATGAGGATTGAGGTCCGCGAGTTGGCAAATGCGGGTCAGGCGATCGCGCGGGCTGTCGCCGATGCGGGCGTAAGCATAGGCGGTCGCGAGGTCGGGATGCGGCGACTTGCGCCACGTTTTTTGGAGGATCTTGGCAGCCTTGGCGGTATTGCCGCGAGCGGCCAACAGTCGGCCAGCGATGCCGGCCGCCGGAATGAGATCGGGTGCCAATCCCTGTGCTTCGATTGACAACGCCATAGCTTTGTCGGGATCGGCGTCCTCGGCCGATTGTGCCTGGGCGGTGAGCAGCACGGCACGGCGGCGATCGGCTGCCGGCTTCTCGATATGCCCGTGCCGTTTTGCAACGCTCAACGTCTCGAGGGCGGCTGGCCAATCGGATTGTTTGCATTGGAGATCGAACAAGGCGTCGGCCGACCAGCCGAGCTTGGGGTTGAGGGATAGCGCGCGCTCCGCGTACTGGCGGGCGGCTTCCGTCTCACCTTCGCGTTCGGCTTCGAGGAACAGGCCGCGCAATCCAAGTTGCTCGGTATCGGGGTTTGCGAGCATGGCGTCGAAAATCCGGCGCGCGGTCGTGCGGTCGCCCGACAGTTGAGCGGCCTGCGCCCTCAAAAGGTGGGTCAGCGGCTCATTTGGCAGTGCCTTGCGCGCTTGGATTGCATAGCGGGTGGCGAGTGAACGATCACCAGCGCCAATCGCAATCATGCCGCTGGATAGCGATTCCAGTCCGCGCTTGTTGCGACGCTTGAGGAAGAAGTTGCCGATGTTGGACGGGCTTTGCCAGATCTGCCGGATGATCGACCAAGCAACCAGCGTCAAGGCCAGCAGCAAAGCTATGCCGATAACCGCATGGAACACGGTCGGGTTGGCCGTGTAGCCCTGCCACTCGATGTTGATCGATCCGGGCCGGTCCGCGAGCCAGGACAGCGCCGCTGCGAGACCAGCGACACCGATGAGAAACAAGACGAGACGCACCATGACGCTACTGCTCTTTCGCTCTCAGAAAAAATTGCTATCTCACGACTTGCTGGCTAGTGCGGCTTTTAACTGGGATTCGACGTCGGCGACGGCTTTGTCGACGGCGGCGCGGCTTTCGACTTTAGCGAGCCACGCAGCGCCAGCCGTCCGCGCCTTCGGCGATAGCTTCTTCGCTTCGTCGAGAACGTCGCCCAGGCGATTTGCCTTCAACGCGGCATCCATTCTCGCGGCAATCGCTTCGGCGCTCGTTTCGGCTGCTTCGGCGGACGATTTGCGTACCCGGACAATTGACTTCGCACCCGAGATCAGTTTGTCGACGACGCTGGCATCGGCTGGTTCGGCGTCGGCGGAAATGATCGAATACGCGACCGAGCGGAAGTCGGCGCTGAGGGCCGCAGTCGAAGCAATGCCCTTATCCTTGAACCCTTCGAGCGCCTTGAGATCGAGCTTGCCGCCGCCGACCTTTTGGACAGCATTGAGTTCGGTTGCGAACGAGCCGCCACGATCGAGCGCGCGTTTCAAATTGGCAAGCTCGAGCGAAAGCACGATCCGCTCGGCTGTGGCGCGTCGATCGTCTTCACTCTTGACGACGCCTGCAATGTTTTGCTCGATCGATGACAGCTTGGTGGTTAGCGGTGCGAGTGCGCTGGAAACATCTTGTGCGCGTGCAACTGTTTTGAGCTGCCCTGCCATCTCCCCCTTCAGGCCGGTCGTTTCCTCTTTGACAGCCCGTAATGCCTGATCAATGCCATCGAGGCGTTGGACTGTGCGCGCAGCATCGGTCTTTACGGCCGATAAATCGCGGTCGATCCGTTGTACGCCAGAGCGCGCTTGTTCGGCAGCTTCAGTCGCTTGGCCAAGGCGCGCCTCGACGTCTTGCGTCACGTTCTTGCGAACGGTTGCCATTTGGCCGTTGAGCGTGGCCTCGAGATCAGCAAGTTTGCCGGTGATTTGTGCAAGCTGCGGGATGCGGCCCTTCTGAGGGTCGGTACCGGCGGCCGCCGAAAGGGCGCCAAGCATTTCTTCAAGTTTCGACAGCTTTTCGGCGTCGGCCCCAGGTGCCGGCTTGCTCAATTTTTCAGTCAGCGCTTTTGTTTCCGCTGCAAGCTTAATCTGCGTCTCGGTCATGCCGGGAAGTACACGGCCCAATTCTTCCAACTTCGCCACGCGAGCTTCGGCGGCCGCCAGCTTTTGCGCGACTTCGCCCGATGCAGCATTACCCTTGACCTTGGCCGCATCTTCGACTGCTGCCAGTCGCTTCTGCATCTCGCTCATGCTGGTGCCAGGACCGGTGAGGCCGAGCTGAGGTGCAATCGTGTCGGCACCCAATAGCGCCAGGAAACCACCAGCAACGCCGGCGAATAGGTGGGTTGCGATTGCCGCAATCCCGCCGCTTGATTTCATCGTCTTGGTCGCAGGCGTGGCAATTGGACCGCTGGATTTGGCGCTGCTTGAACTTGCGGTTGCGGGCTTTTCAGCAGGCTTTGTGGCGGGTGGAACTGAAGAAGAGCCGGTGGTCGATGGCTTGATTTCGACGGTGGCTGGACCCGACGGTTTCGATGCCCCGGCAGTCGCGCTCACTGATGGCTTTTCGGCCGCCGGCTCTGCAGCTTTCGGCTCCGGGCTCTTGACTTCGGTCGCCTTCAAATCGATCAGCGCTGATGGCTTCTTCGAGCCGGTCGCATCGGGTGTTGGTTTACCTGGGCCTTTGCCCGAACCATCGTTGCTGCCTGACATGCTAGAAAACCCTCCACTACGCAACGAGCCGCTCTCTATCGCAGATCCAAGCAGCCATCTCAAACCCTAAGTCAGCGGCTTAAACCGTCAGACTTCGACATCACAATCAAATTCGGCAAAGCCACCGCACAATCCATCTGGAACGGTACGAGACCCTTACGATTTTGCCGCGACCGGGCCGATAAGTGCAAGCATTTCTTGAAGATTTGGCCGTTCAGCAACCTTTATCGGGACACCTTCCAGTTCGGTAAGGCTGGATGCGGCTGCTGGCGAAATACAAAAATGCACAATCCCACGACAAGCGGCCGCCAAGTTGTGCTGCAGAACCAGTCCCGCGTAAACCTGTGCAGTGCGAGGGGACAACAAAACGACGCCGTCGATCCGCTTGTTACGCATGCTGGCAACGGTCGCGCTGGCGAAACGATCCGCGACCGAGGTCGTATAAACAATCGGTTGCGTCACAAAGAAGCCGAGCCGATGCAACTCGTCGACGAAGTTGGCGGCAACCGTGTCGCCCTGCAGGTGCACGAGGGGGCCGCCGTTGACTTCGGCGTGCTCAGCGATGATCGGCACCAGTTCGCGTGCGTTGGATGGACCCTCTACAATTGAGGTGAAACCCAGCTGCCGGGCAGTCGCCGCAGTTCCAGGGCCGACCGCGAACAACAGCAGTTTCTTGGCTTCATCGATGTGCGGTCCTTCGGCGAGCGCGCGCAAACCGTTGCGGCTCGTCGCGATCAAGGCTTGAGCGCCATCAATGTCGATGGCGTCCGTGTTGACGGTCGAGATCGTCAACAGCGGCTCGATCGTCACTTCGTGACCAAGCGCAATCAGTTCCGATTTGAAGACGACCGAATCCTGTTCGGGCCGCGTTACCAACAATCGCATCAAATAGATCCATCGAATAATTTGGCCGCGCCACGCGTCAAGAGATCGGCACCTGCCCGTTCGCCGATCACGAATGCGGCCGATGCGGTTCCCTCGTGCAGGCATTCGAGACTACGACGTCCGTCTGGAGAAAGCACCTGGCCGCGCAACGTCAGCGTGCCGCCGGACAGCGTCGCCAGTCCCGCGATCGGCGTGCGGCAGGAACCGTCGAGCACGGCGAGGAATGCCCGCTCGGCTGCGACACACAATCGGGATGCTTCATGGTCTAGTGCTGCGAGCTGCCGCATAGTGCGCTCGTCGTTTGCATGCGCGACGACGGCGATAGCGCCCTGCGCGCAAGCCGGCAGCATTTCGGTGGTTTCGATCCGCGTTGTGATGCGATCGCTCAACCCCAGCCGATCGAGACCAGCGCACGCCAGCATCGTCGCATCCGCTACGCCATCGGCGAGTTTTTGCAGACGGGTCTGCACATTGCCGCGAAATCCGACGACCACGAGATCAGGCCGCAGCGCCCGAACTTGCGCTTGTCGCCGCAAGGAGGATGTCCCAAGTGTCGCGCCCTTGGGCAATGCCGCGATCGAGGCATGCTTGAGACTGACGAATGCGTCGCGCACGTCGTGGCGCGGCAACACGGCGGCAATGGCAAACCCTGCTGGCAAAACGGTCGGCAAATCCTTCAACGAGTGGACGGCAATATCGATCTCGTGCGCTATGAGTGCCTCGTCAATCTCTTTGGTAAACAGCCCTTTGCCGCCGGCTTCCGATAGCGGCCGATCTTGGATGCGGTCGCCGGAAGTCTTGATGACCCTTATCTCGAAGGCAGCTTCCGATAATCCGTGCGCTGCCATCAGACAGCGTCTGGTCTCTTCGGCCTGCCACAACGCCAGCGGCGATCCGCGCGTGCCAATGCGGATCTTTGTCGCTAATTCCGAGGGGTTTGCTTGCACGGCGTGTTCTCTGGGTGGTAGCGCTCGGACGGTGAATGTGAACTTAGCGCCTTTCATGCCCTATCCGCCGGGCACAAGGCAAACGGCAAGCGAAGGTCGACTTGGTGACTACTATACCGCAAATCTCATCGCCGATGCCCGCGCGCGATTGCCTCGTCCTTGGGATCGAGACGAGTTGCGATGAAACGGCAGCCGCCGTTGTGCTGCGGGACAAAGAAGGCAAGGGCCGTATTCTATCCAATGTCGTGCGGTCGCAGTGGGGGCAGCACCGCGCATTCGGGGGCGTGGTGCCGGAGATAGCTGCGCGCGCTCATGTCGAATGTCTGGATGTCATTATTGCCGAGGCATTATCGCTAGCGGACGTCGGGTTGCGCAACATCGACGTGATTGCGGCGACTGCGGGCCCGGGACTCATCGGTGGCTTGATCGTCGGGCTGACCACCGCCAAAGCGCTGGCGCTTGCGACGGGAAAACCGTTGATCGCCGTCAATCACCTCGAGGCTCATGCCTTGACCGTCGGCCTGACCGAGGGCTTAGCACCGCCTTATCTGTTGTTGCTTGCGTCAGGCGGTCACACGCAGATTTTACATGTGCGGGGCGTGGGCGCGTATGAACGCGTCGCAACGACCATCGACGATGCACTCGGCGAAGCGTTCGACAAGACCGCGAAATTGCTCGGTTTGGGGCAGCCCGGCGGCCCGAACGTCGAGCGGGCGGCGCTGGACGGTGATGCTGCCCGATTTGCATTTCCCCGCCCGATGGCCGGCCGGCCGGAGCCGCATTTCTCGTTCGCTGGATTGAAGACGGCGGTCCGGCGTCAGGCGCAACAGCTCTCGCCATTGTCGGAACGTGACATCGCGGATCTTTGCGCAAGTTTCGAGACAGCCGTCACCGAAAGCGTGGCTGATCGCTGCCGTCATGCTTTTCGGTGGGCCGAAGCGCAGTATGACAATGATACGCCCCGCCGCTTGGTGATTGCGGGCGGCGTCGCCGCCAACAAGCGATTGCGGGCGGGGCTTGAGTCAGTTGCTGGCGATCTAGGCTGGAGCGTCCATGTGCCACCGATTTCGTTGTGCGGCGACAACGGTGCCATGATCGCGTGGGCCGGCGCCGAGCGGTTCGTCCTCGGATTGACAGATCAACTCGATTTTGCCCCGCGCGCACGCTGGCCGCTCGATGCCGATGCAGTGCCGGCACTTGGGCATGGGCGGCACGGAGCCAAGGCTTGAAGGATAAAGCGATGCCGCCATCATCGATTGGTGTGATTGGAGCCGGAGCCTGGGGGACTGCACTCGCCCAGGTCGCCGCCAAGGCGCAAGTGCCAGGCGGCGGTCGCGTGCTGTTGTGGTGTCGAAATCCGCAGGCAGCAGTTGAGATCAACCGGACGAATACCAATGCCAGCCGGTTGCCGGGTGTCAGTCTGGCGCCAAGCGTTCTGGCCACAGCCGACACTGCAGCCCTCGCCGATCGCGATATCGTTCTGATCGCCACACCAGCGCAGACCGTTCGAGACGTGCTGGGTAAGTTCAGAGCGATCCTGCGACCTGGCACACGCATCGTCATAACGGCGAAGGGCCTTGAGCGTGGCACTGCAGCGTTTATGACCGATGTCCTAGCGGAGATGTGCCCTGCGGCTGAACCGCTCGTGCTATCCGGTCCAAGCTTTGCGGACGATGTGGTTCGTGGTCTGCCGACGGCCGTGACACTGGCCGCGCGCACGATCGATATCGCGCGCGCCGTCGCCGAAGCCCTGAGCATTCCCACGTTCCGTCTCTATGTTTCGGACGACTTGGCTGGTGCACAGGTCGGCGGCGCTGTCAAAAATGTACTGGCGATCGCGTGCGGGATCGTCGTTGGCCGCAAGCTTGGCGAAAGTGCCCGAGCGGCAGTAATCGCGCGCTCCTTCGCCGAACTCAACCGTCTAGGACGCGTATTAGGAGCACGTGCTGAAACGCTTGGCGGGCTCTCCGGACTGGGTGATCTGGTATTGAGTTGTTCCAGCGCGCAGTCGCGCAATTTCAGGCTAGGATTGGCCCTGGGCGAGGGCCGCAGGCTGGAGGACATTCTTGGCACCCAAAAAGGCACCAGCGAAGGCGCATATACCGCCAGCGTCGTTGCGGCACTCGCGGTCAAGCATGGCATCGAGGTGCCGATCGTTTCGGCCGTCAACGAAATCCTCGAGGGCCGTTGCTCAATCGACGAGGCGATCGAACAATTGCTGCAACGGCCACTCAAGTCCGAAATCTAATTTGGTCAGTTCCCGAACAGTCCCGAAAATAGTGTCGCCAATCCACCGTCGTTGCCCGATCGGGATGCTTGTATCGAGGTGCGTCGGACTTCGCGCGGGGTGCGGACCGATGATGGATCTACCGGCGCGATCACCCTGATGGGGCGGCCATCGAGGGCCGATGCAACGCGGCTGTCATGGCCGTATATATCGCCATACGTTTTGAGACGCCCGTCGTCGTCGACCACCGCTGTAAAGTACGTCACGTGCACGGGGACTTGTTTCGCAAGCGTAACCTCCTGCGTGCCTCCAGCCGCGATCGCATGACCTACCTGCGCGGATGACCATCCCTTATCCTCGGCCAGAAGCACTTCGGCGAGGCGCCGTGGGTTCTGCACCCGCATGCAGCCGTGGCTAAAAGCTTTGTCGGCGCGAGAGAACAGGTTCCGTTCTGGCGTGTCGTGCATGTAGACGTCATGTTTATTGGGGAAGCGGAATTTCACCACACCCAGCACGTTGGAGCTGCTCGGTGGCTGAGTGAACTGGAAATTGCGAATATCGGCGGTTTCCCAATTGACTGACGCAGCGTCAACAGGCCGGCCATTGTAGCTGACGGTTAGATTGTGCCGGCGCAGAATGGCCGGATCCGATCCGCCACCCCAAAAGCTGGATGTCGACGACCGGCGCAGCACCGGCGCAATCTCGTTCATTTTGATGCCATCCGGCACCCCCCACGTCGGGTGGAAAATCACGTATTTCATATCGGCCGAAAACAGTGGGGTTGGCGTACTCGGCTTGCCGACGATGATGGTCTCGGTGTGAGCCACCTTGCCCTCCTTCATCACACGCATGCGATATTCAGGAATATTATCCCACACGTGGAAGGTGCCGAGGTTTTCCGGCAGCCAACGCCAGCGCTCCATGTTGACCAGAATGCGCTGCGTATTGCTGCCGGCTGTGGCCGGCTTATTCTGCTTGCCGGTTCGCTTTTTCTCGGGAACCTCAGCTGCGTCAGGTTCGGCCGTCTCGCCTCCTTTGCGCACCGCGAGGAGCGCCTGCCTCAGCTTTTCGAACTGCGGGTGCTTAGGGTGCAGGCCACGCAGATATGCATCCGCCTGAGGCGCCACAGCGATACCTTGCAAGACCAGCTTGGGTTCCAACACAGGCGGCTTTTGATCGATATTTCGCCCGAACAGACTGAGATCGAGCCGTCCGCCGCGCGCGTGACGTGCGTACTTGAGGACGGCCAATGCAACGCGCAGCTCTGCGGATGCCTGAGCATCGGGCGTTGTTAGTGTCTCAGCGGGATCGGGCGTATCGAAGTTCGCAGGGGTCAAACCCCAATCGGAAGCGCGCCTGATCTCGTCAATTGCTGACACCGCGCGGGGCGTGAAACGGTCGGCTATGACCCATAACATCGCGCTATCGGGTTCGCTGTAATAGGCGGTGAGTGCGGCACGATCGGCCTTGTCAGCCGCCTTCATTGCGGGGGCCAAAAGCTGCTGTTGAATTAATGCTTTGATTGGCGATAGCACGACGGCCGGGGGCGTGGTTTCAACGACCGGGGTTGTCGATTCAATGGCCGGGGGAGCGGGTTCCTGGGTCGCCGATGCCGTCTTCGGCTCGTTGGCGTACACCGCCAGGCCCCATGCCGATATCAGTGCAAAGGTCGCGACAGCCGCGGTGGGTCTGATCGAGGGCATGCTTTCTCCCCTTATGTTTCCACTTAGGGCCGTCGTCCCAACGGCGAAAGTGAACGAGTATCAATACCGCACTTTGCTGCTGGCGAACATATCGTCGAGCGTCGCATCCCCGTGCGATTGACAATTAAGTCACGCAAATATGGCGGTACAGCCGAGGCTACACCGCCATGGTTAATGGTTGTTAAATGTGCTCGCGGGTCTAGGCAGCAACCCCTGTTCCGACCGGGCAGCTCAAGCCGGTACCACCTAGCCCGCAATAGCCGTGCGGCACCTTAGCGAGATACTGCTGGTGGTAGTCTTCCGCGTAGTAGAATTCCGGTGCATCGATAATCTCGGTCGTAATCGCACCGTAGCCGTTGGCGGCGAGTACGCGAGCATAGGCCGCTTTCGCTGCCTCGGCGGCTGCTTTCTGCTTTGGCCCGTAAGTGTAGATGCCTGAGCGATATTGGGTGCCAACGTCGTTGCCCTGCCGCATACCTTGCGTCGGGTTATGACTTTCAAAGAATACCTTCAGTAGCGCCTCGTAGCTGATCTTCGCGGGATCGAAAACCACGCGAACGACTTCGTTGTGGCCGGTCTTGCCGCTACAGGTTTCCTCGTAGGTCGGATTGGGCGTCAAGCCACCGGCGTAGCCGACGGAGGTCACCCAAATGCCTTCGGCCAATTCCCAGAATTTGCGTTCGGCGCCCCAAAAACAGCCAAACCCAAACATTGCGATCTCGTAGCCCGCAGGGTACGGGCCTTTCAACGAACGGTCGCTGATGAAGTGCGTTTTTGAGGTCGGTATCGCCGTCGCTCGTCCGGGCAGTGCCGTTTCCGAACTCGGCATGGTCGCGCTTTTCTTGAAAAACATGGGTGCTGCCTCGTGTGTTGGTCCTCGATGGGGACGGGGCTCTCTTGCGCAATATAGGACAGGTGAGCGCTGGATGCACGGGCGTGCCTGATCACGCCTGCTCAATTTGGCTTGAGGCGGCACGCGTCAGTGTTTGGCTCAGTTCGTGAAAATGTTTACACGGCGACGCCGGCGAGCGGCATAGCTGAGTGCGCCGCCAAGTATCGCGAACATGCTCCAGGCCGGGATTGCGAGAAACGTTTTGAGCAGCGGATCCCACAGCAACGGGCTGACGGCTTGCGCCGATTTTTGACTGGCAGCGAGGGTCGAGGGCGCCAGGCTCGACCAATGTTTGGCCGCCGATACAGCCAAGCCTGAGGAACCTGGCCCCCGAGCATTGGTTACGTCGGCAACCAGGATCACCACAGCGAGAAGTAAAAACAAGCTGCCAAGAAAGCGGAGGGCTGGCATGGTCCTACCTCGATACGCGAAAGCATTCCCGTAAACTTTTATTCTGCGGCTTCGCTGGGACTGCGGCCGACGCTCTGGGGCCCGGCTTCTTGTGCTTTCAAAGCCTCGAGCGTCGGCATCGCGACTGTGGAATATCCACAATCGACAAAGTGCACTTCGCCCGTGACGGCGCCCGACATCGGCGACAAAAGATAGAGTGCCGCACCGCCGACCTCGTCGAGTGTCGGTGTCCGGCGCAGCGGGGCATGTTCCTTTTGATAGTTGAAAATCACGCGCGCATCCGACACGCCCGACCCGGCGAGCGTGCGCATGGGGCCGGCAGACAACGCATTGACGCGAACGCCCTGCGGTCCAAAGTCTGTTGCGAGGTAGCGTACGCTTGCTTCGAGTG
This sequence comes from Hyphomicrobiaceae bacterium, assembly GCA_031367505.1. Classification (GTDB taxonomy): domain Bacteria; phylum Pseudomonadota; class Alphaproteobacteria; order Rhizobiales; family Hyphomicrobiaceae; genus JAKFWF01. The sequence goes on along the minus strand of JANLPY010000172.1, from coordinate 44,093 downwards.
CGGCTTTCGCGACGCCCATCACGTTATAGGACGGCACGACCTTGGTGGCGCCGCCAAACGACAGCGTAATCATCGAGCCGCCATTGGGCATCAAAGCGGCTGCGCGTTTGGCGATCTCGGTGAAGGAGAAGCACGAGATCACCATCGTATTGGTGAAGTTTTCGCGGCTGGTGTCGGCATAGCGGCCGGCCAATTCCCGCCGATCCGAGAATGCAAGTGCGTGGACCACGAAATCGAGACCGCCCCAGGTCGATTTGATACGATCGAAGACCGCATCGACACTTGCCAAATCGCTGACATCGCATGGCTCGATGATTTCGGAGCCGACCGACTCGGCGAGTGGGATGGCCCGGCGTCCGAACGCATCACCCTGATAGGTGAATGCGAGCTTGGCGCCTTGTCCGGCCAAAATACGCGCGATGCCCCAAGCAATCGACCGGTCGTTTGCCACGCCCATGATCAGTCCGCGTTTGCCTTTCATCAAGGGGCCAGGCTTCGCGATATCGAACTCGCTCATGGAAACTCCTAATCGTAGATTTCGTTACTCAGGGGCATCGGCGGCGCAATCACCGCCTGACAATTCTATTGTATTAACCTTCGATCTTGCGGAATGCCAAAGTCGCATTCGTCCCGCCAAAACCGAAGCTATTCGAGATGACACAGTTAAGCGAAACATCATCGCGGCGGCGCCGGACGATAGGCAAATCGGCGAATGCGGGATCGATTTCGTCGATGTTGGCGCTTTCGCATATAAAGCTATTTTTCATCATCAGCAGCGAGATGATGGCCTCCTGCACACCGATGGCGCCAAGCGAATGGCCGGTCAGCGATTTCGTGCCGGAAATTGCTGGAACTTCCGTGCCAAAAACCGCGCGGATGGCATCGATTTCGCGAGCATCACCAACGGGTGTCGCCGTGGCATGTGGATTGATATAGTCGACCTTGCCGATGCCTAGTCCGTTAAACCCTTTCAGCGCCTGCCGCATGCAGCGTGCCGCGCCCTCGCCCGAAGGGGCGACCATGTCATAGCCGTCCGATGTCGCGCCGTAGCCGACGACTTCGCCGTAAATCTTGGCGCCGCGTGCCTTCGCACGCTCGTATTCTTCGAGAACCACGGTGCCAGCGCCACCAGCGATCACGAAACCGTCGCGATCCTTGTCGTATGCGCGACTGGCCCGGGCAGGCGTGGCGTTGAACTTCGAGGACATGGCTCCCATCGCGTCAAACAGATTGGATAGCGTCCAATCGAGCTCTTCGCAGCCGCCGGCAAACATTATGTCTTGCTTGCCCCACTGGATCAATTCCGTCGCGTTGCCGATGCAGTGAGCCGAGGTCGCACAGGCCGATGAGATCGAATAGTTGACGCCGTGCACTTGGAAGGCTGTTGCCAACACGCCGGAAGGTCCAGAGCACATGGCCTTGGGAACTTCGAACGGCCCGATCTTTTTTGGTGCGCCGGCTGATCTGGTGACGTCGGCTGCAGCAACGATCGCGACGGTCGACGGGCCGCCCGAACCCATTATGATGCCAGTGCGTTCGTCTTGAACTTCTTTCTCCGTCAGCCCCGCATCGCGGATCGCCTGATCCATGGCGATGTAGTTCCAGGCCATGCCAGCGTTCATGAAGCGCTTGGGCTTGCGAGGAACCATCGACTCCCAATCGAGATGCGGCTGTCCGTGCACCTGACAGCGAAATCCAAGCTCTTTGTACTTATCCGCAGCGACGATGCCAGATTTGGCTTCGCGCAGTGACGCCAGCACCTCTTGGGTGTTGTTGCCGATCGACGAAACGATCCCCATTCCAGTGACAACGACACGTCGCATGAGAAAGTCCTTGTGCTAGTCTTGGGCAGTCGATTTTTGCGTCTTAAGCGGCAGCTGGCGCTGGTGCGTCACCTGTCTCAAATAATCCAACGCGCAGATCGGTCGCAGTGTAAATCACCTGGCCATCGGCCTTCATGACGCCGTCGGCAATTCCAAGTTTGAGCTTGCGCAGGATGACCCGCTTCATATCGATGACGTACTCAATCTTCTTGGTCGTCGGCAGCACCATGCCGGAAAATTTGACCTCACCCACACCGAGCGCGCGACCACGTCCCGGCGCGCCGAGCCAGCCGAGATAGAAGCCGGTCAATTGCCATAGCGCGTCGAGGCCGAGGCACCCGGGCATCACCGGGTCGCCTTTGAAATGGCATGCGAAGAACCAATCGGTTTGCGGGTTGCCGGCGATGTTCATCTCAGCCGTGATCTGACCTTTGCCGTGTGCGCCGCCGGTTTCGGTCACCAGGCCGATGCGTTCGAACATCAGCATTGGCGGTAACGGGAGCTGAGCGTTGCCAGCTCCAAAGAGTTCGCCTCTGCCGCACGACAGAATATCAGCATACTCGTAGCTCTCGCGCCGCCCCGTCATCTTTCACATACCTTCGCTGGTTTCGCGTAAAGCGACCAAAGACCGATCATTCGAGGCCCTCGTACCACACCCGAAGGGGCACGCAAAAGGCAAACGGGAGGCAGAAATCCCTTTCCGTGCCTGCAATCAGCCCTAGAGCCGCAAAAAAGTGCGCTTTTATGCCGTCTGCGTTCGTTGGACAGTGGCCTGCGCAAACGACAACCCTAGGCCAAATATGGCGCGCCGCACGTCGTCGGCCTTCGCATCCCAAGTTTCGACGGTAAGGCGGCGAAGTACATCTGGCCGTGCTTGTGAAGGCTGGGTGAGTGCCAATTGAATGACGTTCACAAAGCCCGTCGCGTCGGCTGCCACATGGACAAGATCGCGCCACGGTTCGAGTGCCGGGAAATCGGTTGTAATAACGGGCCGCCCAACGGCCAGATATTCTTTCAGTTTTATGGGGTTACAGCCCTTAATCCACTCGCTGCGGTTCCACGGCATAATCAGTGCGTCCATTGCCGCCATGTAGCCTGCAATTTCCTCATACGGCTTGCGGCCGGTGAAGTGCACGTTGGGCAAACCGCACCATCCATCGGGTAGCGAACATCCACCGACCATTACGAATTGATGGCCCGGCATGGCACGTGCGACCGCCAAAAATAGATCGATGTCGAAGGTATGGGCATCAATGCCGCCGATAAAGCCCACGCGTGGCCGCTTGATGAACGCGACGTCGAGTGGATCGCTGTTTGCCACAGCGCCGGCATCGACGAACTTATCGAGATCGACACCGTGGGTGACCAGTGCCTGCGATTTGATGGTGCCGGCTTCGGATTCCATCAGGGCAGGATTGGCGTAGATAACGAGATCCGCGTGGGACTTCAGATGGGCGAGTTGAGCCGCCAGAACCGTTGGATCGCCCTCGGGAAACGCCTCGAAACGGTCGGTTCGCTGCAATACGGTGGCAGCGGCTGCATAGCTGCCGGCGAGCGGCGCGCCAGCCGGGCAATGGATCCACAGCACCGGATTGCGAATGCCGGCGTGCGCAGCGGCGAGCCTGATTTGTGGCGCGAGCGCCCAGCTGGACAGTTTCTGGCCGGTCGCTCCAGGCACCATCACCGGCGAGAATACCCAGAATTGGTTTTCAATATTGACCAATCCGTTGCCCAAGCTTTTCAGCTTGCGGCCGATCCGCTGCATGAACAGGCGATTGTCTTTGATGCTCGGCATCCGGACGCCGAGGGAATTCACGAACAACACGGGCCATCGCTGGGCAAGTCTGCGCATGATCTGAAAGTCGAAATGACCACGATTGTGATACCACCAATCTTCGCCACCGATGCAGACAATACCGTCGAATGTTGTCTTCGAGTTTTTGAATTTGGTTGGGATAGTCAACTCAATTGGCGGCATAGGCGCTCTCCGCGATCATGTTGGCCGGCGGCTCCTCACTCTGATGCCCGCCGATGAAGTTGCGTATGGCAGGCATGAGCGCGAGCCCAGCAAGGGCTGAGGCAAGGCAGAAAACAAGCGTGAGCGGCAAAAGCAGCCAAGGTGAAGCACCCGCTGGAAGCAGCGCGGCAAGGATCGCAGCGGCTAGGCCCGAGACTAAAGGGAACTGAGCGCGCACGATTGTCATTCGCGCCAACCCCGGCACATCGCGCGCGGTGCGAACAGCCACGTAAGCGAGGGAGGCAAGCTCACCGGCCACTCCGGCCGCCGCGACGCCCGCTAATCCGTAGTTCAATTTAACGGCCGCCCACGCGAGCCCGAGTGCCGAAGCCCGGATCATGCCGGCGGTGAGAAGCGGTCGCGTATCACCGAGCGCCATCAGCGCCATGCCCGGGACCGCCTGTACCATCCGCAACGACCACATTGCGCCGAGCCACGCCACTACGAGCTCGAGGCCTTTGTATTGGGGACCGAAAGCAAGAGGCAGCACGACGCCACCGGCCAGCACGAAACCGGCAAGATAGACGGCCGCGGCGATGCTCGCGCCTTCGCACATGATCAAGTAGCGATGGTAGAATGATTTCAGATTGTCGCGCTGCGCCGACAGCAAGGGCAGCATGAGCGCGTGGCCAACCTTGGCCGCGAGCAATCCTGGCACCATTGCGATCATGAAAGCTGCCGAGTAGCCGGCGAGGGCATCCATCCCCAGCAACCGGCCAACGATAATGCGATCGCCTTGGTACACGACGACGAGCGGGAATGCGCTCAACCAGATCGGCCAGCCGAACGCGAGCAGGCGTTTGACAAACTCGGTTTCGAGACCGACCGCATACGAACGTTTGCTGAGCACGTGCGACGTCACAACCGAAATGAGTGCCTGCAAGACCGCGATCCACACGACGGTGCGATACCCGCCAGACCACGCCAGAATTGGCAATGTCGCCGCCAACGAAATCAGTTGTGGCACCACTTCGATCAAGATGAAGTTGCGGTTGCGCAGGTCGCGCTGTTGAAGGCGTGAATCGAGATGCATGCAGGATTTGATGATCGGCACCAAGGCTGCCGCTTCGAAGGCAGACCTGGCGCTCGGAATATCGAAAAACCCTACGACGAGACCGGCCGAAAGGTAGAGTAGTGCGCCGGTGAACAGGCCGCGCACGAGAAGCGTCGCATGGGCCGCTGCCATCAATCTTGGATCGTCACCGTCGGTTGCTTGGACCAGCAGGCGATCGGCCCCCAGGTCGCTGAGCGTTTCGAGCATCTGCAGGGCAAGCGTAATGGTCGCGGCAACTCCGAAATCGCCCTTGGACAGCGAATATCCAATGATCGCGTTACGGATGAACGAGCACACTTGAGCGATGGCAAAGCCAGAAAACAGCAGGGCGGTTTGGCGTCCGAGCTGGCGCATCAACTTTTCGCGCGTCGTCGTGGCCGCTATCGAGGTCGCCGCTGGATCACGGATCGTCACGCCGATTTGCGGGTCCAGCCGCTAGCAGATGGCAAGTGCTTGGAGATGCGCGCGAGTGGTGGCCCAGCAACTCGCCCGAGCATGCGGCCCAGGCTGTCTCCGGCCAAGTTGATCAGGCTGCAGGTCGTTTGCATGAAGCGTGGCCGAAGTGCATGGCTCCACTTGTCGCGGAATGCCTCCTCCATCACGGCGAACGAGGCGCCTTTAACGCCACCGCTCAGATGTTCCAAGTGGAAGTCGATGACGTAGGCCGAGTGTCCCAGTACATCTGCGATCAAGCAGATATCGGTGCCGTAGAAATGGAAACCCGAAAGGTCGCGGGAGAATGACAGCCGCGCCGAGCGCTTCACAATCATCAGGTTCTCGTCGAGGCTCATGACCTTGGCTGGCAAGGCGCCGACGTGGCGATTGGCGCCGTGCGGATCGGTGATGCGGATCGCGAGCCGGCCTGGCGCTATGCCGCCTGCGTTGCCGGCAACGGCCCATGCGGGATCCAGCGTTTCGAGTTCCTCCAGCCGTGCCTCGAGTTCGGCGCGGCCGTCATCGACGATGCGGACGTCCTGGTGGCACAAAATAACGTATTCGCCTTTTGCTTCACTGAGCAGCCGGTCCAGGCCGCGATAGGCGCACGTTTGTTGCGGACCGGTGTTGTCGACGAAGATATATTCGCATGATGCCCGATCAAAGCCTCCGGCCTCGAACGACCCACGCATTTCGTCGTAGTGTGTGCGATTGTTGACGAGAGTTGCGATTGTGAAACGCTTGTGCCGCGCCGAATTCGGCACTTCGTGAGGCGCACGGTCCAAGGCGTCGGTCATTGTCGCTATATCTTCCCGCGATCGCGCTTTGTCTGATGTCGAGCCTAAGTACGGATTGGTTAATGATTGATTGACGCCAGTGCCGGAATGGCAAATTCTTGCTCCCGGTTGGCATAACCGGCGAGCCAATTCTTGCGCTGGACCCAGAGAATTCGCCACACGGCCGCAGCCTCGTGCCGGGCCGGCGAGGGCCATAGTGCTGCGACCGCTGATAGTGCAAGCCAGCGGCTCAGCGGCCAGGCTGCCATCAGCGCGAGCCCGAGCGGTTGTAACACCGGGCTCCAATGGCGACGGATGAGGATGGACTTGGCCGCGAGCAGCTTAAGCATCTTGGCTGATCGTGTCCGTTCCGATGCGCCACCGAGGTGGATGATCTGAACGGCGGGCGTAATCATTGGAGTGGCGCCCAACTTGGTCGCGCGTAGGCACAAATCAGCTTCTTCGCCGTACATGAAGAATGCCGGATCAAAGCCGCCCAATTGTTCCCAAAGCGTGCGGCGGATCAGCAGAAAACATCCTGAAACGATATCGACCTTGGCCACGGTATCGCGTTGCCAGCCGCCGTAGGCCTCGCCGTTGAACAGACCGGCGTTCGGCCAGATGCCGGTTAGGCCGGCGGCGCGGCAGGCAAGATTCCAAATGGTCATGCGGCCCCAGCACGACGAAGGGTTGAGCGTGCCGTCGGCAAACAGCGTGCGCCCACCCCAAATGCCCGCCGCCGGATTGTCACGGGCGAACGCCACCAGGCGATCGATGGCGCCATCCAAAACGACGGTATCTGGATTGAGCAGGAGGATGAATTCGCCCGTCGCCGATCTGGCTGCCAGATTATTGGCGCGGGCAAAGCCAAAGTTCTCAGGGGAAGCAATAAATCCGTCGCAAAACCGATGCGCGCTCAGCGCTTCAGGGGAACCATCGGATGAGGCGTTGTCTACAACATGGACCGCATAGCGGCACGAACGCGTTTCGGCGGCGATCGAGTCGAGGCAAGCAACGGTCAAATCGCGCGTGTTGTAACTCACGACGACAATCGAAACGTCGAAAATCGCAACAGGCTGCATCGGTTCCGGGCCTCCAGGATCCTGAAACCATAGCCATTGGCTGCTAACCAGCCGTTAAACTTGTCAAAGAAATCAAGCGATGTTCACGCAGCCGGAGCGGTGGTTTTGAGCGCGCGACGTGCCGCCGTTCGCCCAGCCGTAAGCGAGCATGGTCATCAATGCCGAGGCGGCGAAGAAATAGACACCAGGTAGCACCGTTGCCTCGGTATATCCGGACGAGTTTACGTAAAAAATCATCAGTGCCAGCACCATGACATCGGTCATCGAATAGCGGCCTAACCACTCCATCGTCGAGATGCTTTTGGCGCGGAATTCAGGATCTAGGTCGGGCGAAGTGACCAGGGTCAGCAAATAGAAAAGCTTAAGGAACGGGAAAAAGATCGAGAACGCGAACAGCACGATGCACAGGAACAATTCGCCATTCTTATAAAGCGCCCAGATGATGGTCGCGATCGAGTGCTCGTTGGTCCAAACGTAAACCGTGGTGAAGCGGATTACTGGCAGGATGATGCCGAGCGCAAAGAACACCGTGGCCAGGATGATCAGGAAACTAAGGCCAAAGTTTCTGAATGCCGAGATCGGTGCGTCAACCGGCGCTGGCTCCGGCAACGCCGCCTCGCCGCCGTCGGCTCGCAACCAGGCGTAGGATAGGATCATCAACATCACGGCCGCGGTGAAAAAGTAAACCCCGCTCAGGCTTGCCGCATCATAGATGCTCTGGCTCTTGATGAAGAAGATCGTCAGTGCCAGCACGAGTACGTCGTGCATCGACCACTTTCCGAGCCACTCCAGTGCGCGCAGCCGTTTGCCTTGCCGGCGGATCTCCAAGTTCGGCAAAGTCGAGACGAGGAGCAGGTAAAGCAGCTTCAAAACTGGAAATATGATCGAGAATACGAGCACCGTAATGCCAAGAAATAACTGTCCGTCGCGGATTAGCGCGCGAACAGTCGAGATCAACGAGTGTTCCCTGGACCAGAACACATACTTGGTCAGTTTGATGATCGGTAGATTGACGCCGAGCGCTAGACACACGCTCGCCCCGACAATCGCGAGGCTGAGCAAGAAGCGTCGTCCGCCGAGCGTCATTCCAGGAGGCCCGTGGAGTTGAGTGAACCGCCGATAGCCCCAGCCGCCAGCTTAAGCCTTAAGCATGGTGGCTGTGGTTGGTATGCGGGATGCCCTTCTCGTGGATCAATTGGTGCAGCTCGCCCTGCTGGAACATTTCGCGGACGATGTCACAGCCGCCGATGAACTCGCCCTTGACGTAAAGCTGCGGGATCGTCGGCCAATTCGTGTAAGTCTTGATGCCTTCGCGAATGCTCGCGTCGTCAAGGACATTAACATCCTTGTAAGTCACGCCGAGGTGATCGAGCATCTGCGTGAGTTGGGCCGAGAAGCCGCATTGCGGAAACTTCGATGTGCCCTTCATGAAGAGCACAACATCGTTCGAGGCGATGGTCTTGCGGATCCAGTCTTGCACTGCGGTCTGGTCGGTCATTGTACGGGTCCTGTTGTGAAGGCTTGCACCGGCAATCGCCGGTCAACTCGGAAAAATCGGGGCGAAGATGACGTCGCCTGAGTGGCGAAGTCAATCCACCGGCTTATTCTGGCCACCGGCTTATTCTGGTGGCGCAGCGGTCGTGAGGGCCAAAGCGTGCAGCACGCCTCCCATCCGCCCGCCAAGGGCTTCGTAGACCATTTGGTGCTGCTGCACGCGCGATTTGCCGCGGAATGCAGGTGCGACCACATGGGCTGCGTAATGATCGCCATCGCCGGCAAGATCCTTGATGACGATTTCCGCATCGGGGAACGTCGCGCGGATCAGTTTTTCGATGTCGCTAGCTTCCATGGGCATTGGGACGGCGTTCCTTGAGCGTGCAGGCGTTCGCCTCAATATAGGTGAGTTCGAACGGATTTGCACGTGGTGGTCCACAGCCGGGACATCAAACTTGTTCCTCCGATACCGCCTCGGCCCATGGTTGTTCGGGTTCGGTGGCAGCTTCGTTGGTGCTGCCTGAGCGGGCAACCGCGCTCGCGATCGTGAACGGGTTCGTATAAACGAGCGGCTCGGCTGTCACCACGTCGAAGTCGACACTCAGTTTGTCCAAGGTCGCGGCACCAAGGCGATGATCGACGGCAATGCGGCCGATGCCCGAAACATCAATACGCGGCTGGTGGAAGGACCTGTCGAGGTCAAATCCGAAGTCGGCGTTGAGCGCGAGGAGTTGGAAGACGCCGGGGATGATTTTTCGCCCACCGCAACCGCCCAGACCGATCGTGCGATCACCGCCGGTCATGATTGCGGGGGCATAGTTAGCCAGCACTCGCTTATTCGGAGCAAGAGCGTTTGGACCGCCAGGAAGCGGGTTGAACCAGTTGATCCCGTTGTTCATCAGGATGCCGGACTGTGGCAGCACAATGCGCGAGCCAAAGAGTGACAGAAGCGTTTGCGTCAGCGTCACGACGTTGCCATCGCGGTCGATGACGGCCATGTGCGTGGTCGAGGTCGGCGCGGTTAACTCGCCAGCTTCGCCCATGTGTTCGAACCGCCAAGTCCACGCATGACGCATTGCCGACGCGTAGGCATGCCAATCGGCGGCGGCCGGAGTGGCCCCGTGCTTGGCGCGATTTTCGGTCAAATGCTTGAATGCCATCGCGAGCGTCGGCCCGCCGTTGAGTTCGGGCAGTACGTGAATCGTCCGACCGGCATACGAGATTTGCAACGGGGCCGGCGTGCGAGGTGCGACAGCTGCCAGATCGGCCTCGGTCAGATAACCGCCCATCGCGCGGACATCGCCGGCTATCGACTTGGCAAGCGGTCCTTCGTACATGGCAGCGGCACCGCGATCGGCCAGGATGTCGAGCGTTTCGGCGAGCTGCCGCATCTTTAAGCGAAGCGACAAATTTGGATCGGTTGCGGCAGGCGGCACGGGCGGGGCGCCGTTGGGCAAGAACCGTTCGCGAGTGCCGGGATCCTTGGCCAGGTCGGCGAATGCCGTCGCAATCACCAGCGTCGTATGCCAGTCGACGGCAAGTCCGTCCCGAGCCAGTGCAACGGCGGGTTGCAACAAATCGCCCCAGCGTTGGCGGCCGAACGCTTTATGCAGTAGCGCCAAGCCGGCCGGTTGCGTTGGTGCCACCACTGCCTTGGCGCCAACCGTGTTGACGTTGCCCTCGACCAGCGGCCACCCGAACAAATCGCCGTCGGCGCCAGCGGCTTTGAGGCGGAAGTCTTCTGTTTTCAACCCCTTTGGCGAGCGTCCGCCGAAATCGAAAGCTGTGACTTTTCCCGATTTAGCGTCGAAGGCTAATGCCGCTCCGACGCCGCCAATTCCGCTCATCCACGGCTCGACTATTCCCAACGCAAAGGCCGTCGCGACGGCCGCATCCGCCGCATGACCACCCGCTTTCAATACCCGCGCGCCGATCTCGGATGCGGCTCGATTTTGCGACACGACGATGCCGCCTGCCGATTTGACGGCAGGCTTCGTCACGCGACGATTGCGCGATAGGTATGGTGACAGGGCAGAATCGACGATCGGCATAGGGGCAGCTCCAATCTACGCGGCGGACTTTCCGCAACCGGCATGAGGCTTGACAATCCGTGTGCCGGACGCCGGAAACTTGCCGAGTTTTGCTGCTGGCCGCACCGGCCGTTTCACCAACTCGCCACCGCAATTCGGGCAGACGCCGCCGGGCAGGCGATGGGCCGCGCAATCGGCACAAAACGTACACTCGAACGAACAGATAACCGCATCCTGAGCGTCGGGTGGTAAATCCTTATCGCAGCATTCGCAGTTCGGGCGCAGGGCTAGCATCTAGGCATGTTCCTTCACGGCTTCACCTTCGATTTCGACTTTTATGTCTGGGGAAGCAAAGCCAACGACCTGCATGAACGTGGCAGCGCACAGGTGCCCCTCCATCACGCGGTCGCGGATTTCCCGGAAGGTCGCGATCTGACCGGGCTCCGTTACGAAGATGGTAATTTTCACGAGATGTTTCCTCTTGAAGCCGGCCTCGTGCAGCACGGCGAACAGATTGCTCCACGCCCGTTCGAATTGCGCTTTTGTCGTACGTTCCATCGTGCCGTCTGGCTTCAATCCCGTCTGGCCAGAAATGATCAGACGCTTGCGCTCCTTTTCGATGAGTACGCCTTGCGAGTATTTGGCGGCGGTCTTGACGATGGTGTCGGGATCAATACGCTTCACTGAGTTAGAACCTTTTGTCGATAGCGATCGGCACCATCAAGCAACGTCCCGGCGATACATGCAAGGGCGCCGCGCGGCGGTGGACCAAGCTTGCGTAGCGCGTCGCGAAGTGTTTAGAAGAATTCTAAACTTTCGCAGAGACGAGATCTAACATGAAGCGCTTCTCCGAATTGACCGAGCCCGAAGTTCTGGCGCTCGCGATTTCCAACGAGGAGGAGGATGCCCGCATCTACCTCAACTTCGCAACCAAGTTGCGGCCTATGTATCCAGCCTCCGCAACCGTGTTTGATGAGATGGCGGAGGAAGAGCAGGGCCATCGGCATATGCTGCTCGAACTCTACGAAAGAAAATTCGGTAAGGAATTACCCTACATCACGCGGCAAGACGTGCGCGGCTTTCTCAAGCGGCGACCAATCTGGCTTGCCGACGGATTGCGGATCGATGCCGCGCGCCGCCAAGCCGAGATCATGGAATACGAAGCCGCGAGCTTTTATGGCAAATCCGCTGAACGTGCACGTGACACCGATGTGCGCAAGCTCCTGGGTGATTTGGCCGAAATCGAGAAAAAACATGGCAGTTTGGCAGTAAAGCTCGGGGAAACTTCGCTCACGCCCGACGTCAGGGCCGAAGAAGATGCGACCAAAAAACGGCTGTTCGTATTGCAGGTCGTTCAGCCGGGATTGGCCGGCCTGATCGACGGGTCAATATCAACGTTAGCCCCAATATTCGCGGCGGCCTTTGCCACTCACAATAGCTGGGATGCGTTTCTCGTTGGCATGGCGGCGTCGATTGGCGCTGGTATCAGCATGGGCCTCACTGAAGCGCTGTCGGATGATGGTGAAATCACCGGGCGTGGGCATCCATGGATTCGCGGTGTCGTGTGCGGTGTCATGACCACGTTGGGCGGGCTTGGACACACGCTCCCCTACATGATCAAGGATTTCTGGACTGCGACAACGGTTGCTGGCGTCGTCGTCGCCGTTGAACTCGCGGCGATCGCGTGGATTCGTTTCAAGTACATGGAAACTCCGTTTACGTCGGCGCTGGTGCAGGTGGTCCTTGGCGGCATCCTGGTGCTGCTGACAGGTATCTTCATCGGAAGTTCTTGATCTACACAGTCAACCAGCCGCAGGGAGCACCACTTGCACAAGCGACGTTACCAGTTCAATTTCGCAATTGAAATTCAGCGATGGTTAGGGAGACACTAAAATGGCAGACGACAAGACTAAGAAGACCGGCCCGACGCTGACGACATCGGCCGGTAACCCCATAGCCGACAATCAAAATTCTCTTTCAGCGGGCGCTCGCGGGCCGCTTCTGCTGCAGGACTATCAATTGATCGAAAAGCTCGCTCATCAGAACCGCGAACGTATTCCGGAGCGCGTCGTCCACGCCAAAGGTTGGGGCGCACACGGCACGTTCACCATTACTCACGACATCACGCAGTACACCAAGGCTTCAGTGTTTTCGAAGGTTGGCAAGAAAACCGAGATCATCCAACGCTTCTCGACCGTTGCTGGCGAGCAAGGTGCCGCCGACGCCGAACGTGACGTGCGCGGCTTCTCCGTCAAGTTCTACACTGATGAGGGCAACTGGGATCTCGTTGGCAACAACACGCCAGTGTTTTTCGTGCGCGATCCGGTCAAGTTCCCGGATTTCATTCGTACCCAGAAGCGTCACCCAAAGACGAACCTTAGATCTCCGACGGCAATGTGGGATTTCTGGTCGCAGTCACCTGAAAGCTTGCATCAGGTAACGATCCTGATGTCGGATCGGGGACTGCCAGTCGGGGTCCGCAACGTCGATGGATTTGGCAGCCACACGTATTCGTTCCTGAACGCGAAGAATGAGCGGCACTGGGTCAAGTTTCATTTCAAGAACATGCAAGGCCACAAGCATTGGACCAATGCTGAAGCTGCTAAAATTGTTGGCGAAACGCGCGAGTCCACACAGGAAGATTTGTTCCATGCGATTGAGCGCGGCGATTTTCCAAAGTGGAAAGTCAAAGTGCAGATCATGCCAGAGACGGACGCCGACAAGACCTCGTACAATCCGTTTGATCTCACCAAAGTTTGGCCGCACGCTGAGTATCCGTTGCATGACGTCGGCATTCTCGAATTGAACCGCAATCCCGAGAATTATTTCGCCGAGATCGAACAAGTTGCATTCTCACCGTCGAACATCGTGCCCGGAATTGGCTTCTCGCCGGACAAGATGTTGCAGGGGCGCATCTTCGCCTATGCAGACGCGCATCGCTATCGGCTCGGCACCCACTACGAGGCGTTGCCTGTCAACGCGCCGAAGTCGCCGGTGCACCATTACCATAAGGATGGGTCGATGCGGTTCTTCTCGCATACCAACCCTAATCCGGATGCCTACTACGAGCCGAACTCGTTTGGCGGACCTGTCGAAAACAAGGCTGTCGCCGAGCCGCCCCTCAAAATCTCGGGCGACGCCGATCGCTACAATCATCGGATCGGCAACGACGACTACGTGCAGGTTCGTGCCCTGTTCAACTTGTTCGACGCCGGACAGAAGAGCCGCCTGTTCTCGAACATCGCTGCCGCAATGGGCGGCGTGCCCGACTTCATCGTCGAGCGCCAATTGGGTCATTTCGACAAGGTTCATGCCGACTACGGCAAAGGCGTGCGCCAAGCGCTGGCCGCGGCAGCCGGAGCAAAGAAAGCTGCGGAGTAAGTTGATCTTTTGGATTAACCTCAGAAAGGCCCGTCATTCGGCGGGCCTTTCTTTTTACCCAGGTAGCTGCATTTCCACGAGCCGCGACCAGTAGGAAACGCCGGCCGCAATCGTGCCGTCGTTGAAGTCGTAATCGGGATGATGCAACCCAGCACTTGGCCCATTGCCAACGAAAATCAATGCACCCGGTCTTGCCTCGAGCATGAGTGAGAAATCCTCACCGGCCATGGTCGGCAATACCGTGGTATCCACGCCTTTTTCGCCGGCGACATCACGGGCGGCAGCGATCGCACCATTCGTCGGCTCAGCGTGATTGAACGTACACCCAACGCCATTGATGTAGTTGAGTTCGATTTTTGCATCGTGCAACCGGCCGATGTGTTCGCAGACATCATGCATGCGCCGGATGACGACTGCGCGCGTTTCCGGCCGTAACGTCCGCACAGTGCCGGCGAGGAGGGTCTGTTGGGGTATGATGTTATGCGCCGTACCAGCATGAAACATGGTGACCGATATAACTGCGGAATCCAGCGGGTCGACGTTGCGCGCAACGATCATTTGTAGGGCCTGGTGCAATTGACATCCGATTGCCAGGGTATCGATACTCAGATGCGGTTGGGCTGCGTGGCTGCCCCGGCCGTCGATCGTGATATCGAATTTGTCTGCGGCGGCCATCAATGGACCGGGGCGGATCGCAAACTGCCCGGCTGGAATGCCTGGCCAATTGTGCATGCCGTAGACTTCGTCGATGGCGAAGCGGTCCATAATACCTTCTTCGACCATCAGTCGTGCACCGCCGCCGCCCTCTTCGGCCGGTTGGAAAATGAGGACCGCGGTACCAGAGAAGTTGCGGGTTTCAGCCAGGTATTTCGCAGCTCCGAGCAACATCGCGGTGTGTCCATCGTGGCCACAGGCGTGCATCTTGCCTTCGTTTCTGGATGCGTACGCCAGCCCCGTTGTCTCTTGAATTGGCAGTGCGTCCATATCGGCGCGCAACCCAATAACGGCATTCGACCCGCTTTTGCGGCCTCGTATAATTCCGACGACGCCGGTCTTGGCGATGCCGCCGAAAACCTCGTCGCAGCCGAAACTTCTGAGTTTTTCCTCCACGAGTGCGGCTGTTCGGTGCACTTCGAAGCCAAGTTCGGGATGTTGATGAATATCGCGGCGCCAAACTGAAACCTCGTCGGCCAAGGCTGCGACGCGATTGATAATCGGCATGATCGGGCTCGATGGTTGCGAGATTAACGGGCGAGGAACGGTTCAACATACCCGACGGAATGGCACGTGAGTTGTCAAGTCTGAGTCAAAACCCCCGCTGGACCTGCCTCGATCAATACGGCAGTATCGAGGACAACGAAGTAATTGATGCTCGACAAATGTTAATTCCAGAAATTGGAATCCAGCACATGCAGCTTAACAAATACACTATACATCGCAATTCGCGCATTGTTGCCACCGCGTTGATGTTGGCCGCCGCCGCCGTTGGGTTCAGCGCCGCCCCGACTGCCGCTGTGACATTCAAATACGCCTTTCAAGGCGATTTGAACGCGCTCGACCCCTACACACTCAACGAGACCTTCACCTTGGGTGCGATGGGCAACGTGATGGAGGGGCTGACCAAGCGCGACAAAGACCTCAAGATCGTTCCGGGTCTCGCCGAAAAGTGGGAAATAGCAGAGCCAACGCGCTGGCGCTTTTATCTGCGCAAAGGTGTGAAGTATCACGGCGGCGAGGATTTTACCGCCGATGACGTTGTCTTTTCATTGGAGCGTATGCGCACCGAAGCCTCACAGCTGAAGAGCCGCGCGCCAGCCGACATGAAGGCGGTAAAGGTCGACGATTTCACCGTCGACTTTATATTGTCGCAGCCAAATCCCATTCTGCATGCCGAGTGGGATACTTGGTACATATTCTCCAAAAAGTGGTCGGAGGCGGTCGGGGCAACGCAAGTCCAGTCGGCGAAATCGACATCGCTCAGCAACTGGGCGCTAAAGGCAAACGGAACCGGACCGTTCACGATTGTCAGTCATGAACCCGGCGTGAAGACGGTATTCAAAAAGCACCCGGGCTGGTGGGGCAAGGTCGAGCACAATCTCGATGAAGTGATCTTCAATACCATCAAGTCCGATGCCACGCGGGTTGCAGCGTTACTATCGGGCGAGGTGGATCTGATCGAGCCGGTACCCGTTCAGGACATGGAGCGCATTGCGGCGGATCCGAAATCCCTGGTGATGACCGGACCGGAATTGCGCACAATTTTCCTGAACTTCGATTCTTTTCGTGATGAGCTCAAGTATTCGAGCGTGAAGGGCAAAAATCCGTTCAAGGACCCGCGGGTGCGCAAGGCATTCTATCAAGCCGTTGATATCGAGGCGATCAAAACGAAGGTCATGCGCGGTCAAGCGACGCCATCGGCTATCTTAATCTCGCCTTTGCTGTTTGCCCGGTCGGCGGAATTCAAACGGCATGCCTACGACGTGGACGCCGCCAAGAAACTGATGGCGGATGCCGGGTATCCCGATGGTTTCGAGCTACGCATGGATTGCCCGAACGACCGCTATGTCAATGACGCTGCGATCTGCCAGGCGGTGGCTGCGATGTTAGCGCGGATCAACGTCAAAGTGACACTCAATGCCCAACCGAAGGCGAAGTTTTTCGAGTTTGCCGGCCCAACCGGAAAATACGATAGCTCGTTCAATATGCTGGGTTGGACGCCAGGCTCGTTCGATAGCCACAATGTGCTGACGAACATCATCGGTTGCCGCGACGCGGACGGCAAGAATGCGCAATTCAACTATGGCGGTTACTGCAACCCGAAGGTCGACGCTCTGGCTAAGCTTGTCACCTCGGAGACCGATCAGGCAAAGCGCGACGCTATGATCTACGATGCTTTCAAGATCGTGCATGACGAGGTGGGGGTTCTCCCGTTGCATCAGCAGGCATTGGCGTGGGGCGTGTCCAAATCCACGTCGATCCCGCAACGTGCCGACAATCAGATCCTTTTCTACTGGGCGCAGAAGAAATAAGCCAAGTCAGCCGGAACCGCGTGCCGGCGAAAAATGCCGCTCGCGCCCGACGCCAATCTGAGTACAGTTGCGACGAACATAAAACCGGAGTGTGCATATGCGGCTTTTGCGACTAGGTGCGACGATAGCGATCGCGGCGAGTATTCTGGCTGGGCCTGCCTCAGCCAAGACGCTCAAGTTTGCCTTCCAGGGTGATCTCAACGCGCTCGATAGCTACACGCTCAATGAGACGTTCACGCAGGGCATGCTCAGCAACGTGATGGAAGGCTTGATTCGGCGCGATAAGGACCTGAAGGTAATCCCCGCGCTTGCCGAGCGCTGGGAGATCATTGATCCGCTGAAGTGGCGGTTTTACCTGCGAAAAGGCGTGAAGTTCCACGGCGGCGAAGCGTTCACCGCTGACGACGTGATTATGTCAATGGATCGCGCCCGCGTGCCGGACAGCCAAGTCAAAAACAAGGTCCAGGCGGACGCCAAGTTCATCAAGATCGATGATCACACACTCGAAGTGCAGCTTGGCGTGCCCAACCCGATCCTCCACTACGAGTGGGACGTGATCCACATTTTCTCGAAGTCCTGGGCAGAGAAGGTTGGCGCCACGCTGCCGCAATCGGCCAAGGCCACCGCGATCAATTCATGGGCGTTGACGGCCAACGGAACCGGCCCGTTCACGGTCGTCAGTCACGAGCCAGGCGTGAAGACGGTGTTCAAGCCGTTCCCCGGCTGGTGGGACAAGCCGGTGCACAATCTCGATGAGGTGATCTTTACTACTATCAAATCGGATGCGACCCGGGTTGCAGCACTGTTGACCGGCGAAATCGACATGATGGACCCGGTGCCTGTTCAAGACATCGATCGGATCAAGACCAATCCAACGACCGACGTTATGATCGGGCCGGAATTGCGCACCATTTTCCTCAACATGGATCAGATGCGCGATGAGCTCAAATACGCAAGCGTCAAGGGTAAGAACCCCTTCAAGGATGTACGCGTGCGCAAGGCCTTCTACCAGGCGATCGATATCGAAGCGATCAAGTCGAAGGTGATGCGTGGCATGTCGGTGCCATCAGCGCTTATCTTGTCGCCGTTGCTGTTTCAGCCGATGGCTGACCAGAAGCGCTACCCCTACGACGTCGACGCCGCCAAGAAGCTGATGGCTGATGCGGGCTACGCCGATGGCTTCGAATTGCGTATGGATTGTCCGAATGATCGCTACGTCAACGACGCGGCGATCTGCCAAGCGATAGGTGGCATGCTTGCGCGCATCAACGTCAAAGTGACACTCAATGCGCAACCGAAGGCAAAATACTTCGAGTTCGCTGGCCAGACCGGCGGCTACGACAGCTCGTTCAATTTGCTAGGCTGGACGCCTGGCTCCTTCGATAGCTGGAACGTGCTGGCCAACATCATCGGTTGCCGCGATGAGAAGGGTAAAGGCGGCAGTGCCAATTATGGCGGTTACTGCAACCAGAAGATCGAAGCGCTCACCAAGCAAATCGTGTCCGAAAGCGACAAGACCAAGCGCGATGCGATGATCAAGGACGCATACACGATCCTGTACGATGAAGTGGGTCTGATCCCGCTGCATCAGCAGTCGCTCGCCTGGGGCGTATCGAAGAACGTCGAGATGGTGCAGCGCGCCGACAACTCGATCCTGTTCATGTGGGCGAAGAAGAAGTGAGCACTGCGTTACTCTCTTTAGCGCGCAGTGTAATTGGGGCGTAGTCCTGCACGATGCTGGCTTTTGCGATTCGCCGATTGATCGAAGCGACGTTCGTCATGTTGGCGGTCGCGTTGCTGTCGTTCGTTTTGTTCCGGTTCGTCGGCGATCCGGTCAGCCAAATCGTCAGCCAGGATGCGACCTACGAGGAACGCGTCAAGCTCCGCAGCGAGCTTGGCCTTGACGACCCGATCCCCTTGCAGTTTGGCCGTTTCGTTTGGAAGGCCGTTAACCTGGATTTCGGGTCGTCGTATCAGATGAAGCAACCGGTAACGACGATCATCTCCGATCGGTTTCCAGCGACACTCGAGTTGGCGTTCGCGGCGGCCCTGTTTGCAATCCTGCTCGGCATTCCGATGGGCGTCTACACCGGTATCCATCGCAATTCACTATTGTCAAAACTGTTCCTGACAATCTCGTTGATCGGTATTTCGCTGCCGACATTCCTAATCGGTATTCTGTTGATTTATCTGTTCGCCGTGAAGTTGGGATGGTTGCCCTCGTACGGTCGAGGAGACACGGTGACGCTCGGCTTTTGGAAAACCGGACTGCTGACGTGGTCCGGATTGAAGGCGCTCATTTTGCCCGCGATTACGCTCGGCTTGTTTCAGATGACGCTGATTACGCGGCTGGTGCGTTCCGAAATGCTAGAAGTGCTGCGCACGGACTACATCAAATTTGCCCGTGCCCGCGGCTTGAGTGATCGCGCTGTGTATTTCGGGCACGCACTAAAGAATACACTGGTGCCGGTCGTTACCATTATCGGATTGCAAGTGGGCGCGATCATCGCCTTTGCGATCATCACTGAGACCGTCTTCCAATGGCCGGGAATGGGCTTGTTGTTCATCAAGTCGGTGCAAACGGCTGACATCCCGATCATGTCGGCTTATCTGATGTTGGTCGCTTTTCTATTCGTCGCCATCAATTTCATCGTCGATCTGCTGTATGTCACGATCGATCCGCGCATTAGGCTCGGCGGCGGCGCGGCCGGGTAGATGGATCACATGACCGATACCACGAGCACGCTTGTCAAAGCTGGTCCAACGAAGCCCAAAGGCCTGTTGGCACGGGCGATCGATAGCGATCTGACGGCAAGCTTTTTCCGCTCGCGCATCGTTGTTGTCGCCGGCATTGTCGCATTCCTGATGGTGATGGCCGCCTTCCTCGCGCCGGTAATTGCGCCTTCCAATCCGTACGATTTGAATGGCGTCAATCTGCTCGATGCGAGCACGCCACCGGTATGGGCGAAAGGCGGCGAGGCGAAATTCCTACTGGGTTCCGACAATCAGGGGCGCGATATCTTATCGACAATGTTGTACGGCACCCGGTCGTCGATCTTGATCGGCGTGTTTGCGGTGACGTTGGCGATGTTGCTCGGCGTCTCGCTCGGATTGGTCGCTGGTTATTTCGGTGGCCGCATCGATAGTCTGATCATGCGCGTCGCCGATGTGCAGCTGACGTTCCCAGCCATACTCACCGCATTGCTGGTCGATGGTGTGGCAAGCGTTCTATTGAAACATCAAGCCGCTGGGGCGACTAAGTTCTGGATCTTGGTGTTTTCGATTGGCCTTTCCTACTGGGTTCAGTATGCCCGAACAGTGCGTGGCGTGACCCTTGTCGAGCGCAATAAGGAATACGTGCAGGCCGCGCGCTTGATCGGCTTGAGCAGCACGGCAATCATGTTCAAACACGTGCTGCCGAATGTGCTATCGCCGGTCCTGGTTATTGGCACGATCAACCTCGCGCTGGCGATCATCACCGAAGCGACCTTGTCGTTCCTGGGCGTAGGTTTGCCACCGACCGAGCCGTCGCTGGGCACTATGATCGGCACAGGCAACGAATTCCTGTTGTCGGGTGACTACTGGATGGTTCTCTTTCCCGGTCTGGCGCTTGCAACATTGGTGCTCAGCGTCAATCTGCTTGGCGACTGGCTGCGTGACGCCCTCAATCCAAAGCTGCGATGATGACAACAAGTGTTCCCGTTCTTTCCGTGCGCCGCTTGCGGGTCGAATTCCCGAACCGCCGCGGAACGCTGGTCGCGGTCGATGACATTTCGTTTGATATAGCGGCAGGTGAAGTACTGGGAGTTGTCGGTGAATCCGGCGCTGGAAAATCGATGACCGGCACGGCCGTCATCGGTCTGCTGGAACCGCCTGGCCGCATTGCCGGTGGCGAGATTTGGCTGAAAGATCAGCGCATCGACAATCTGCCATACGAAGAGATGCGCAAAATACGCGGCCGCCGCATCGGCATGGTATTTCAGGACCCACTCACCAGCCTCAACCCGCTCTACCGGATCGGTGATCAGATCATCGAAACCATCCGCACACATCTGCCGATGAGCGAAGCACAGGCCCGCCAGCGAACGATCGAGCTGCTGTCCGAAGTCGGCATCCAAGGGGCCAGCGATCGGATAAATAGCTACCCGCATCAGTTCTCCGGCGGCATGCGCCAGCGTGTCGTGCTGGCGTTGGCGTTGGCGGCTGAGCCGGAATTGATCGTGGCCGATGAGCCGACAACGGCGCTCGATGTCTCGATCCAGGCGCAGATCATCATGCTTTTGAAGCGCCTGTGCCGCGACCGGGGGACGGCCGTGATGCTGATCACGCACGACATGGGCGTGATTGCTGAGACCGCCGACCGGGTTGCTGTGATGTACGCCGGGCGGATAGCCGAAATCGGTCCCGTTCGTGATGTGATCCAGCGGCCGAACCATCCCTACACGAAGGGCTTGATGGGCTCGATCCCAACTCTGGAAGGTAATGCCGCGCGCCTGATGCAAATTCCAGGTTCGATGCCCCGGCTCACTGCAATCCCAAATGGCTGTGCCTTCAATCCGCGGTGCGACAACGTTTTCGCGCGCTGTCGCGAGGAACGTCCGGAGTTGATAGAGGTTGGCCGCTCGAGAGCTGCATGTTGGCTGATGGCTGGCGCGAAGGCGACTTTGCCGGCCGGAGCGAATTCATGAGTGGCCCCCTGATGCGCCCGGCCGGCGCCAAGCCGTTGGTCGAAGTCAAAGGTCTGACGCGCATCTTCGATGTTTCGAAGCCGTGGCTCAACCGCATGATCGAACGCGAGCCGCGGCTGCTGCTCAAGGCCGTGCAGGATGTCGATCTTCAGATCGGCCGGCGCGAGACGTTCGCGTTGGTTGGTGAATCCGGCTCCGGTAAGTCGACGGTTGCAAAAATGGTGGTGGGATTGCTGCCGCCAACCTCAGGCAGTGTGACCATCGATGGCCATGATATGTGGGCGGGTACCAGCGCGACCGACATGACCGCACTGCGCCGTCGCATCCAAATGATCTTTCAAGATCCCTACGCGAGCCTCAATCCGCGCTGGCGGGTCGGTGCGATTATTGCCGATCCATTGAAAGCGTTCGAACTGACGAAGGATGCGGCCGAAACCGAGGCGAAGGTCGCGGATCTGTTGCGGCTGGTCGGTCTCGATCCAGCCGACATGCACAAGTATCCGCATGAATTCTCCGGCGGCCAGCGCCAGCGCATCTGCATCGCGCGCGCCCTGTCTTCCAATCCGGAGTTTCTGGTGTGCGATGAGCCGACTTCGGCGCTCGACGTGTCGGTGCAAGCGCAAATTCTGAACTTGATGCGCGACCTGCAGGATCGCCTTGGGCTCACCTACCTTTTCATCAGCCACAACCTCGCCGTCGTACGCCATATGGCGACCAGGATCGGCGTGATGTACCTCGGGCGATTGGTCGAAACGTCACCGTCGGCGGAGCTGTTCCAGAACCCGCGTCATCCGTACACGCGAATGTTGCTGGATGCGGTGCCGGATCTGAACATGAGCGGCCGTCCGCGCAAGATGATCGAGGGCGAGATCCCAAATCCGATCAACCCGCCACCTGGGTGCGCGTTCCATCCGCGTTGTCCATTGGCCTTCGATCGATGCCGTGCCGAGGTGCCGAAAGCCTTGCCATATTCAAGCGGCACGGTCGCTTGTCACGCGGTGCAAGAAGGTAAGGTCTGAAGCTGTCCGGCTGGCGACCTCACCCGGCCTCAGTTCTTAACTTTCCCGGAAGGTCCTCGACATGA
This sequence comes from Hyphomicrobiaceae bacterium, assembly GCA_031367505.1. Lineage (GTDB taxonomy): Bacteria > Pseudomonadota > Alphaproteobacteria > Rhizobiales > Hyphomicrobiaceae > JAKFWF01. Next base: position 21,200 of record JANLPY010000172.1, on the reverse strand, counting down.
TGTCGCCGAGCGGTTTGAGGAAGTAGCTCAGGATCGAGCGCGAAGACGTCTCGATATAGACTTCTGCCGGCATGCCTGGTTTCAACTCGTGGCCCGGCCCGAGTTTCTTCAGTTCCTCGACCGAAATTTCAATTTGGGCGGTGAAGTAGCTCTTGTTCTGATTGTCGGTGATTTGCGCCGCCGAAATATTCATCACCGTGCCGTCGAGCTTCGGCGTCGATTTCGCGTTGAAGGCCGAGAACCGCACGCTGGCCGTCTGGCCCTTGTAGACCTTGTCGATATCCTGTGGCTGCAATTGGCTCTCGACGATCAGCTTCTCTCCCTCGGGAATGATCTGCAGGATCGTGCTTGCGGGTTGAATGACGCCGCCTTCGGTGTGGATGGCCAGAGCGTGCACGCGGCCAGCGCGTGGTGATCGGATCTCGGTGCGCTCAAGCTTGTCGGCAAGCGCGGTGCGGCTCTCCTCTTGCTCGGCTAAGGCCGCTTGCACCTTCTTCAATTCATCGACGATGGCCTGCGTGTAATCCTTGTCGCTTTGCAAGATTTTGAGTTCGGCTTCTGCCAACGAGCCGAGGGTGCGCAGGTTGTCACTTTTGAGACGACCGGCCTCGCCCTCCAGACGAGCCGCGTCACGTTGCAATCCACCGTAGCGTTGCTGATTGGCGAAACCTTTCTCATACAGCGGTTTGACGCCTGCGAGTTCCTGTGTGGTCAGATCGAACTCGCGGGTGCGGGTGGCAAGTTGCAACTCGATGCCGCCACGCTCTGCTTTCAGCTGTTCTAGTCGTTGCTGGAGAACCAAGAGTTCGCCCTGATGGGCCGAACGCCTGGCGTCGAAGAACGAGGTTTGGGTGGCGATGATCTTGGCGAGTGCCGGATCCGAGGCGCTGGCGATAACTTCAGGCGGCAGCAGTATTTTGGGTTTGCGATCGCGCTCTGCTTCGAGCCGGGCCTGCTGCACCAATTGGTCGTTGATCCGGCCTTTGACGACCGCAAGGTTTGTTCTAGCGGCTGTGTCGTCGAGGCGCACGAGCACGTCATTCCGCGCCACCCGGTCGCCATTGCGGACGAGAATTTTGCCAACGATGCCGCCATCCAAGTGTTGGATTGATTTGTAATTGCTCTCGACGGTGACGGTGCCGGTTGCCACCACCGCGCCATTGATCGACGTTAGCGCCGTAAATACGATCAGACCGCCAAGCAGCCAATAAACCGTTCGATTGCCAATGGTGATCCAGCGCTCGGTCGCGTGCCATGCAGCCGGCTCGCCGCGCGACGGCGCCAATGTTCGCAACGCGCCTTTCGGCAGCGTGGATGCGTTCAATGCAACTGAGTTCGACACTTGAATGCTCACGATCTTGTTAAGAGGCTACAGCAGTGGCGAGGCTTGCGCCGCCAGCTTTGTCGGTCGCCTCCGGCTTTGGCTGTGGTGCGCCACTGATGCTTTGGCCTTGAAAAAGTTTCATGACTTCGGCGCGCGGCCCGAAGGCGCGTTGGATGCCGCGGTCGATATAAAGCAGCGTGTCGGCCTGCCCGATCGCTTGAACGCGGTGCGATACCAGCACGATCGCCTGGCCGCGCTTGCGCATGCCGTTGACAGCCGAGGCCAGTGCTTCGTCGCCAAGCCGATCGAGATTCGAATTCGGCTCGTCAAGAACGACGAGTGCGGGATTCCCGAACAACGCGCGCGAGAGCCCGATGCGCTGGCGTTGGCCCGCCGATAGATAAGTGCCATAGTTGCCGAGTTGCGTGTCGTAACCTTGCGGCAAGGCAAGGATCATTTCGTGAGCGTGCGCCATCTGCGCCGCCTCGATCACATCTTCGTCGTTGGCATCTTCGCGAAACCGGGAGATGTTTTCCTTGACGGTGCCGGCGAAGAGTTCGACATCCTGCGGCAGATATCCCAAGTGCTGGCCCAGATCTTCCTGGCTCCATTGATCCAGCCTTGCGCCATCGAGCTTGATCGACCCGCCGAACGGTGGCCAAAGACCAACGAGTGTTCGGGCTAGCGTCGACTTACCCGACGCGGATGGACCGATCACCGCCAGCATCTGCCCTGGATGCACTTCAAAATTGAGGTTGGACAAGATCAGCTGCCGGGTGTCGGGTGCCGCGACCCGCAATCCGGTGACTTCCAACTCGCCCTTCGGGGCCGGCAACGCGGTTTTGACCGGTGGTTCTGGCTCTTTGCGTAATAGATCGTCGAGACGAGCGTAGCTTTCCTGCGCCTTGATGAAGGTGCGCCAATGGCCGATCGCCTGCTCGACAGGGGCCAGCGCACGGCCGAAAATGATCGTCGCCGCGACAATCGAACCGGACGAGATCTCGCCCTTGATCGCGAGTGCTGCACCAATCGCCAGCATGAGCGACTGTAGGAGTAGCCTGAGCGCTTTCGATATGGACGACATGGTGCCGAGGCGGTCAGCGGCAACAATCTGCCATGCGAGGGCTTCGCCGTTGGCTTGCTGCCACCGTGCCCGGTAGGCGCGGAGCATGCCCATGGCGGTGATCGCCTCGGCGTTGCGCTGTCCGGTTTCGGCAAGTTCGAGACTGCGGCCAGCCGCCTTGCCGGCTTGTGTCAAAGGTTGACGGCTGGACGCTTCACTCATCCAGGCAATGATCATCAAGACAATGGCGCCAAGCGTCGCCGTGACCCCGAGCGCCCAGTGCGTCAGAAAAATGACGAGGATGTAGATCGGCGTCCATGGGGCATCAAAAAAGGTGAGCGGGCCGGGGCCAGCGATGAACTGGCGAAGGCTGTCGAGTTCGCGCAGAGCTTGGATCGAGGAGCCCTGACCGGTGAGGCTGCGCTTGAGTGAGGCTTGGAAAATCCGATCGCCGAGCCGGTTGTCGATTTCGACGCCGATCCGCACGATCACCCGCGTGCGCACGAGTTCCAGAACGCCAATGATGGCATAAAGCGCGCCCGTCATCAGGGCCAATGCGATGAGCGTGGGCATGCTGCCGGACGTCATCACCCGATCGTAGACTTGCAGCATGAAAAGCGGGCCGGCCAGCATCAGCACGTTGATTACGAGGCTGAAGACGCCGGTCGCCTGGAATGCTTTCTTGCTCGCCCGGATCGCGGCTCGAATTTCACTTTCGCCGGGTTGCGGCTGAGGTTTCGTCGTGAGCGGTGCGATCGTCGAAGGCGGCGTCACATCACCGATCACTAGCTTCGAAAGGCGATTGGTCAGCTTGCTACTGATTTTGGGAATTGGCGTGGCGGCAGGCACGGACGGCGCGGCATCCAACGGTGCAAGGCTTGGCAACACGGCGGCGACGGGCGTTGCCGCCGTCTCCTGTACCTCTGGCTCGGCCTCTGGTGTCGTCCCGTTGTCGAGACGCGTCACCCTGATGCCTGGACCTGGGTCCGCAAGCAGTTGCTGCAGTCGCAGTACTGCCGCGTTCATCCGCTCGCTCGTCTCATCGAGCGGCTCAGGTACTGTGAATTCAGGCTCGCGCGTCACGCTATTACCCCGGCACTCTTCGATTGATCCAAGCAGGCGTGCTCAGACGCAATCCCTCGGGGGTGACATTGCGGCAAAGACGGTGAGTTTTCGATTAAGAGAACGGGGCATGAGGCGCATTCGATTTTAAATTACCCCGATCGCCACACGTGTTAATGGTTTTTTAGCCAATTAGATGTGAATTAGTATTAACGCAGTATAGCGTTGAGTTCAGGAGTTTCGGTATGCGTTGGAAGAAACTTGCGTTGAAAGTTCTCGCCGTCGTCACGTTCGGCCTCGTCGGGTTGCTCCCGGCATCGGCCGCAGACCTAAGTCGCACCACGCCGCCTGACGGCTGGGGCCATGAGCGCGTAGTCAAACATCATGTTTATTACCCGCGTTATCAGCACGTGTACAAGGTTCACGCGGCGACCGACCCTTATGCATATCGGCCGGAGCATCGGGGTTATTACCCCTATTACAATTCGGGCTATTGGCGGCCGGCGCAGGAAATGCGCAACCGTCCCCGTCCCCATTACGAGATCCCAAAATATTACCCGGCCTGGGGCTACACCAAACATTGGCATCACCGGGAGTGGCACAATGACAACCACGGCCGCCACTTTCCATGGCATTGGTAGTGATAGTATCGTTGGCCGCGAAAATCATAGTTAGCGGCCAACTCATCCCGCGTTCATGCCACATTCATGTGGTGTGGCATTGATTGCGATACAGGATCGATGAGGTCCCATCAGGTCGTTGTCTTGCTGCTGAAACCAAACCGGCAGGTGGGACGTAGTTAGAGTTAGTTGACACAAACCAGGGGAGACAAGTCACCCATGCTGAAGAAGCTCATGAATATTGTTATGGCGGCTGTAGTTGCGGTTGGCTTAGGGCTTGCCACTACCGCGCAGCCGGCCGAAGCCCGTGGCGGGCGCACTGCCGGCATTATCGGTCTTGGCGTGCTCGGCGCATTGGCAGTTGGTGCCGTCGCTGCGAATGCTGGTCCGCGTACTTACTACCGTGAGGGTTGCTACCGCGTCGCTGGCGCCTGCCACTTCAAGGAAGGTCGCTGCTGGATCAACCGCTATGGCGAAGAAGTTTGCCGTCGTGGCTATCAGGTTTGCGAACCCAGCCGCACCGTCTGCGATTGATCGCAGATCGATTGTTTGAATGGTGAGATAAGCGGCATCCGTCATCGGGTGCCGCTTTTATGTGTCCTGGGTGCGATCCGCTCAAATCAAGCTTGCTACATGATCGGCAATCGCCAACGAGGCGGTGAGACCGGGGCTCTCGATGCCGAACAGCATAACTAGACCGTGGTATCCGTGCCGGTCCTGATCATGGACTTCGAAATCCGGTACCGGCTCGCCCTCGCGATAAAGCTTCGGGCGAATTCCTGTATAGTCGGGGTGGATCGCCGAGGGATCGAGATCGGGATAATAGGTTTTGATGAAACCGATGAATTTATCGAGCTTGGCAGGCTCGAAGCTGTAGTCGATCTCGGGGATCCATTCGATGTCGGGTCCGAACTTGCAGCGTCCGCCTAAATCAACGGTCGAGTGTAATCCGAGCCACGCACCCTGCGGCAGCGGATATATATGGCGTTGGAACGGTGAGCGGCCCTCCAGCGCGTAATATTGGCCCTTGGCAAAGTAGGTCTCGGGCGCCGTATAGCCACTCGGGTAGTGTAGCATTCGGGCGAGGTGCGTCGCGTGCAGACCACCTGCCAGCACGAGCTTGCTGCAACTGATGGTGGCATTGGCCTCGCCGCTGACGGTCAACTCAAATCCACCAGTGGGCAGTGCGCGAATGCCGTTGACGGGGCTGTTGAGCACGGTCTGCGCACCCCTTGATTCGGCATGTCCTTGCAGCGCCAACATGAAGCCATGCGTATCGACAATGCCGGTCGACGGCGACAGTAGCGCCGCAACGCAGGCAACCGCCGGTTCGAGCCGTTTCGCTTCTATTGACGACAGCCGCACCAGATCGTCCACGCCATTGGCTTTCGCGCTCGCGGCAATGGCTTCGAGCTTTGGCAACTGATCTTCAGACGTCGCAACGAGCAATTTTTCGCAACGCGCGTGATGAACCCCATTTTCCGAGCAGAATTGATAGAGCTGCTTTTTGCCCGATACGCACCATTTCGCCCGCCTGCTGCCAGGCGGATAATAAAGACCGGCATGAATGACCTCGCTATTTCGCGACGAGACTTCCGAGCCAATCAGGTCGTGCTGTTCGAGGATCAGCACCTCCTGCCCCTTCAGAGCGAGCGCGCGCGCAGCGGCCAAGCCAATGACGCCTGCACCCACGACAATCGTCTCGATATCAAATGCCATGGTCGATCCTGGGGTCGCGGCGATCGTGCCGGCTGTGAGATGGTGGCTTGCCTGATGGCATAAAACGTAACGCCGTGTCACCGGCGCCAATCGCAGAGGCGGTTTCCTGTTGACGAACCGGCCGCGTCACTTGAAAAGAACAAAAGTAGAACTTATATTAATTCATCTGCGCAGATTCGGGATCTAGAGGTTTATGGCGTTCAAGTTCTTGCACACTGCCGACTGGCATATCGGCAAGCCATTCGGCAACTTCGAGCCTGAACAACAAAGCATACTGCGGCGTGCGCGGCTCGGCGCGATTGATCGATTGGCGGAAGCCGCGCAAGTAAGTGGCGTTGAGCACATCGTCGTTTGTGGCGATATTTTTGATGGTCCGGGATTGGCCGACGATGTTCTGCTTGCAACGATTGCGCGGCTTGCTGCGTACGGCCGGCTGACTTGGCACCTACTGCCGGGCAATCACGACAGTGGTCATCGCGACGGCATTTGGCCGCGTTTCACCAAGCTCGGGCTTCCCAAGAATGTGAAGCTTCTGTTGACACCGGTACCTATAGAAATCGCGCCTGGGGCTTTCTTGCTGCCAGCGCCCGTCGAATCGAGAGCGGTTAGCAACGATCTGACGTCGTGGATGGATCAAGCGCTGACACCGCCCGCTGCCATTCGCATTGGCGTCGCTCACGGATCGACGAAGGGTTTTGGCAGCGATGGGGCTGCCAGCATCTCGATCTCAGCGCAACGCCGCAGTTCAGCTCGCCTCGATTACATGGCGTTGGGCGACTGGCATGGCGTCAGCGAAATTGCGCCAGGTGTCTGGTACTCGGGCACGCCTGAGCCCGATCACTTCCCCGACAACGAGCCCGGTCACGCACTGATTGTCGAATTATCCGCAGGCGGCGCCACCCCGCACGTGCAGAAGATTGCGACGGCGTCCCATGTTTGGAAAAAGCGGTTATATGCCATCACCCGTGCCGACGATTTAATTGAGTTGGAAACCGAGATCGCAAATTTGGGGCCGGCGAAAAGCAACGTGCTGCTCGAGTTGGTGTTGACCGGGACGGTTGCGCTCGAGGCCGACGCAGATATCCGGGCGCGATTGGATGCGCTGGCGCCGGGGCTATTTCATCTGCGACGCCGGCTCGAAGGACTGAAACTTGATACAGGCTTCAACGATCTGGCGGCGATCAGTGATCCCCAGTTGAAGAGTGTCGCCGAGCGTCTCATCGGTCTGCGTGACAGTGATACCGAGCGAGAAATTGCGGAAGGCGCGTTGCGCCGGTTGTTGACCCTTTCCCGGCAAGCCGACGGGGCCGCACAATGAAGTTGCGCGCAGTACGTTTGAGCGAGGTCGGGCACTTTCGCTCCGGCGTGGCCCTCGAAGGGATGTCGGGTGGTTTCGACGTGTTGGCCGGCCCCAATGAAATGGGCAAGTCGACAATCTTCCGCGCGATCCGAACGCTGTTTCGGTATCCACATACGACAACACACACCGATGCGCGCGATCTAGCTCCCGCCGCTGGCGGAGCGCCATTGATCGAGGTCGACTTCGAGGTCGATGGCCGGCTCTGGCGTATCCGGAAGCGGTATCTCAATCAAAGATCAGCCTTGCTCATCGATCTAGGCGGCGGCAATCCGGTGCGCGGCGCGGATGCCGAAACGAAGCTCGCACAGCTTTTTGCCGGTCGCCTCGATCGTTCGGCGATGGCCGGCTTGATGTGGGTTGGTCAGCATAAAAGTATTGAGTTGCCGGCCGGTGAAGTCGAGCTCTCCAAGGGGCTCGGCCGATTGATCGAAGAGGAAGTGGCTGAGGCCGGCGGGGCTGGCAGCGCGCGTCGCGTACGAGAGGAAGTTGCAAAGGCGCTTCAAGGGCTAGTCAACAAAGTGCGCCGGACGCCACCCGCGGGTACGGCTCACGCGGCGGCGATCGAGGCACGTGATCGAGCAAAAGCCGAATTTGAAAACGCTAAAGCAGCAGCATTGCTGGCGGCCAAGCGACTGGCTGATCTTGAGGCCGCGCGTGCCCGGCTGGATGCAATCCAGTCGCCGGAAGCAACTGCTGCACGGGCAGATACGCTGGTCCGATTGCGCGAGCGTCATCGGTCCGTGGTTCGCGCCGAAGAGGAACTGCGCGTGGCGGCGCAAATCGTCGCTGTGAAAGACGCGCACCATAACCAGGCGCGTATTCGTCATGATAGCTTGGACAAGGATATGGCCGAGGCGGCAAGGCTGCGCGAGCTGCTACTGGCCGGGGGCGATGCAAAATCGCGTTTGTCTGAAGAAGTTGTGCACGCGACAGCCGCGCTCGCCGACTTACGGCAGTCCCGCGAGGCCGCTAGGAAGCGGGCGGTTGATGCTCAGGCGCAGATCGAATTGTTCGACCGTCACACGCGCGCGCAAGCGATCGCGCAACGGGTGGTGGAGCTGTCGCAGCGCTTGAGTTTGGTCAAGATCAACACGCAGAGACTGGCCGCCATCGACGCGGATCTCGGCGCTAACCCGATGACGGATCTCGCATTGCAGGAGGTGCGTCGCGCTTTTGCCGGCGTCGAACGTCTGGAAGCGCGCGTGGCAGCCGCCTTGCCACGGGTTCGGATCGATTACTTGGCCGGCGCTGCGGGGCGTATCCGGGTTGCGGGTCGCCCGATTGCGACGAATGGTGAGCTTTCGGCCAGCGAGACGGTTGTGCTCGATATCGAGGGCGTCGGTCGCGTGACGGTGATGGCGCCGACGGCCACTTCCGGTGCCGATGAGAGCGTACATTCTTCGCTGGAAAAAGCCCGATCGCAACTTTCGGAGTTGCTCGGGCGACTAATGATCACGGACGTTTCCGGTGCCGAGATTTTGCACGCGGCCCGCACTAAATTGGCAGCCGAGCGTAATGACCTCAATGCTCGTCTGGCGGCAGATGCTCCTGATGGTCTGGCGCAGCTGTCCAATCGTCACGATCTAGCCGTGGTGGAGTTAGATGGCCTCCGCACGACCGATGCCCCGCCGGCCGTTCCTCGTGTTGAACTGCAAGCGTTGCTCGATGCAGCCCGCAAAGAAGCAGATACATTCGATGCTGCGGAAAGCGCGGCCCAGGCGGCGCTACGCGATGCCTCCAACCGCGAAACGCGCGCGGCGTCGGAACATGCCAATGCTGCCGCACGGCTTGCGCAACTCGAAACTACGTTGCCGCCGGTAATTGATGCTCCTGCGGCATTGACGGTTGCCGCCGCCGAACTTGAAACAGCGGGCAGCGCATTGAATAGTGCGCTGCGTGATCAAGGTGCCTGGAAAGCCGCCATTCCAGATCCGGCGGTCCGGGCGGCACTTGATCGGGACTTGGCGACAGCCGAACTTGCCGACAAGCAAGCCAAGCAGTCACTTCAATCATTGGCGGTCGAGATCAGGGGGCTCGAGGCAGCTCTCGAACGTGATCGCCAAGATGGCGTCGAGGCACGCGTCGTCGAATTGGAGGAACGCCTCGTTTCAACTGAGGCCCGTGTCGCGGGGTTCGCAACCGAGGTTCGTGAACTGGAGTTGCTACAGAAGCTGCTCGATGAACAGGACGAGGCGCGGCGGTCTACGGAGCTCGCCCCCGTCGTGAAGCGGCTGCAGGTTCTTGCCCGTAACATTCTGCCGGGTTCTGTGTTCGAGCTGGGTGATGCACTTCGCGTGTCAGGCGTGGTTCGCGCCGGACAGAGCCTATCGCCGCAACGGCTCAGTGGGGGAACGCAGGAGCAATTGTCGATACTTGTTCGTCTCGCCTACGGCCGGTTGCTGGCGGACCGGGGCGCGGCTATGCCGTTGGTGTTGGATGACGCGCTCGTCTACTCTGACGATGCGCGTTTTGCTTCGGTGATCGGATTGATCGCCGAGGCGTCGGTACATCACCAGGTGGTGATGCTCACATGCCAAGCTGGCCGGATCGCTAAAATCTGCCCATCGCTTCCGGCCACGCTGGTCAATATCATTGATTGGCGGCCGGAGTGATGGTGACGTTAGCCAGGTACCGGAATTGCTCCACTTACTTCACCGCGCGATGCGCCCGCCGTCGGATCTTCCGAGCGGCGTGACTTGCCCTCGAAGAAAGCGCCTTGCTCGATCGCCAGCGTGTTGTGGTAAATGTCGCCATCGACATGGCTGGACGCCTGCAGCATTACTTTGCGGCCACGGATCGAACCCATCACGTGCCCCCGGACGACAACCTCGTCGGCGATAATGCTGCCGGTCACCTTGGCTTTTTCGCCGATGATGATCTGCGAGCCGTTGAGGTCACCTTGAACCTCGCCCTCGACGAGCACCTCCCCCTTTGAAATGAGATTGCCCAAGATCGTCAAATCCGGTCCAATCACCGAGGCTGGTGTCTTTTCCGAGCTGCGCCCGGTGACCGGCGAAATGCCCACAGCTTTTGGTGCTCCGCCGGCGGGCAAGGCTGGGGGTGAAACGGGCGTTGTTGCAGTAAAACTCATCGGCCCACTCTCCGTCGCGGTTCGTTTTGTCGTGAAATTGGATAGCATGGACACGCATACTCCGGAAGACATTGACCTCGGTGAGAAAGGCAGCGCTCCAAACCGTCGGCCGCTTGGTTCTACGCTGAGACCGTCGGCTTTGCCTAGCTAGGTTGATATCCAACTGATCTAGTAATTAAGTGTATGATGCTAATCGGTTGCCGCGCCCGGGGTATCGCTTTTTGAGAAAGGTTCAATTTCGCGATTTGCGGGCTCGTCATTTAGCGGCGCCAAACGCCGAAAGCGGCTTATAGAACCCTGGTGTCAAACCGGCTTCTGCGCGCGCACGATCATTGAAGGGCGGCCTTGCCGGGCCGCGAAAATTTTCACGTACCAACCGGTGAAATGTCGATTCCAGGGGCCGCCCCTGCACCGCACATAGGTGGCGGAACCATTTTGCACCGAAGGCTACGTGACGCTTCTCATCACGATAAATGATCGCAATGATCTTTGCTGACGCGAGGTCACCCGCCGCCTCCAGATTTCGGATCATGCCGGGCGTAACGTCGAGCCCGCGCGCCTCCAAGACCAGGGGCACGACGGCCAATCGTGCGAGCAGGTCATGTCCCGTGGCTTGGGCCGCCTGCCAAAGACCGTCATGCGCGGGCTGATCGCCATAGGCGCCGCCGAGCTCCTTAAGTCGCCGTGAAAGCAGATCGAAATGCTTGGCCTCCTCCAGGCCGACCTGCACCCAGTTGTCGAAAAACGGCCGGGGCATGGGCTGGTGGGCAAAGCGACCGATAAGATCCCAGGTCATATCAACCGCGTTCAACTCAATATGGGCCAGCGCGTGTAACAGCGCAAAGCGGCCCTTTTCTCCGCCGGCCGACCGGCGTGGCATATCGCGGGGCATCATCAATTGAGGGCGCGCCGGCCGGCCTGGACGATCCGGCATGGCAAGCGCAGTGCTCACCGCACCAATCGGTAGTTTGCCGGCGAACCAGGCTCTCGCCGTCGCCCGCGACAAGCCAACCTTTTGATCGAGATCGGATGTCGCAACGATTGTGCGGGCCAATCCCGCAAGGCTAGCGGACTGCGGCGGCAATGCCACCTCTGCGAGGGCCCACTCGAGTGGCCATTCGGTCGAGCTTTCACTCACGCTTTCAACGCCTTGACAGCATCCAGTACCTCGGTCGCGTGACCTGGAACCTTTACTTTGTGCCAGATCTTGGCGATTTTGCCGGATCGGTCGATCAAGAAAGTCGAGCGTTCAACGCCCATGTATTTCCGGCCGTACATCGATTTCTCGACCCACACCCCGTAGGCCGTTGCGACGGCTTTATCTTCGTCAGAGGCCAACTGGACGGTCAACTCGTGCTTGGTTGCGAATTTCTGATGGCTCGCCACCGAATCAGGTGAAATACCAACGACTTCGGCACCAACGGACTTGAATTCCTCCATCAGTTCCGTGAAATTCCTGGCCTCCAGGGTGCAGCCGGACGTGTCGTCCTTAGGGTAGAAGTACAGCACCACCGGATGCCCCTTCTGCTTCGATAGCTTCAGGTGTTTGCCGTCGACGGTGGCGAGTTCAAAATCGGGAGCAACCTTGCCTTCCGAAACCATGGGGAACGAGCCTTTCTTTTGACGCTTTTTCGCATGCTTCTCAATCTACGTAGGCTAGTTGGAATCGGTTGTGCTAGTGGCAATTGACAGCATGGCCGAGTTGTCGCGTTGCCGTGGTCCCAGCGGACCAATTCCGTCGTTTTAATTCGAATTGATTGGGCATCTTAGGGGTGGATACGCCGACGCGACAAAATAAGACGGCGCCGGGCCAGCCACGAGGGCGGCAGGAACAGCGTCCGCTTGCGCAGTCGTCGCGTATCGTTGCCCGTTCGCACGCCACTCGACCGATCGGGAAATCATCCGGGGCGAGCGGTATCATGTCCGCCGTCGGCCGCCCCTGCTGGTTTGTCGCCAAGTGTTTGCTGCCGTTTGTGATCCTTGCCGGTCTCGGTCTCGGGGTCCTTTACGTGCGGCTGTTGAATGGCCCCATTTCACTGCAGTTTTTGGCCGCCCCAATCGGCCGCAGTATCGCTGCAGAACTGCCAGGTATCAACGTCGAGATCGAGGACGCGCTGATCCGCTTGACCGAGAGTGGCGGCTTCGAGGTTCGCATGCGCAACGTGCGCTTTACTGACGCCGACGCCGCGCCAATCGCCGTGGCGCCGCTTGCGGCAATCGGCATGAGTGGCGCCGCACTTTGGTCGGGGCGTCTGGCGCCAGACAAGATCGTCTTGATCGAGCCACGACTGCTCTTGCTTTACTCTGATGAGGTCGGGCTAAGCATCAGCTTTTCCAAGCCAGCGAGCGGCAACGCACAGCCGGCACCTTCGGCGGCAAGCGCAAAACCTGCTCAAGTATCGGGCGCCGACGACGCGGCAGGCGGTCTGCGACAGATTGATATCGCACGTCTCATCACCGAGGCTGGTCAAAAGGCCCGTCGTGGCACCGATGCATCATCCTATCTCCGGGAAATTGGCGTGCGAAACGCGACCGTCGTTCTCGATCGTGCCGGCCGGCAGACGGTTTGGACGGTCATCGAGGGCGATATCGATCTCGAGCACCGGAAGCGCCGGAGCACACTTAACGGTAATCTTTCGATTGCCAGTGCGTCGGGCCCCTGGGGCATGTCGTTCAAGATCGAGGAGGCGGAAAAGGCGCAGAACGTTACTTTACAGGCATCGATCCGAGATCTGGTGCCGCGCGGCTTGGCCGCGATGATGCCGGAAATTCCGATGATCGATGCGTTCGACGTGCCATTGAGCGGCGAGGCGCATATTAATCTGGATCCAAGTGGCCATGTGGTTGACGGTCGTTTGCAGCTCGAACTTGGCCGCGGCGACATTCAGATGCCTGGCGTCAACGAGCGTCCCCTGCCGATTGATGGGGGGCATTTCGACATTCGTTTCGATGCCAATAGCGGGCAAATTGAACTTGCGCCCTCGACCCTGCAGTGGGGGCAAGGCCGGGTCACGATGGCTGGCACCGCCATCGCGTTCAATGAAGGTAGTCCGGCGGCCGTTGGCCGGGCTGCGAAGTCTCGATGGTTGGTCGACATCAAAAGCACCGAAGGCCGGTTGTCTGCGGATGAATTCAATGTTCCCCCGATTGCCCTGGATGAGGCGTCGATCAAAGGTAGTTTCATTCCAGAATCCGGTGTGTTCTCGTTGAGCCGGGCGGTCGTTCGCGCTGGGGGTGCGCAGATCGACGCTTCGGGTGAGATCGGTACCGCACTTGGCGCACGGGCGGTTCGGTTGGACGGTCGAATTGGACCGGTGTCAGGTGCCGTGGCCAAGGTAGTTTGGCCCCGCCTCTTAGGGCCTGGCGCGCGGCGTTGGGTCGGACGGCAGGTGACCAAGGGACGTGTCCTTGGCGGTACTTTCAAGGTCGCCATCGCCGCGCGCGAGGGCGAACCATTTTCGGCGCGCAACGCTGAGCGAATTTCGCTCTCGCTGGAGGTCGCTGACGCCGCATTCATCCCCGGCAAAACGCTTGCCCCGATCGAAGTGCCGCGTGCACTCGTTCGGATCGAGGGCGATGGATTAGAAATCTCGGTGCCGGATGCGACATCGCAGGTTGTGGCCGGCCGCCGCCTGTCCCTAAAGACCGGACGGATGACCGCGATCGACATATACAACGAACCCACGATGGGCGAGATCGCATTCCGGGTGCAGGCGCCACTGGCGGCAGCAATCGATTTCATCGAGCAGGAAAGCCTTGGCATCGGCTCACTTGGGCTGCCTGGCGAAGGGCTGGATGGCAAAGTCGAAGGCCAGTTCAAAATCAACCTGCCGCTGGTCTCGGGCGTCGAGTTATCCGACTTCAAGATTGAGGGCAAAGCCAAGGTCACCGATGGCCGGGTCAAACAAGCGCTTGGATCGCACGACATTCAAGGCGCGACGGTGGCGATCGACGTAGGTGAAGGTGCGGTGAATGCAACAGGCCAAATGCTTGTTGGCGGGGTCGTCGCGAAACTTGGATTCCAGCGGATCTTCGGCGCCACTGAAGATAAACAGCCACCGCTTCGCTTGACTGCGAACTTGGATGCCAGCGACCGGAACCAGCTCGGGCTGGATATCAATCAGGTGGTGCAGGGCGAAGTGCCCGTTGATGTGACGATCACGCGCGGCGGACGCAGCGAACCGCAGATTAAAGTTCGGGCCGACCTGTCGAATGCCGAGCTGGTGATCGAGCCGCTGAGCTGGCGTAAAGCGCCGGGACGCCAAGCCCTGTTGCAGTTCGAGGTCGGCAAGAACGAACAGAAGAAAACCGTGCTTGAGGGCTTCAAAGTGGTCGGCGATGATATCGCGATCGACGGCTCCATCGGGCTCGATTCTAAGGGCCGGTTGACGGATTTCCACTTCCCGGATTTTGCGCTGACGTTGGTGTCACGGCTCGAGTTGCAGGGTGCGCTCCGATCCGACAATGTTTGGGATGTGAAGGCGCACGGACAATATTGGGATGGCCGCGAATTTTTCCGCTCACTGTTTTCGATCGGCCAATCGGCAGACAAGCAAGGCGCCGGGCGAAAGGATCAGACCGGTCTCGATCTCAAGCTCGAGATCGACAACGTGCTGGGTCACTCGGACATTTCGTTGAAAGGGTTGCGGCTGCAGGTGTCGAAGCGCGCGGGCAAGCTTTCCGGGCTCCTTGCGCGCGCCAATATCACCGGCGGCAAGCCGATCGAGGTTGGGATTCAGCAGGTCGCCAATGAGCCGCGGAAGCTTGTCGCGTTGACCGATGATGCCGGCCAAGCGTTCCGGTTGATCGGGTTCTATCCGAACCTGCAAGGTGGACAGATGCGGCTGGACGTCAATCTCGATGGCAAGGGGCCAGCCGAAAAAACCGGCTTGATGCTGGTGGAGCGGTTCCACATCTTGGGCGACCCAATCGTCAACGAGGTCTTGCAAACGCCGGGGGACAATAGGGCGAGCATGGAAGCTGGCAAGCGTCCCTCACGCAAGGTCGAGCGCGAGACGACAGAGTTCTATTGGATGCGGGCGCCGTTTTCGGTCGGCTACGATCAGTTCGTGCTGGATGACGCCGAGTTGCGCGGCCCAGTACTTGGCGCACGGCTTCGCGGCAAGGCGGACTTCAAAGCGCAAGGTGTCGATATCGGTGGCACTTACGTTCCGCTGCAGGGCCTCAACGCGGCGGTGGGCGGCATTCCGTTGTTCGGTCAGCTGTTGGCTGGAACCAAGGGAGAGGGAGTTTTCGGGATCACATTCCGCATCGTCGGGCCGATGGCGCAGCCTCAAGTGATCGTCAATCCGCTCTCGGCCATCGCGCCAGGGCTAACGCGCGAACTCTTCCAGATGACCACGCAGGACCCGCGCGTGATCCCGCGTGACGATAAACCTGCCGAAGCCGTAAAACCGCGTGTGCAAAAAGTTCCAGCCGGGGGCGACCCAGTGCGTCAGCCAGCCACCAAAGGACCGCGTGTGGTGACCCCCGAAGTGTCGGGTGGTTGGGCAACAACTCTGGACGAACGCAAACGCTAACTTGCGTGCTGTGCGGACCGGCTACACCGGCCGCAACAGCACATGTTTCTTCTTGCCGAGCGACAGCTTGATGACACCGTCAGGCCCGATATCGGACGCGCGTAGCTTGGCTTTCTCGTCGGTCACAGGTTGATCATTGATCCGTAAGCCACCGCCCACCACCTGACGTCGTGCTTCGCCATTCGACTTCACCAGACCGGCCGTCACGAATGCGGCCAATGCTCCGAGCTCATTCTCAATATCGGCACGTGGAACCTCAATCGTCGGCAGGTCAGTTGCAAGTGTGCCCTGCTCGAATGTTTTCTGCGCTGTCAGGGCTGCAGCCTCCGCTTTCTCGCGGCCGTGCACGAGTGCGGTTGCCTCTGTTGCGAGCACCTTCTTTGCGTCGTTGATCTCCGCGCCTTGTAAGGCTGCGAGCTTCCCAATCTCGGCCATTGGCAATGTCGTGAACAGGCGCAGAAACCGTCCGACGTCGGCGTCCTCGGTGTTGCGCCAGAACTGCCAGTAGTCGTATGCCGAAAGCTGTTCCTCGTTGAGCCAAACCGCGCCCGACGCCGTCTTGCCCATTTTCGCGCCGGATGCCGTCGTCAGTAGCGGACAAGTCAGCGCGTACAGCTGAGGCGTGCCCATGCGCCGGCCCAGATCGATGCCGGTGACGATGTTGCCCCATTGATCCGAGCCACCCATCTGCAAATTGCAACCGTACCGGCGGTTGAGTTCTACGAAATCATAAGACTGCAACAGCATGTAGTTGAACTCGATGAACGATAGCTCCTGCTCGCGTTCCAGACGCATGCGCGCGCTATCCATCGTCAACATACGGTTGACCGAGAAATGGCGGCCGACGTCGCGCAGGAACTCGATGTAGTTGAGCGGCGCCAGCCATTCAGCGTTGTCGATCATAGTGGCATCGGTCTTGTTCGAGCCAAACTTCAACACTTTTGCGAAAACCGACTTGATGCTGTTCTTGTTGGCTTCGATCTCTTCGATGCTGCGGATGGCGCGGCTCTCATCCTTACCGGAGGGATCGCCGACGCGTGTCGTGCCGCCGCCCATCAGCGCGATCGGCTTGTTGCCCGTCGCTTGCAACCAATACATCATCATGATTGGAATCAGTGAGCCGACGTGTAGCGAGGGGGCGGTGCAGTCGAATCCAATGTAGCCGATCAAATTTCCTTTGGCGGCCAGATCATCGATGCCCACCATATCCGAGCCCTGGTGGATGAAGCCACGCTCTGTCAGGATGTGCAGAAAGTCAGATTTTTGCGATGTCATCGGCATTGCGCCACAATTCATGGCGCCTCTACTTGCAATGGGTTGAAGGAGGCTGCGACCATGCACGGCAAAGGCCGCGAGGGCAAGTATGGCTAAATCATCGGATACTGGCCGCATGCGCGCCATCGGCTTGATGAGCGGAACCTCGCTCGATGGAATTGATATCGCTTTGATCGAGACCGATGGCGCCCAGCACGTGTGGCGCGGGCCCTCGGCGACCATCGACTATGATCCGGTGTTTCGAAAAAAACTGGTGGAAGCGTTGCAAGACGCCAAGGCGATGACCGATCGGGACCAACGTCCGGGCTGCCTTCGCGAGGTGGAGCAAGCATTAACGGAGCGGCACGGCGACGCGGTCAACCGGTTTTTGGGGCAGCATTCGTTACAGCCGTCCGCGATCGATTGTATTGGCTTTCATGGGCAGACGGTGCTGCATAAGCAGTTGACCAAATTCGACTCGGCTTGGAACAACGCGATCTTTGCGCCAAGCGTTACAACCACGCCGCGATTTTACAAGCTAACCGTGCAACTCGGCGACGGCCGGTTGCTAGCACGCGCAACAGGCATCGATGTGGTCTACGATTTGCGAGCCGCCGACTGCGAAGCGGGAGGGCACGGTGCGCCGCTGGTGCCCGTGTATCATCGCGCGCTCGTGGCCAAGCTCCCGCAACGTCCTGTGGCGGTCCTCAACATTGGCGGCGTCGCCAACGTCACCTACATCGGCCGCGATGGTAATCTGATCGGTTTCGACACCGGGCCCGGCAATGCCTTGCTCGACGATTGGATGCTCCAGCATACGGGCCGCGCCCGCGATGACGATGGCGCAACAGCCGCGAAAGGCCGCGTCAGTGAAGATATCGTCCGCTTCTATCTCAATCATTCGTTCTTCGCTGATCCGCCACCCAAATCACTCGACCGGCAGGCCTTTATCGTCGATCTGGTTGATAATTTGTCGCTCGAGGATGGGGCCGCAACTCTGACCGCTTTCACAGTGCAGTCGATCGCGCGGGCACGCGAACACTTTCCCGAGGAGCCGCTGCTATGGGTGGTTTGCGGCGGCGGCCGGCGCAACAAGACACTGATGAGCATGCTAGCTGCCCGCGTCGAGAACGCCGTGGTGCCAGCCGAAGCGGTGGGGCTCGATGGTGATTCGATCGAAGCGGAAGCCTGGGCTTATCTGGCCGTCCGTTCACTGTTAAAGTTGCCGATTACGTTTCCAGGGACTACAGGCGTCGACCAGCCGATGACTGGCGGAATCTTGGCCAAGGCTACAAGGTGAGAACATGGGCTTTTATCTGTTCCGGCTCGCTCTTTTCGGGATGTTGTTATTGTTCGGAGCGATCGCGGTTTTCCTAGGGTGTGTTACCGGCTACGCGGCCCTCAGCAGCGGCGAGATGACCTACGTTGTGGGCCGCGTCAGCACGACCGTCACTCGCGCGGCCGACCCATCGGGTTTTCAGCGCAACTTGGTGCTCTGGAGTGTGTTGCCGATATTGGGCGGCTTGGCAGCCGTATGGTTCGGCCGGCGCGGTTTGGGCAATCTCCAATAACTTTATTGGTCGGGGGTGATCGGGTGGCACGTATCGATACGGTTATTTTCGACATCGGCAACGTGCTGATCCGCTGGGATATTCACAATCTTTATCGCCGGGTCTTCGACGAGGACACAAAGATCAAAGACTTCTTGGCCGAGACCGGGCTCGAAATCGAAAATCAAAAGTTCGATGCAGGTAAGCCATTTGCTGTTGGCACCGCGGAACTCGCGACCAGGTTCCCTCACCACCACGAGGCACTGCATGCCTTCGATGGCCGATGGGCCGATTGCCTCGACGGCGCCATCGAAGAGAATGTCGCGGTGCTCGCCGACTTGAAAAAGGCCGGCACAACAGTTTACGCGATTACCAATTTCAGTGCTGAAAAATTCCCGATCGCCTGCCGCATGTTCCCGTTCCTCACGACGTTCGACGACGCGATCGTGTCGGGTGAAGTAAAGTTAATCAAACCGGATCCTGCCATTTATCGCTTACTGCTTGATCGCCATAAGCTGGATCCGTCGCGCGCTGTGTTCATCGACGATTCCGCAGCTAACATCGCAACTGCTACGTCGCTTGGACTCCGGACCGTCCATTTTGCCGGTGACGCCAATGTGCGGCAATCGTTGCAGAGGCTAAGTGTTCCTGGCGTTTGATGGCGCCCGAGCTTAAACCTGTTGCCCAAGCTTAAACCTGTTGAAAGAACGAAGTTTTATTCGTTGCTCACTAAAGGACGCGAGGCGACTCGCCTAGGTTCGGTCTCTCACGATTGGAGAGATCTATCATGTCCATGTTATTCCGCATCGTTTACGCAGCACATGCCAATGGCACGCACCACAAGTTGGCGCTCGATGCTCTCCAAGGGCTGCAGATCGAAAAGAGCGACGCGTGGATGCGCGTCTTCCTCAAGCATGCCGAAATTTACATGGTCGGCTCGAAGGATCCGGACAACAAATTCAAGGATTTCAAGAACCACGTTCTGCACGTCGGCGACACCTATTGGGGCGGCGCACCTGAGCAAGTCGTTGCCTGGTACAACAAAACCGTCATCGCCTTCAAAGAACAGCGCTGGGAAGACGCGGTCTATGCGGCCGGTGTGACGAGCCACTATTACACTGATCCAATCCACCCATTTCACACCGGGCAGACTGAAGCCGAGAACGCGATTCACCGCGCGGCCGAGTGGAGCATCAATAGGTCGTACAACGATCTTCGCGCGCTTGGGGTCGAGCGTTATCCAGTGCTTGCGGTGCCAGTCCCGGTTGGTGCCGATTGGCTTAAAGCGATGGTGTGCAACGGTGCCGAGTTCTCGCACCGCTATTATGAAAAACTGATTGCGCATTATGATATCCATCGCGGCGTCACCGACCCGCCCTCTGGCCTTGACGGCATCGCGCGCAGTATCGTCGCCGAACTGCTCATCTATGCGGCCACTGGTTTTGCGCGCATCCTCGAGAAAGCAATCGAGGAAGCAGCGGTCGCCCCGCCCCACGTCGAGCTGACGCTCGATACGATCATGGCTGCGATCAAGATCCCGTCAAAAGCGCTGGCAAAGCGACTGTCGAATGCGGAGGACCGCCGAACCGTCGAGGCGATGTACGACGAGTTGAAAGCCACGGGACGGGTCGATAAAACTCTGCCCGAGGACGACCGGATGGTGCGGGATCTGCATGAGAAGGAGGTTCTTGGTGCCAAACTCGCCAAGCAGGCAACGGAACGGGCAGCCAGGCTGAAAGTTGCACAGCCGGTCGCCGCAAAGGTTGCCGCCGCCGCATCCCCTACCGTCGCGAGCCCGCCCAAACCGGTAGTAGCGCCCGCGGTTGTGCCATCTTCGGCAGTTCCACTGATTGCACGCGCAGCGCCACCGGCTCCAGTGTCTGCGCCGATCGCGGCAAAGCCGGTCGTTCCAGTCGCCGCGCCACCTTCCCCGCCGGCCGCTGTACCGGCTGTGACGCCTCCAGCTCCCGCAGCCGCGCCGGGTCCGTTTGCGGCTCTCGCTGCATTGCGAGCGTCGATGCCAGAGGTCAAGCCTGCCGAAGTCTCGGTGCCATTGGTTCAACCAAAAGCAACCGATCGCGAACCCAAATACTATCTGAGCGAGGGCGATGATCTCGAAGCCGCACCGTCGATTGGCCCGAAGATGGCCGAGCGGTTTGCTTCGTTGGGGGTCAAGACAGTGGCAGATTTTCTCGATCTATCGCCAGATGCGATCGCGACACGTCTGGCTGATCGCCGCATAGATGCCGACCTTATCGAAACCTGGCAGTATCAAGCGCTGTTGGTGATGGAGATCCCTGGGTTGCGTGGCACGCATGCGCAATTGCTGACGGGCGCCGGCTACAAAACAGCGGATGATATTGCTGATGTAGACCCGGCTCAGCTGTCCGCGAAGGTGCTGTTATTTGCGGCGACATCGGACGGAAAGCGCGTCTTGCGTGACGGACAACCGCCTGACATCGAGAAGATTCAGGGATGGGTCGTGTGTCACGAGCGTAGCCGGTCCAAACGGTTGCGCGCAACTGTACGAGAGATGAAGGAGGACCCTTCGGGTTCGGCAATCAGGTGCTGATCCCAAGCCACTGCAAGCTGCTGCGGTCAAAAGCCGTGGTGGTGA
>JANLPY010000144.1:0-15894 GCA_031367505.1 Hyphomicrobiaceae bacterium | reverse complement strand
TCACCACCATGGCTTTTGACCGCAGCAGCTTGCAGTGGCTTGGGATCAGCACCTGATTGCCGAACCCGAAGGGTCCTCCTTCATCTCTCGTACAGTTGCGCGCAACCGTTTGGACCGGCTACGCTCGTGACACACGACCCGGTACGCGACTTGCCGTCCGGTATCGCGCTGATGGTTATGGTGCGTTGCATCCTGATAACGGATCGTATTCGCGCATTGCGTGCCATTGTCGCGTTGTGAACGCGACTGTGACGGGCGGAGGACACGGAACATGCATCGCAGATTGCAAAATTTGACTTCCGCAGCAGTAGCAGCGGGATTTGTGGCTATCGCGGCGGTAAGTCCAGCGATGGCCGCGCCGCTCAATGATTTAGTCGGCCGCTGGTCCGGTTGGGGGTCCGTCACCATGAACAGCGGAGCGACGGAGCAAGTGAAATGCGTTGCGACCTATTTCATCGAGAGCGGCGGAACACAACTGAAGCAAAACCTGCGCTGCGCCTCAACCAGCTACAAAATCGACGCCACCGCCAAACTGAATAACGCCAACGGTCAATTGACTGGCGAGTGGGAGGAGAAAACCTACGCCGCTGTTGGCTCCGTGGCCGGCCGCTTTACCGGCAACGGGTTCAATGTATCGATCCAAGGCCCTACCTTCACGGCAGCGATGGCAGTGACGACAACCAATTGTAAGCAGTCGATCAGCATCACACCAACCGGGTTCGATATCTCGCGTATTCATATAGGGCTCGATAAGTGCTGAGGCGCACATAAAGTCGTGTTGCACGGCTGCATCGATCGCACCGCATAAGACTCACCCTTAGCGGGAAGTTGTTGAAGCACCAGATAGGCTCTGGCAGTTTGAAGGCGCAGCGCGATCGTTGGTATCCGGGGGGACCCAATGATCTGCAGCGCGATGACGGGGAAGCGGGTCCGGCGCGGGGACGCTAGGCTCGCTACAACTGAAAACCGGTCCAGCCGCGCTGGGCCGGTTTTTTGGTTTTGGCTCTGAAGTTTTCGATCACGCGATGGCGCGGTGCATACGCCGGCATAACATTCGTGTCTAACGAGGCACATAGCCCGCAAATTAGGCACTAGCGACGATCAGAATAGCATTCGCGAATTGCAAATATGTCGAATTGTTGACTATCTATTAACGCGTAGCAGGGTTGGAATGCCTCAACGGTACCGGTCCCGCATTTTAATGGCTCTAAGGGGGGACCATGTACAAATCTTCAAGAACCAATCGCTCAGTACTAATGGGCACGGTCGCCTTCGCAGCGCTGGTCTCGAGTGCAGCTGTAGCTGTTGCAGGTGGCTTTGCTGTTCGTGAACAGTCGACCGAATTCCAAGGCATGTCTTTCGCCGGTAGTGCTGCCATGGGCGGGGGCATCGGATCGATGTTTTGGAACCCGGCCGCGACGGCGAATAAGGAAGGCTTCAATACAGAGTCGAATTATGCGCTGATTATTCCGGATGCCGAGGTTCATGTAAAGTCTGCCACGTCCTTCAACCAGCAACTCCCGCAGGGTCTCGTCAATACGCTTGGCAATGACAGCGGGAGCATCGCTGGATTGGCCGTTGTTCCTGCCAGTTACATGACTTATCAGTTCAAAAATTATGATCCGAATTTGTTCGTTGGCCTGGGGATAAATTCACCGTTCGGCCTGACCACAGAGCCAGACAACAACAATTACAAGGGCGCTCTTCTCGGACGCACTTCGCATCTCTTCACCATAAACTTCAACCCGACGATTGCCTATCGGGTGAACCCTGTCGTGACGGTTGGCGCTGGACTTCAAGTTATGTACGCCAGCGGACAGTTCAAGTTTATGGTGCCGACTGGATTTGGCGTGTACCCCTCGGCCGGCTTTGAGGGAAATAGCTTCGGCGTAGGCGCGACTGCGGGTATAAATTTTGCACCGGCACCGGGCACCAATATCGGCCTGGGCTATCGCTCGCGGATGACCGAAAAGTTGGCAGGTGATTATTTCCAGCCAGGAGCCGCAACCACGAATGCATCAGTTGATCTTAAGTTGCCTGACATCGTCACATTGAGCCTTCGCCAGGCAGTTGCCCCGAATATGCGCCTCTTAGGCACTGTTGAGTGGACAAATTGGAGCGTCTTTGACGAACTTCGCGTTGGCCACAAAAGTAATGGGGCTGCGGACAGTGTTATCGATGCGCGCTGGAGCGATAGCTGGTTGTTCTCGGTCGGTGGTGAATATGACGTCAATCAAGCGCTTACCCTGCGCACGGGCATTGGCTACGAAATTTCACCCGTAGATGATCCCACGAAGCGCATTGTTGGTATTCCGGATTCGGATCGAATTTGGACCAGCATCGGTGCGTCGTACAAGTGGAGCCAATCAACGACGATTGATCTCGCATACACACACATTTTCTTGGATGACGCCTCTTTGAAGCGTACGTCACTCACTGGCGTTGCCATAACTGCGGACGTTCAGGCATCGACCGACATCATATCTGTCGCTCTGAAAACGCGTTGGTAAGCTAGTGCCCCGATTGGAACTGCAGGCCGATCCGGAAACGGATCGGCCTTTTTGTTTAGGCCTTTTTGTTTGGCCTGGCTTAGGTTTCTGGTCCAAGCCGATTGACCGGCGTCTGGCGTTGATCTTAGTTGCTCGCAACCAGCTGCCACCCCTTGCACCGAGGCATCCATGCAACCAGATCAACTGCCGACCCACGACGACATTCTGGCGGCGGCGGAGCGGCTGTCTAAACTGGCTGTAATGACCCCGCTCCTCGAGCATCCAGCACTCAATGCTCGCACCGGCGGCCGCGTTCTGCTCAAGGCTGAAAACTTGCAGCGCGTCGGCGCCTTTAAGTTTCGCGGCGCCTATAATGCTGTTGCGCAAATCGATCGTTCGAAGTTTCCGGGCGGTGTCGTCGCATGTTCATCGGGTAATCACGCGCAAGGAATTGCCGCTGCGGCAACTCTTTGCAACATGAAGTCGATGGTCGTCATGCCGGCCGACGCGCCGCGCCTGAAGATCGAGCGCACCAAGGCGTTTGGCGCCGAGGTTCATCTGTACAATCGCGACACCGAGGATCGCGACGCCATCGCCCACAAAATTTGTGCCGAGCGTAAAGCCGCATTCGTCCATCCGTTCGATGATGCCCACGTCATGGCGGGGCAAGGGACGGTCGGACTCGAATTGATGGCGCAAGCCAAGGCGATCGGCGCAGTACCGGATGCGGTCCTCGTCTGCTGCTCGGGTGGTGGCTTGGCGTCAGGAATTGCAATTGCGGTAAAGCATGCAAATGCGGCATCTGAGGTTTTTACCGTCGAGCCGGCAGGATTCGACGATTTTGCCCGCTCGCTCATCAGCGGAACGCGCGAAAAAAATCCGAAGATGTCGGGTTCGATCTGTGACTCGCTGATGGCCAATTCGCCCGGCAGGCTAACATTTGCCGTTGGACAGAAGACGATGAAGGGTGGGCTATCGATCACCGACGAAGAGGCGCGCGCCGCGATGCGTTTTGCCTATCACGAGCTGAAGCTGGTCTTGGAGCCAGGTGGCGCTGCCGCTTTGGCAGCCGTTCTCGCCGGAAAGCTCCCGACTAGAAACCGTACGATCGCTTGCGTCTTGTCGGGTGGCAATGTTGATCCGGCAGATTTCGCTCAGATCATCATGGCTGCTTGAGGAGCGCATTGAATTGCGCAACCTCGTCGACCGTCGCCGACTTTGCGTCGACTTCGGCTTCGTGCCGGATTGTCTGCAGCAACGCATCAATACGACCGATGGCGCCATCGAGCGATGATGCTGCTTCGACCGAACGTTTCGACTGGGCTGATTGACTAGCACTGTGGGCGTAAATCGCTGCGGCGTGCGCTGCGATTTTTTCACACGACGCGGCGTCAATCGGGGCTGCCTGAAGCGACCACGCGAGCTGATGTAGTGCTTCCGCCGAGCGCAAGATCTCGCCCGGCGCTGGTTCATCGATTTGCGTCGAAGGCTTTGACGTTACCTTTGTGCGCGCGGCTTGCAACTCGAGCTTCAGATTGGAAACCTCGGTCTGTAGTTGACCAAGTAGAGCCGGCGGTTGACGCAGCGAAGATTGTAATTTGCCGAGTGCATCCTCGAGCATGGCGCTATCGAGGCGTCGCGCGCGGCGACCGTGTTCCGCCAGAAACCACCGTCCGCGAGCACTTTCGAGCAACGCCGATTCGATCGACCGGTATTCGGTCTCGATGTCGGCGCCACCGGGGAAGGCCGCGTTGGCTAAAGGCTTCGATTGATTCATGGCAGTTATCCAAGATACGTGCTGTCAGCCACACTATTGCTGCATCAACAATACGCGATTCGAGGATATACCGCTCGCGGCTTGGTGTTCTGTGTGGCGCATGATGCGTCGCGGGCACGCTGCTCAAACGGGCGAGATTTGCTGGAAAAAAACTGACGACATTCGGGGGCGTTAAACGGTGGGCGCGCAAGATAGTGGTTTTGGCTGGCGGATCGCTGCTTTCTATGGCGCGCTCTTCCTCGTCTACGGCGTATCACTTCCCTATCAACCGGTGCTTCTGGATGCGCGCGGATTGAGTGCCGCCGAAATTGGCATCGTGTCATCGCTACCGCTGATCGTACGATTGTTGCTAACACCCGCAATTGCGGTTCATGCCGATCGGCGGGGCGATCATCGCCAGGTAATCATCGGCTTGAGCTTGGCTGGCGTCGCAGCACTTCTGTTGCTGGCCGGCATGGGCGGGTTTTGGCCGATCCTCTTTTGCGCGACGATTTTTCTAGTTGCGATTCAATCCATCATGCCTCTGATCGAAACGATCGCCATGGCTGGCGTCAAACGAGGCGGGCATGACTATGGGCGTATGCGTTTATGGGGATCGGCAAGTTTTATTTTCATCACGTTTGCCAGCGCAACGTTGATCGATAAACTGGGATCAAGCGTTGTGGTGTGGTTGCTGGGGGCGGGGGCGACCCTAACTCTGATCGCGGCCGTTGCGCTGCCAGGACCCAGGCCATCTGCGACACCGGGCACTGCGAAGTCTAGAATGGATCTGGCGTCGGCGCGCGCACTCGTTTCATCGAAACCGATTGTGCTGTTCTTGATTGCGGCTGGAGCGGCACAATCAGCGCACGCGGTTTTTTACGCTTTCGGCGTTTTGCATTGGCGCAGCACCGGTGTGCCCGGCGGCTGGATCGGATTCCTATGGTCGATCGGCGTCGTGGCGGAGATCGGCCTTTTTTGGTGGTCGAAGCAGATTCTGGCAAGGATAACGGCGGTCGATCTGCTCATTTTGGGTGCGGTCGCAGCAGTTGTGCGCTGGACCTTGATGGCGTTCGATCCGCCGCTCGCGATGCTGGTGCCGCTACAGATTTTGCACGGACTAACCTATGGGGCGAGCCACCTTGGCGCGATGCACTTCATCCAGGCCCGAGTGCCAGAGGGGCAGTCTGGCACCGCGCAGGCGTTGTACTCGACGGTCACCGCCGGGATTGGCATGGGCCTCGCGATGATGTTCGCAGGGCTTGCCTACCAGCGGTTTGGAGGTCTGAGTTATCTCGGCATGGCGGCGCTAGGCAGCATCGGTTTGATAGCCGGGATCGCACTGCGCCGGCTCAACCCCACAACGCCGGTGTAGCGGGTGATATCAACCCGTTGCGGATCACCAATCCGTTTGCCCGATCGCGGCTGAGGAGCAGTGGCCCATCGAGATCGACCCAATCGGCGTCGCCTGCCAACACGAGTGCTGGGGCCATCGAGAGTGAGGTGGCGACCATGCAGCCCACCATAATACGTAGGCCGGCGCGACGGGCAGCGTCCGCCATCGCGATGGCATGCGTCAAGCCGCCGGTCTTGTCGAGCTTGATGTTGACGGCGTCGTAGCGCCCAACGAGTGCCGCGACAGTTGCCGCGTCGTGCGCCGCTTCGTCCGCACAGACGGGTACCGGATGGGCGACGCTTGACAGCGCGGCGTCGGCCTCTACCGGTAGAGGTTGTTCGATCAGTTCAAACCTTGTCTCTGCCGCGACAGCAAGTAACTCGTTGAGTTGCGATGGCAGCCAACCTTCGTTGGCATCGGCAATGAGCCGGGCGTCAGGCCGGCTGGCACGTACCGCTCGCATTCGTGCCGCGTCATCAGCCCGGCCGAGCTTCAGCTTCAGCAATGGCAGGTTTGCGACGCTGGCGGCCTTGGCCGCCATCGCTTCTGGCGTATCTAGGCTCAAAGTGTAGCAGGTGAGGACTTCGGCTGGCCCGCGGCGCCCCGCGCGGCTGTGCGGAGTGATGCCGGTGCGTTTGGCTTGCCAGTCCCAATAGGCGCAATCGAGCGCATTTCGAGCGGCCTTGCCGGTTAGTGAAACCAACGCCTGGTCGATGTCGATGATTGGACCCAATGCGTCGAGCTCGGCCAGCGTTGCCAGTGGCGTCTCAGCGTATCGCGGATAGGGTAAGCACTCGCCGCGCCCGATGATGCCTTCAGCCGATATCTCGACGACGACCACGATCGCTTCGCGCTTGGATCCGCGCGAGATCGTGAAGGTGCCATCGATCGGCCAATGCTCGATCGAAGCATTCAACGTGAGGCGAAGACCGGATGAACTCACGGCGCGTCTCAGTTCAATCTGCCGCTCACGTGAGCGAGGAAAAGATAAACGCGGCCGGTGTCAGAGGTGAGCTGGCTTTGGGTCAGGTGACCCGATGGATCCCGCCGATCGCTCTCGCCCAGGATGCGCTCGTAGTCGGCGAGATAACGGTTCACCGTGTGCTGGAACTCGACCTCTTCACGGAAGCGGCGGGTCACTTCGTCAAAGGCTGCGCGACCCTCGGCCGTATAGATGCTCCGCACCATGACGCCACGTTGGCCGGCCCGATAGCGTGACCAGATGGCCGACGCCGTCGCCGCATCGAGTGCGCGCGAAATGACCTCGACATTGAGGCCAACGCCTTGACCGGTCCGGGTTGACTGGGGTGGTGATGGATGGGCCGCGAGCGGCTGCAATCGAGCAGCGTTACCGCCATCTTCGTCATGTGATGCGCGCGCCAGCAAATCACCTAGTGACCAGGACGAGGTGGCAGCCGCATTCATTGGTTGGGGAGGAGCGGGTGGTATCGGAACACCTGCCGGCGGCCGAGCTTGGCCGCGCGAGCCGAGTTCCTGAGCGAGACTGTTGCCCAGGGTGCTGAGGTTGCGTCCACCCGTGTCACGACCGGGCAACGGGTAGCCCGAGGATGCAAGTGAGCTTGGCCGGTGCGTCGGCGCGTCGACCGGCGGCGCGATATCCCGGCGGGATGCTTCGCGGTTGGTCAAGCTCGACAATTGCTCGAGTGCGCGCAATTGATCACCCAAAGCACGGCGCATGGCGTCGGCGCTTTCCTTTGTGGTGGTCGGCATGCTCTGCAGCTGGGCGCGCATATGAACTTGTTCTGCTTCGAACTCGCTCGCGGCAGTCGCGGCCTTAGTGCGCATTTCACTGGACGACAGTGTGAATTGCTCAGTCATCGAGCCTAGGCGTTGGGTAACTTCTTGGCTGACGTTTGAGAATTTCGCCCGCAGGTCGTCGAGCGCGCGGTCGGTTTCCAGCGACGTATCATGTTTCAGCCGCTCAATATCGGCGATTGTCGAGCGCGAGCGTGCTTCTACGCCGCGCGCCATCTCGTCGGTCAAAAGCCGAGTGCGACTTTCGGCATCAGTCAGCGAGCCTTCCAGTGTGGAGGAATAGCCTTGCATGAACCGGGACAGATCTTCGGCCTTGCCCGACATCCGGTCGAGCGTGGTGCTGAGTTCGACCTGACGGTTTTGCAAAGTGACATCGATCTTGTAGTTGGCAGACTCGAGAGCGTTGGCCGCTTTCATGATCGTCTGACCCTGGTTTTCAAACCGGTTCGTGACGCTGTTGATTTGGCCGAGCAGGTTTTCGGAAACGTTCTTGAGCAGATCGGACTGGCTCGCCAAGCCTTCGATCGCCTTGATCGATTGCTTGGTAATGTTTTCGCTGGTGCGGCGGACGGCATTGATGCCGTGCATGAGCGTTTCGTCGAGTTCGACGGCTTGCTTGCCAATCGTCTCGCTCATGTTACGGGCGTGGTGCTCCATCGCCGAGGTGAGTGCATTGGCCTTTTCGCCAACCGCGCCATCGATCGCCATTGTCGATCGCAGAATCGATTCGTCAAACAAACGCAATCGCTCGGAGAAGGCATTGTCGAGCGTCTTGGTGCGCTCGACGAGCTGCATGTCTAGCGCTTGGGCACGGTTTGCCAGAGTCGTGTCAAGCGAGCGTGCGTACTCTTCGAATACGCCTTGAAGTACCTCGGTGCGGCCGCCGATGTTACTATCGATCGAGGTCATATAGCCCGAGAACATCTGCTCCATTTGATTGGTGCGATTGCCAAGGGCGTTGCCAAGTGCGCTCGTGTAGCTCTCAAGCACTGTTTGCAGATGCTCGGTTCTGGAGCCCAGGGCATGCTCCAGATTGTCGGTCTGCGAGGCCATCGACGATTCAAGTTGCGTCAGATTTTGTCCGGCGCCTTCGATGATGCGCGCAAGCTTGATTTGCTGCGTTGCAAGCTTGTCGATCAGGCCCGGCACTTCGCTGCCAAGACTGCGCAAGGTCTCGGATACGCGGTCACTTGTTGTTACCAGGGCGTTGCGCTCACCCGCCAGTTCCTGAATGAGGGAGCGGATCCGGCGTTCGTTATCTTCGTATGAGCGTTCGAGAGCCGTTACTTCGTTGTGAACCAGGGCCTCGAGTTCGCCAGCGCGTCCGAGCGCCCGACCCACTGCATCGTTCATAAACGATACTTGACGTCGCACGGCTTGGCCCAAGGATGCCACTGATTGCTCAGCCATCCGGTCTGGCTCAGCAAGTCGAACGGCCACTTCGGTCATGGCCGTCGATCGAAGTTTCAACTCGTCGGCGCGCCAAGCAATAAGCGCTAGAAACCAGATCAGGCCGATCGGACCGGCCAGTGTTGCGATGGCCGGCAATATGTTGGAACGGCTGAACAGTTCAAAGAACCCTCGGCCACTCAATAGGTCAGGGCCGATCAGCATCCACGCGATGCCGAGGCAAGCGGCAGCCCATACGCCGCTTGCGCCGGCCGCGATTACATATGGTTTGTTGGACGGTTTTTGGTTGAGGGCATAGATCAGCCCGCCAATGGATGGCGCATCGTCATTTGCAGCGATGCGACCACGCGACGGTCCGGCAGGGCGGCGCTGTGCTTTCCTGCGCGCAATCTGCTCCGGCTCATCCGAATCATCAGATGTTTGCGGCGGTTGTGATGCTCTATTTTCGATACGTTTTGGCAGCTGCTCGGGTGGGATCGGGTCTCTTGGAGCTTGGTCGCGTGCCCGAGGTGGCAAGGGCGGAGGTACGCTCACCACGCGCGGCTCATCTGCCGCCGCATCTGGTGCTGCCGCGACCGCTCTGATGGATTTCGTATCTTGCCCCATTCGCCCGCCTGGCTGAGATCGCAGGCTGAACTGCCACGACGATCAGAATCAACCACTAATAACCCACTCTGCCTCACCCCGAGCAGCAAATAAACAGGCTGTCGAGACTAAGTCCCCTTAATTCCGAACTATTCCTGGCTTAGTTGGTGCCCTTCCAAGCGACACCGACCCTAAACGCGTACCCAATCCGGGCTATCGACCGTTTGGGGCCAAACCAAGGAAAATGACCGGTTGTCCAGTTGTAACTCGTTTCCAACTTGTTGCTGATTGAATGATAACACACGTCCTCCGATTAACGCCACCTTATGAGCAGTTGTGAGAGAACTCCTTGCGGTGGCGGGGAACGGTGTAGGTCCATGCAGGCAATACTTCAGAGCGAACGCAGAAACCGGCCTGAGTTTGGCGCTACAACTCAGTTGTTGGCTCCGGTCGATCTTGTGCACCTGCGCCGATTTACGCTAGGTAATCGAGCATTGGAGCTCGAGGTGCTGCAAATGTTCGCTGAGCAGGCTCCGCTCATTCTCGATCGACTACAGCACGCACGGACCGATAAAGCATGGCGCGATGCAGCCCACACTCTCAAAGGGTCTGCGGGTGCCATTGGCGCACATGCTGTTGCGCGGGCAGCGGCTGAAGCGGAACTACTTCGCGGCGACGAGGCAGCTTGGCCAGCTGGCGTTGCTCGAATTCGTCTGGCATTGGACGAAGCGTGCAGCTTTATCGGCGCCGGAGCGCTGTAACGCCACCTTGTCTTCGCAAGTGCGACTGTCTAACAGGTAGTCCCAAAGCGGCATGCGTTGGATCGCAATCGCCGTGTGGATCAGCGCACAGGGCTCTTTTTATGGCAAAGATTACGTTCGTTCAGCCGGATGGCGTTTCGCAGACGGTTGAAGCTGAGGCTGGCTTGACGGTTATGGAAGCAGCCAAACTCAACTCGATCTCTGGTATTGATGCCGAATGCGGCGGTGCTTGTGCGTGCGCGACTTGCCACGTCTACGTCGATGATGCATGGCGTGCGAAAGCCGGCAAGCCATCGACGATGGAAGAAGACATGCTGGATTTCGCCTTTGATGTTCAAGAAGCGAGCCGGCTCGCCTGTCAAATCAAAGTGACGCCTGAACTCGACGGCCTATTGGTCCGGGTTCCAGCGAAGCAGTTTTGAGCGGCTCAACCTGGACACCTGCTTGGCAGTTCTAAACTGCTCAACTTGAATGGATGGACTGATCCGTGCAGCAAGATATTGCAAATTCATCTGGTACCGATACTCACGACGCCCCGATCGAGACCGATGCGCTGATCATTGGTGCGGGGCCTATCGGTTTGTTCACGGTGTTTGAACTCGGGCTCCTCGACATCAAGGCCCATGTGGTCGATATCCTCGGCAAGACCGGTGGCCAGTGCGCCGAGCTGTATCCTGAAAAACCGATCTATGACATTCCGGCCCTGCCGATCGTCACGGGCCAGGAATTGACCGATCGCTTGATGGAGCAGATCAAACCATTTAACCCGACGTTTCATCTCGGTGAGCGGATTGATGGGTTGCAGCGTCAGCCGGATGGACGGTTTGCGATCTATACGGACGGTGGCAAACGGTTCCTGGCCAAGGTTGTGATCATCGCCGCGGGTGGCGGCTCATTCACGCCAAAACGGCCGCCACTTCAAGGCATCGAAGCATTCGAAGGATCGAGCGTCCATTACTCGGTGCGCCGGATGGAGACGCTACGGAACAAGGACATCTTGATCGTCGGTGGTGGCGATTCCGCGCTCGATTGGACATTGAATTTACAGCCGCTCGCGAAGAGCTTGACGCTGCTGCATCGTCGCGACGATTTCCGCGGTGCGCCGCACTCAGTCGATCAAATGCGCCAGCTCGTTGCATCGGGCAAGATGCGATTGATGATCGGTCAAGTGACCAACCTCCAAGGTACCGGCGGGGAACTTGAGACGGTCACGATCAAAACCAAGGACGGCGACGAGCAGATCGCGTGCAATGCCATGCTCCCGTTTTTTGGTTTGACGATGAAGCTCGGGCCGATCGCGGATTGGGGGCTCAATCTGGCCGAGAACCTAATTCCCGTCGATACGGAGCGCTTCGAGACGAGCGAGAAGGGGATTTTTGCGGTCGGCGATATCAACACCTATCCCGGCAAGCTGAAACTCATATTGTCCGGCTTCCATGAGGCGGCGTTGATGTCGCAAGCAGCGCATCGCATTGTCTACCCGGATAAAAAGGTGCTGTTCCAGTACACGACGTCATCATCGAGCCTGCAAAAGAAGCTCGGCGTTCGTTGAATTCGTATCTAAGCAATACCGCATAGGCTCAGGACGCGCTTCGCTACCGTGCGCAGATGCGTCGCCACTAGTTTCTGGCGAATCTTGTGCGGTAGCCGTTCGATGATGGTTTTGAGATGCCCACGCAGATAACCCAGATAAACCCGCGCATAGGCTTTACCTTTCGGCGATAGGCCTATGGCGTGATCGGTTACGGCAACGGTGCCGTCCGCCCAGTCCATTTTGTATTCGGCGGCCGGGGCCAAGAGATCAATTCGCTCCAGCTTCTCCTCGAATCCATGACGGATGGCTTCTTCCAGATGAAGCACCCCCGCCGCCATTTTCTCGAATGCCTTGTCGTAGACGATGACGTGCAGGACCCGCGTCTTTTTTGACGTGAACCCGATTTGGATTGCGGCAGGCTTTTCCGCCGATTGCAGCACCGAGACACGCGTCGCCGTCGAGTGGCTGTTGCTGGAGGCTACTTCGGTCATAAAGCGGGCCATGCGGACGTCGGCTAGCGCCGGCGAAACATAACCGCGATCGATGAGCCATTGGCGCTTTAGGCCGATGGCCGTTGCGGCAAGAGCGCTTGCTTCAGTGCCTTCGTTCAAGTGCTTGTAGGTGATGGCGCCAGCTTCCTCCAGCCGGCGCATTTGCCGGCGGCGATTGCGACGCGCGCGGTTCGGAAAGCGCTCCTCATAGGCGGTAAAGTCGGCGGCCCGGGTGAGGTCGATGTAGGGCGCTTGGAGTTCAGCTGTGTGCAGCGACGAGAGTGTATCCAGCAAAGGTGTGATCGCTGCGTCGCCGCGCACCTTGCGAAAGCGGGCCAGATCAGGTTTCAGATTGAGACAGATGTGCGCCCAGCTGGCACGCAGTAGTGCTAGCGGATCACCGATCGTAGAATCCAGAAGCACGTCGCCATATTGACTGACCGGTTCACCCATCCACGACAACTCGGTCAGACCGCCTTTACGGGTGACAATCATCGGCCAGAGTGACACCAGCCGTCCGTTGATCCGACCGGTGAGGACAGCGATCGGCGACGGTGCGGTATCGTCCGCTTTCGCGTCGAGAAAGGCCTTCGCCCACTGCCAATTCCAATTGAACGACTGAAAGATTTGATGCGCCTTGCCGCAGCGCTCAAATAGTTCGTTCCATTCCGCCTCTAGTGCCTCGAAGCCCGAGTATGTGCGCACCAGTTCAAAAGCGACATTGCCAAGCAAAGTTGGTGCGATATCCAAGCGAACAGCCGGCTGGCGCATGCCGGCTTGTTCACGTTCGAGGCGGGTAAAAGAGGTTGCGATCGGAGCAGCGTAGCTGTCAGTTAGGCCGGCCATACGAAATCATCCCCGCAGTCGCGAAATCAACTTGTGCGAGAGACGGAGCAAGTCGCATGCCAATGCGATGCCGGCGAAATTCGCCGAGACGGTGCCGTTAACCGGTTAAATGAACGAAATTTCGACGAGGCTTAATAGTGCCAATCCAGCCGTCGTGGCCCAAAGCAGTGCGGTGCCGCGCCGCGTATTGGGACCCGTTCCAAGAACCAAGACTGACAACAACATCGCCGCAGTCGCTAGATTGATGACCAGCAGGCCGGCCGGAGTGAGCATTTTCGGAATCGGCATACTGCCTTGCAAGAGTATGACCGCTGTAATGCCCAAAAGGTGCGCGCCCACGAGCCGAGGCCAGAATCCATTTCCGGCAGATGGCAGGCCTAAAACCGCTGCGACCCTCACGGGGAATATAATCAGCAGTAGCGCGACGCTGCCCTTAAGCAGTACTTCGGCCCAGAACAGTTGCTGCAGCATGGTGGGCGCCTCGCGGTAGCTCGGCAATGAAGCGCCTTAGCCGATCAGTTATCTTCAACTCGTTTGGTCTTGGGGGCGTTCTTGTCGTTCACAAAATCTGGATTGAGGACTTCGCGGGTGCGGGGGCCCGATGCCAAAAGCCGTTCATCGATCTTCTTGCTCGCCGGAAGGGTGTAATCGCCAGCAATGTGGCGCGTAAGGTCACCCTTGATCTCGCGTGTCCGGTTCTCACTGCAATAGTCGCCATCGGCTGCGATCGTTGCTGCAACTTTAGCCCGGATTGTATCGTACTCACGGTCGAGCTTCGGAACATCCTGGGCACCGCCTTGCGCTTCGGAAGCAAGGAAGCCGGACTTCAGCCGGACCGGATCATAATTATAACCGCACTTGGCGGCGCGAGCGGAAACGGCTGCCACCTGAGCGGCGCGCATGCTTGGTGTTTCGACGATGCCGCTTGGGGCAGCTTCTTTACTGCTGCCAAACAATGATCCCGTAGTAAGCCCGGTGCCACTGCCGCTACATCCGGCGAGGAGTACGGTGAAGGCGATCAGTGCGAACGTTTCGATTCTCATTTTCATGCGGGTTACTGTGCCGAAAACGCTGTTGGCGTCAATCTACCGGCGCGTCATGTGATCAACATTGCTGTTTATCGTATGAGCGTGCGCATCGCATTTTCGATGCCGGCGAGCGTTAGCGGGAACATGCGATTGCCCATCAGCTCGCGCACCAGCCTGATCGACGGGGTCCATCCCCAATGATCTGCTGGTGTCGGATTGAGCCACACACTGCGTTCATACACGCCGGTTACGCGTTTGAGCCACACAGCGCCTGGTTCTTCGTTCATATGTTCGACCGATCCTCCAGGCACGGTGATTTCATAGGGGCTCATCGAAGCGTCGCCGACGAAGATGACTTTATAGTCCGATGCATACGTGTGGAGCACCTCCCAGGTCGGCGTACGCTCAGTCCATCGCCGGGAGTTGTCTTTCCACAAGAATTCATACGGACAGTTGTGGAAGTAGTAAAATTCAAGATGCTTGAACTCGGCGCGTGCAGCTGAAAACAGCTCGGCGGCAGTTTTTATATGCCAATCCATCGAGCCACCAACGTCGAGCAATAGCAGTACTTTGACGGTGTTGCGACGTTCGGGCCGCAGGTGGATATCGAGATAGCCTTTGTGGGCGGTCCCTTTGATAGTGCCGTCGAGATCCAGCTCCTCAGGTGCTCCGGATCGGGCGAACTTACGCAGACGGCGCAGCGCGATTTTTATATTGCGGGTGCCCAGTTCGACTTCGTCATCGAGGTCTTTGTATTCGCGCTTATCCCAGACTTTGATTGCACGGTTGTTGCGGTTTTCTTTCTGTCCGATCCGCACGCCGGCCGGGTTATAACCGTTAGCGCCATAGGGCGAAGTTCCGCCGGTGCCGATCCACTTCGAGCCTCCTTGATGGCGCCCTTTCTGTTCGGCAAGTCGCTTCTGCAGCTCTTCCATGATCTTGTGCCACCCGCCAAGCGCTTCGATGCGGCGCTTGTCTTCGTCACTCAAATGAAGTGCGGATATGGTCTTAAGCCACTCGGCTGGGATGGTTGCCTCGAGCGCGTCAGCGGGGGATTGCAGTCCCTTGAATACATGCGCGAACACCTGATCGAAGCGGTCGAGGTGCCGCTCATCTTTGACCAGGCAAGTGCGCGCAAGAAAATAGAAATTATCGACGCTGCCCTGCGCGAGGTCGATATCCATCGCCTGCATCAGGCTGAGATACTCGGTAATCGAAACCGGCACCTTGGCGGCGCGCAGTCCCGTGAAAAAAGAGATCAACATGAAGTTCGCACCACGCTCCGGGACACCCGTTAGTAGCCGAGCGTTACCACATCAAAGCGATCGATGAAACGAACTACGCGACCGCTCGGGGCGCGGGGTGGATCTTGCCCTCGTATACCGCCTGGACAACCACTTGAATGCGGGTGGCGACGCCAAGCTTGCGCTTCATATTTTCAACGTGGAAATTGACAGTTTTGTCGGATATGCTCAAGATCTGACCGACTTGCCAATCTGACTTTCCTGACGATATCCAGCGCAATACTTCGATTTCGCGCGGTGTGAAATTCACGGCCCCTCCGAACTCATACGCAACGGATTAAATTCGCTCTCTCGGATTTGGTCCGAGCTGCGCATCCTGCAACTAATGCGATCCCCAATTGCAGTATGCGTGACCAGCACGCGATTCACCACATCTGTTTCATACCTATCCCCTTATCTCCGGCTGACGATCAGGACAGAGGCCTGAGCCGGCGGTACGGCACGGTGTTGTCGACGATCTGACGCATCGTTCTCGGCACCGACGCCACCAGTTGCTCGATGGCGCGGGCGGCGATCCG
>JANLPY010000137.1:0-2404 GCA_031367505.1 Hyphomicrobiaceae bacterium | reverse complement strand
CCGCTGCGGCGGGCGCCAGGTAATAGGCCGGCGCCCAGACTGCATCACCGGCCAGCAGCCCGGCAATGATCGCCGTACCGAACCAGATCGTCAGCGGCGCAACCACCATGCCGGCCCAGAACCATGCAACGATGGAGACCCAGAAAATGAACACGGTGACGGGGAACAGCAACATCGACCAGCCGCCAACCGCGAGAAAGCCGCTGCCGGGCATGAACAGGCCGAGACCCGCCGCCTGCCAGGCAGGAGACAGGTGGAGCATCATCGGCAGCATCGCTATCAGGCAGAGCAGCGCGTAGAGCACTGCGGTGCGCCGGTGGCGCGACGCGGTGACAGGGCCCTTGGTGCCGCTGAACAATTCCAGCGGTCGGTTCAGATAGGTGCTTTCGTTGGCTGCCACAGTTCTCTCCTCGGTCGGTGCACCGTCCTGGAGTCGTTACGCCGGAGGCGAGTCGAAACTCCGCGGTGCTTTATTCGGGAACATTTACATGCAATATCCGCCACCCTACGCACCGGTAGCTGGAAGTTCTTGCGACAACTGGCTACGCGGTCAGGTACGGAATCGGCGGGTGTCAGAAACCCGCGGTACGGGTGAAATTCAGGGATTCGCGGTGAGCGAAACACGCTTGGGCGTCACTCTGCAGATATAGACGTCACGAGGGTCGAAGGGCCTCAGGCCGACAAACACGGCGGCAGAAGTCAGTTCTTCCTGAATGTGGTCACGATGCCGGTAGAGCAGATCGCCGCCGACTGCAAGCTCAGTGCCCAGCAGCACGATCACAATCGCCCGCGCCCACGGCTTGCGTAGAAACATCGTAAAGCGGAGGCTGAAGTTCCCGATGCCGGCTCCGACCCGCGTGACGGCCTTGACCGGAAGGCCGAGGAACGCTTTCACGCGCCGCCATGCCTCAATCATCTGCCAGATAAACATCACGCCCAGCATGCAACACGCCATACATGGAACTCCTCAAATTGCCTGTGCGCTTTGACGATACGGTTTGATGCGCTGCCACATCGGGCAGTAACGGCGCGCGGCAGGTCTTTTTTCAGAATAAGTCAGGGTCACCGAAAATGCAATCATCCCCAGTCGCCGCGACATCAGCGGACCTGGGGAGATTTTCGAAGAACTTTTTGGCTTGCTTAAGCGACGGCCGCGATATTGACGTAGACCCCTGTCAGATTGGGCGCGCCGGCAAGCTCGTCGATTTCATTGGCCGGAACGAGAAGATTGCGCATGACGCCGTGCACTTCCGGATCAGCGCCGCCCTGGGGATCGAACAGCCGCGACCCCCAACCATGGTCCATGCTCAGGATGCCGGCCGGAACTTCGTCGGTAATCCGCGCTTTTGCCTTGATGGTGTTGACGCTGGAAGTCAGTGCAACGATTTGCCCATCTTCTATTTTGCAAGTCTTCGCGTCGGCCGGATTGATATCCACGACATCACCGTACGGCCGGGTATGCGTGGCCGTTTCGACCAGCCATGAATTCATCATTGAGGCACGGCGCTGGCTGACAAAGCGGAACGGGTAGACGTTGTTGATTTGCGGCAGGGGCTCGGCCAGTCGCTGTTTCAAGACCGTCACGAATTCGTCCGGCGCAGCGTGAATGCGCCCGTCCTTGGTTTGCAAGGCGGGACGGAAATGACCGTAGGTTTTTTGCGCGCGATAGATCATCCCCTGCGGGTCTTTGGATATGGTTTTCCAGTTGACGACGCCGAACATCTTGAGCAGAAAAGCCCATATCCAGCGCGGATTGAAGGCATGGTGAGGATTGCCGGTCAAACGCGATACCCAGCGGCTGACGCGAATCACCGTATTTAAACCACGGACGCCCAGGAAGGGCGCCTTCATTTCCACTGCCAGATCGCGGAAAAACTCCCACTCCGGCTTGATGCCGTTCAAGGGTTCGATCGCCTCGCGTCCCAGTTGTGCGAAGGATGTTTCGAATAGAACGCCGAACAGGGCAAGGAACTCTTCCCGTTCGAGAAAATGGCAACCGGGGATCAGCCAATGGGCATGGCGATGGCTTTCACGCTGGAACATGTCGACCGCGATCAGCAGCTCGAGCTCTTTCAGCGCGCCATCCAGACGAGCCCCATCGGGACCACTGACCACTGGATTACCCGAGTTGATGATCAGTGCCCGGATCTGGCCTTCGCCCGGGGTGAGGATTTCATCGGGCAGGATCGCCAGCGGATAACCGCCGGCAACGAACCGATAATTGCCGATGCGGCTGCGGCGCAGCAGCGGTGGCCCCAACAGGTTAACGACTTTCATCGAATTCTTGAACAAGCCGGGTTGATAGTAACGACCACCCTTGCGATCTGTGCGCCCGGTAATCAGGTTGAGCGCCTGGCTCAGCCACTCGCCAAGGGTACCGTTGCGGTTCTGCGAAACGCCGGTG
>JANLPY010000098.1:0-12934 GCA_031367505.1 Hyphomicrobiaceae bacterium | reverse complement strand
ACCCTCCACAGCCAACGCGAACAGAGCCGATAGAAATGCACATCGAAATACTGACTGAAGATCGATCAGGAATGGTGTTACTCGAAAATATCCTACCAAAGATAATCGGACCTTACGACTCTCCACACACTTGGCGATTGCACTCGTACAAAGGTCTTGGCCGCATCCCCAAAAAACTAAAACCGAGCCAAGATCCCGCCAAGAGAATTTTACTTCAGCAGCTACCAAAATTGTTGAGTGGCTATAGTAAAACGCCGGACATTGGAGCCGTCATAATAATACTCGACACTGACAGTCGCGACTGCAAGACATTCTTGACTGAGTTGAAGCAGCTGGCCCAAAAGCAACGGGCTGCACAGCTAACGACTTTTCGTCTGGCCATCGAAGAAGTTGAATCTTGGTATTTTGGCGACAGAAAAGCTCTTTTATCTGGCTATCCTCGTGCAAAAAAAAGTGTCTTGGATTCCTATATCCAAGATTCAATATGTGGAACGTGGGAATTTCTTGCTGACGCAATTCACCCAGGAGGGGCAGCTACCGTGAAGAAGGCTGGCTGGCCACTACCAGGACAATTAAAGCATCAATGGGCCGAAAAAATTGGCCCACACATGGACGTCGAGGCCAATCAATCACCAAGTTTTGCAAAGCTGAGAGATGGATTGCGCAAGATAGTTCAATACAAAACTTAACCCCCTCAATACAACGTCGCCTTTTGACGTTCCGCCAGCACCGCATCGTAGGCTGCGGCGTCGAACTCGGTGGGCGCGCGCTTGGTGTCGCGCGCGGCGACGGTGAAGGCGGAGTAGTTCTGGCCGACGAGGAAGGCCGCTGCTCTGATGGGTCTCAAGGCAATCATTTCGCCCGATGCCGCCTTTAGCTGCGCAGTACCCTCGCATCGCCCATTATCCACATTGATCCAT
This sequence comes from Hyphomicrobiaceae bacterium, assembly GCA_031367505.1. Lineage (GTDB taxonomy): Bacteria > Pseudomonadota > Alphaproteobacteria > Rhizobiales > Hyphomicrobiaceae > JAKFWF01. Next base: position 12,014 of record JANLPY010000098.1, on the reverse strand, counting down.
CGCAGAACTGTCACTCCGACAAATTGCGGCACGTCAATCCGGCCGGGGTGCGATGCAGATATTTGTCATCACCCGTAACGGGGCGAAGGTCAAAATGAGGAGACAGATCGATGCGGACAGGCGCACAAGCAAAATCCATGAGTGCCGGAATTGCTGCTGCATTGTGGCTCTCGGTCGTGACCCTTCCGTCACCGGTGCACGGGACCGATGTCGCACAGGGCCAGATGATCATCGAGTTGTACTGTGCACGCTGTCATGCAACCGGTCACAGCGGCGAGAGCACTCATAAAGCGGCGCCACCGTTCAGGTTCCTATCACAGAAGTACCCAATTGAATCTCTCGCCGAGGCGTTCGCCGAAGGCATAGTCACCGGTCACTCGGAGATGCCCGAATTCCGGTTCCAACCTGACGAGATCGATAGCATTCTGGCTTATCTTCAGAGTCTGCAGAAGCCTTGAGGGAATTGAAGCACGTAAGCTCTACCTGCGGCTGAAGCTCATCGTCGCCTTGCTCATGGCGATGCCTTGGGTCGAGATGTTGACATTGTGCGACGATTTTCCGAACGAGACCGACATCGAACCGGAGAAGCCGCCACCGCCTAAAGTTAGTGACATACTGCTCCCATCGACCCGCCCGGAAGCGGTGCCATTCGCATTGAACGTGCGCTCCTCCCATTCACCGGAAGCGCGCGAACCATCGATCCTCAACTTGCTGCGCACATGGATCGCATTGCTGTCGCTCTTACATTGAATGGCCATGCTGAGGGCATTGCCGCCTCCGGTATAGTAGGCGTTGCAGCGGATGCTCTCGCTTGAGCCATCGGTGTACGAGATCCGGCCGCTTCCACCCCAGGCGCCGATCAAGCTGCCAACCAAAGAAGCGTCTGCCGCACTGGCAACGTCGACAAACATGCTGAGCGAACCCAGTAGCGCAGCGGTGATATGACCAGTACGTCGGCGAGCTCGCATCATCGCTTCCATAACAACCTCCAAGCCGATTCAGTCCAATTGCAAGTTTAATCAGTTAGCGTGAGTGATGGGCAGTCGCATTGTCTTGGCTCAAATGCCCCGAAGCATGGATCATAGTGCGGCGCAGGTCCACAACACCAGTTCGGTCACGACCTGTGTGAATGCCTCCCCCAGTGCCGCCGCAATATCCCGGCCCTCCAGGCTCTTCGACGGAACCGTCTTACGGAAGACGCGTGTTTCAATGATACGGCCGTTGGCATCGACGATCCGGGCACCCAATTCGACATCAGCATTCGAGCCGTTACCTGCCGACACTTGGAAGCTTCGTAACTCAGTCAACAGTTGATAATCTGCCTTGACCGTATCCGGGCCCCGGCCGAGCACTCTCAAGTAACCGGCATTCTCGAAGCTTTGGACGATCCGTGCTTGCAGGACCTTCGGCAGAACGTCCGGCCACTGACCGCGGTCTAGAGTGGTGCCATCTCCCTCGGCAGCCCGAACGAGGATTTTCTCGGTCTCATACAAGCTCAAAGTTGCTGGTTCCGGCACGCTGAGCTGTCCGGTTGGTATCTTTGGCAGCGGCGGAAACGTCCGGGCAGTGACAAGGTCGTAGACGTGCGGTTGGACCTTCGTGCCTCCACCGGTCAACCGCTCGAGCCCGGCGAGAATGCCATCGACGCGATCGGAATTCCGGGCAAGAGCGCCTGAGAACTTGTCGATGTTGCCAATGAGACTACGCAATGGTTCGGCGTTTTCGGCAACCACAGTATCGATGCGCCGAAGCACGTCTCGCGCGGCCTGCCCCATACCTTGCCCCGCATTCTTCTCGGCAATGAGCAGCACCGGCTCGCCAGCCGTCGAGCTAACTGGCGGCGATGTCGCCAGCCCACCAACCAGCGACACGACCGGCGCCCCGGTCAATCCCTGGAACTCGATGCCAACACGCGTGTCGGCCCGGACCGGGGCACCAGGATCGATTGCGATCGCAGCCGTCACGGATTCCGGCTTGGCTGGGTCGAGAAGCAGCGCCGTTACTTCGCCAACTCGAACCCCGTTGAAGAGAACGGCAGAGCCTCGCAGCAGCCCGGAGATCGGACTGTCGAATGCAATCCGATAGTGCGTGCGCTGCCCAAGACCACCGGCTGTATTCAACCAGTAGACGAAGGTGAAACCAGCGCCGATAACGGCAAGCAAGAATGCCCCGATCAGTGCATACCGTGCGCGATTTTCCATCGGTCTTTTCCTCAGGTCGAAACGGGAGCCAGCCGTCGCTCCAGCGATTGGGCCCTGCGGCCTGCGAAATAGGATTTGACCCAGGGGTGCTGCGAGCGATGCATGTCGTCGATTGATCCGATTGCTACAATCTTTCCGTCCGCCAGCACGGCGATACGGTCGCATACGGAATGCAGGCTTTCCAGATCATGCGTCACCATGAAAACTGTAAGACCTAGCGTCTGCTGCAACGTGCGAATCAACACATCGAAGTCACCGGCGGAAATTGGATCGAGACCGGAAGTCGGCTCGTCTAGAAACAGGAGTTCGGGATCGAGCGCGAGGGCGCGAGCCAGTGCGGCACGCTTGGTCATGCCGCCCGAAAGCTCGGACGGAAGCTTGGTCGAATCACTGCGACTAAGGCCAACCATGGCGAGCTTGGTCGCCGCCACCTCATTCATCAGCGGCTCTGGTAAATGCAAATATTCGCGCATGGCAAACGTGACGTTCTCCAATACCGACAATGATGAGAACAACGCGCCATGCTGGAACAACACGCCCCATCGACGTTCAATCGCATGCCGCTCGTCGTCGGTTGCCGCATCGAGATCGACGCCAGCCACCTCGATTGTGCCGCGACGCTTCGGCAGGAGCCCGATGATCGTTCTCAAAAGCACCGATTTCCCACTACCCGAGCCGCCGACGAAACCAAGAATTTGCCCACGACTGATGTCGATCGACAGGTCGTTCAGCACGACGCGCTCGCCAAAGCCGACAACGAGATTGCGAACCTTGATGACCGGCCCGGCGGTTTGGATCGTCATCCTCTCACATCCCTATCGAAGCGAAGAAGATCGCAAACAATCCATCGAGCACGATAACGAGGAAGATCGACTTCACGACTGAAGTGGTCGTCTGACGGCCCAGCGACTCGGCGCTGCCGCGCACCTTTAAACCCTCCGACGCCGCAACGATTCCGATCACCAGAGCCATGAATGGAGCCTTGATCATTCCGACTTTGAAATGGGTAATCGTTATCGCGTCCTTGAGGCGAGCAATGAAGATATCCGGGCTCATATCGCCGTATCCCCAAGCAACCAGGCCGCCACCGTATAGCGCCGATATCGATCCGAGAAACGTCAGGATCGGGAGTGCGATCAGCAGCGCTATGACCCGCGGCAGGATGAGGACTTCGACAGGGTCGAGCCCCATCGTTCGCAACGCATCGATCTCCTCTCGCATTTTCATTGAACCCAATTCGGCTGTGTAGGCGCTTCCCGAACGGCCCGCCACCATGATGGCAACGATCAGCACGCCGATCTCGCGCAAGACCAAAATGCCGACCATGTCAACGACGTACTCGTCGGCGCCGAATTTACGAAAATGGAAGAAGCCTTGTTGCGCGATGATGCAACCGATGAGAAATGTAATCAGCAGTATGATCGGCACCGCCTGCCAACCGACCCGATCGAAGTGATAGACCGTGGATGTTATCCGGAAGGTACCGGGCCGCATGATCACGCGGACCAGTGAGCGCCCTACGGCACCGAGTGTATCGAGTAAGACGACCAGATCGCGACCGGTTTCACTCGCCGCTTGCCCGCTCCAAACCAGCAAACCAAGTGCACGGTTTTCTGGAACTACGGCTGCAGGCAACTCAGTCCGGGCGCGACGAACCGCATCGACGAGGCCGGCAAAATGCTCGGGCAACCCGGAGACTTGGAGCTCCTGTCCGTGGGCCCGCCAACGGCTGGCCAAGCTCTCGATCAACCAGGCACCATAAGTGTCGAGCTGATCAACTGAACGCAGATCGAGCGATGCCGGCCTCAAATAAGTGGATTGATCGAAAGAGTCGATTGTCCGACTGATTTGTTCAGCGTGTCCAGCGATCCACGCACCGGCGGCGGCAAGCTGCCATCCGCCGGACGACTCCGAAGCTCGTAGCAATGGCGCAGCCTCAATGACCATCAGACCAGACCAATCAATGTGTCATCGTGCACCACCACCGTCATTCACACCACACGCAGGTTGTCCACGACCTTGATCACGCCAGGAGCTGCCCAGACTGCATCCTCGACGCGGTCCATTTCAGCCATCGAGTCGACCGTGCCTGATAGGGTCACAATACCGTTCGATACGACGACGGCGATCTTCGCGGCCTCGACGTCCGCATGGCGTTGCAATGCCGATTTGATACTTTGTTGGACGTCGGTCGTCGTGACGCGCGGCTTGATATTGATGAAGTTTATAACGTCGATCACGTCACCGACGTGTTCGATATTCTTGAGAATATTCGCCCGCTGGTAATGCCAGTCAACTTCACCTGTGAGCGTCACAATGCCCATTCTAACTTCGGCCTTGATGCTGTTGGGGGCCGCCACGTTCCACTTCAGGACATTGGCGATACGCTCCGCCAGCCCCTCATCGGTGGAGTGGTGTTCGCTCTCGAGCAGCACCTCCGTCTTGTCAACCACGGCCAAGACTCCAGCAACCCGCTTGGTCGCTCGCTTGGCGGCCATCTTCTGGCGATAACTCGGGACGTGGCCGGTTAGTGTGATCGCGCCGTTGGTCACGGCGACGCCAATCTTCGTTTCGTCAACTTCCGCATCCCACTTGAGCTCGGCAAGCACGTCCAGCTTGATCTGAGAATCCGATTTCATAACTGACACTCCTTGCTGCTATGTCGCGCGAACGATGCGAACTTCTGTCTCACGAGTGCAGACACGCGGCATTGATTGCCATCAATCGTCGCGACGCCACGTCCCCGCCGGTATCGCGCAGGCGTTTGATGAGTTCGGCGCTTGGCTTTGCGATGAAGATGCGACGCACTACCTGTTCCGACGAGCCTTTGTTCATCATTTGGCTGGACTCGGCGTCACTCACCGCCGGGACGGCGGGCACCGCAGAGCCCTTGCCGCGGGGCGTTACGCTGGCAGTCCACTCCTCGCTTGGCTATGCAGGTGGGTTCGTGGGCCAATTGATTATCGAGGGGATACTGGATCCGGTGGGATGTCGACCATCGGTTGGGGTCTCTCATTCGCCTCACTGTCGATCTGATGCCGGCGGCTCTCGGCTGGTTCCGATGCAGCAATCCCGCCGAGCTAAAGGGTGATCGCCAAGTCTCGTGACGGTTGCGGTCCGCTGCTTCGTTAGCCGCCGATCCGGATACGAACCAGAAATGCGAGGCTGCGGTAAAGATCCAGCGAAGCTCTACCATCAAGGTCTCACTCAAGCCTTCAAGAATCAGGTGGCCGGCGCATTACGGCTCAGCTCGAAGTTGAATAAAGAGTGCGGACAGCCGTTTGAACGGAGTCATTTCCGTTTACCGCAATCTTTGCCTTCCTTTATTGGGTCGACGCCACGTGGTCTCATCGATTGATCGTGCCACGAACTACATCTCGACAGTCTCCTCTAAACTTGACCCTTCTCATTCGCCCGTAACTTGCACTAAGTTTCCACCATGGGGACCATTACACGAGACAATTCCGTAGAAACTTTCATCAAGCGCTGGTCGGCTTCCGAAGGGGCCGAGCGTGCGAACTTTCAGCTTTTCGCAACGGAGCTATGCGACTTGATTGGCGTCACACGGTCAGCGCCCTCAGTAAGCGAAGCCGAGGCCAACCCCTACGCCTTCGAGCGCGGTGTGAAGTTCAAGGATGTTACGGGTGCCACCACACCGGGTCGCATCGACCTATACAAGCGCGGCTCGTTCGTGATGGAGGCCAAGCAAAGCCGCGAAAAAGGAGGCAAGAAGGAACTCAAGTTTGCCGCTACGCCGGACCTGTTCACGCCTGATGCGCGGCCGCAAGGTCAGCGCGGTGCCAGCCGGGCTTGGGACGTTCTCATGATGAACGCTCGCCACCAAGCCGAACAGTATGCGAAAGCACTTCCCACTGCAGACGGCTGGCCGCCATTTATTCTCGTGTGCGACGTTGGTCACTGCATCGAAATTTATTCCGACTTCTCGGGGCAAGGCAAAAACTACGCCCAATTCCCTGATCGTCAGAGCTTCCGCGTCTACATGGAAGACCTGCACTCAGAGAAAATTCGCACCCTCTTAGCGCGTATATGGGACGACCCCGCCAACCTCAATCCTGCGCTGAAATCGTCCAAAGTTACACGCGAAATTTCGGTTGCACTCGCCGCTGTCTCCAAGCGTCTTGAAGCCGACAATCACGATCCTGAGGACGTCGCACTGTTTCTCATGCGGTGCCTTTTCACGATGTTTGCGGAAGACGTGGGGTTACTCCCGGACGGGTGCTTCAAGAGGTGGCTGGACCGCGCGCGCGCCAATGAAGCGAAGTTCAAACACGAGTTGGCGCAGCTCTGGCAGGCAATGAATACCGGCGGCTACGCGACAATTGCTGAAGCGGAGGTGAAACGCTTCAACGGCAGCTTCTTCAAGAGTGCCAGCGTCATCGATCTGCGGCCAACCGAGATTGCCGAATTGCTTGCAGCGGCGAAAGCCGATTGGCGCGAGGTTGATCCAGCCATTTTCGGCACGCTCCTGGAACAGGCGCTGAGCGAGAGGGATCGTGGCAAGCTCGGCGCGCATTACACTCCGCGCGCCTACGTCGAGCGCCTCGTGGTCGTCACCGTCATCGAGCCTCTGCGGCAGGAGTGGGCGCAAGTACAAGCGACGGCGGAACGGTTCAAAATTGAGGCAGATGCGCTTGATCAAGAGGCACGGGAGGCGGGTGCGAAGGGCAACCGTAAGCAATCGTCCGACAAGGCCTCGGAGGCCCGAGGCAAGCGCGACGATGCCATGACGGCTGTGCGCGAATTTCATGCCCGGCTTTGCGCCACGCGTGTGCTCGATCCAGCATGCGGAACAGGCAATTTCCTCTACGTTGCGCTTGAGCTCATGAAAAAGCTCGAAGGCGACGTGTTGGAAGCCGTTGTCGAATTAGGCGGGCAAGAAGGCCTCACCTTCATGGGTGACCAGACGGTCGATCCCCACCAATTCCTTGGCCTTGAGGTCAACCCGCGCGCGGCGGCGATCGCCGAGACGGTGATCTGGCTTGGTTTCCTCCAACGCCATCTAACGACGAAGGGCACCGCGCCGCCCGAGCCTATCCTGCACGACTTCAAGAACATTACCTGCATGGACGCTGTGCTGACTTGGGATGGCTATCCAGTGCCGGTAGTGGTGATGAGCGCCGACGGTAAGCGGCGCGAGAACTTTCCAAAAGCGCGCCGTCCGGGCTGGCCAGAAGCCGAGTTCATTGTCGGCAATCCACCGTTTATCGGCGGCAAGGATGTGCGGGCAAATTTAGGGAACAGCTACGCTGAAACACTCTGGACTGCGCATTCAAACCGCGTCAACGAAAGTGCGGATTTCGTCATGTATTGGTGGGACCGCGCCGCCGAGATCCTGACTGCGAAAAACACTAAACTTCAGCGCTTCGGCTTCGTAACGACGAACTCGATCACACAGGTATTTAGCCGCCGCGTGGTGGCGCGCCATTTAGAAAGCAAGTCGCCGCTGTCGATCATCATGGCGATCCCTGATCATCCCTGGACCAAGGCGACCGACGATCACGCCAGCGTGCGTATCGCGATGACCGTGGCGATGGCTGGCAAGCATGACGGCGTGGTGCGCGAAGTCGTCGGCGAAGCGGCGCTCGATACAGATCAGCCCCTAATTGAAACCGCTGACAAACTTGGCCGCATTAACGCCGATCTGACGGCGGGAGTGGATGTAACGTCGGCGGTTGAGCTAATGGCAAACGAGGGACTGTGTTCTCCGGGTGTCAAACTTCACGGCGCGGGCTTCATTATTACTCCCGAAGACGCTGCAGCGCTCGGCCTTGGTTCGGTGCCGGGTCTTGAACGCCACATCCGGCAATACCGCAACGGTCGCGACCTCATGGCGACGCCGCGCGGCAAGATGGTGATCGACCTTGATGGGTTCTCTGCCGACGAAGTCCGCAAATTATTTCCGGCTGTGTATCAACATGTATTGGAGCACGTGAAGCCGGAGCGGGACACGAACAACGAAGAATATCGGCGAGTGAATTGGTGGCTATTCGGGCGCAAGAATACGCTGATGCGCGGGTTTACCGCCAATCTCCCTCGCTATATCGCCACGGTTGAAACGGCCAAGCACCGTGTGTTTCAGTTCCTCGATGCTGCAATCCTGCCCGACAACATGCTCGTTTGTATGGGCATCGAAGATGCCTTTTATCTGGGTGTGTTGTCGTCGCGGGTGCATGTGACATGGGCGATGCGCGCTGGTGGCTGGCTTGGAGTTGGCAATGATCCCCGTTACTCGAAATCCCGCTGCTTCGACCCGTTCCCCTTTCCTGACTGCTCGAGCGATTTGAAGGCACGCATCCACACCTCGGCCGAAGAGCTCGACGCCCATCGAAAGCGCGTGCAGGCCGAACATCCGCGCCTGACGCTCACACAGATGTACAACGTACTGGAGAAACTACGCACCGGTGCGGACATCGACGACGAAGATCAGCGTATCAATACCGAAGGTCTCGTGCTCATTCTGCGCGAGTTGCACGACAAGCTCGATGTGCTCGTGTTCAAAGCCTACGGCTTTCCAACCAATCTGAGCGACGACGCGATACTCGAACGCCTTGCGGCCCTAAATGCCCAGCGCGCCACCGAAGAAAAAGCTGGAAACATCCGCTGGCTGCGCCCCGATTACCAGATCCCAAAATTCGGCTCGGATGCCGAGCTCGCGCGCCTATCCGCCGAAAAGGCTGCGCTCAAACGGGATCAACTCGCGTTTGCAGACGAGCCGGAGGATGGCGAAAGGGCCGCAGCAAAGCCTAAGTTCCCGACCGGCAACGAATTGGCCGAAACGGCTGCAATCATGCGCACGCTGGCATCTGCACCGGCCCCTCTTACCGTCAGCACCATCGCCAGTTCATTCGCGGGAAGTGCACGCAATGAAAAACGCATCGCCCTGACTATCCTCGCGCTCGCGCGCCTCGGTCACATTGCGACAGGCGACGAAGGCAAAACATTTGCATTGCGGCGAATAGGGTAAGCGCTTGGGCTCCGATACATTCCTCATTGTCGGTTGGTTGGCCGGCATGGCCGTTGCCGCCCTTGCCCCATATTTCATCAAGAGCCGGCATATGGCTGCGCAGAACCGCTTTATCGAACAGTGTCGATCCCTGTTTATCCTAGCTGTTCAACACATCGCCCAAGCCGACGAGCCTGCTGCCCGTGAATTGCTGCAACGTATCCGCGCCATTGAGGCTCGTTGGCTGGTTGGTCAGCGCCCCGCATATCGTGTTGCGCTTGGCGCCTGTGCCATCGGGGTTGGCCTCGTGGGTGGCGTGCTCTTGCGGTTCGGCCCTATGGTTATGAGCGACTTCGAAAGCAATCGTACCGCCGATTTGGGCTTGTTGCTATTCGTCGTCGGCGCAACCGCCTTGCACACGTTGAACTCGTACTTCGCTCCGTGGGTCTCAGAGTGGATCGTGGACGACTGCGGGGATCGGCTCGAACGGCTTTTGAATGCCGGGCGCAGAATTGCCCTGCGATCATCGAACAAAAAGGGTCAACGCCTGCAAGATGGATTGGCGCCCCACGAAGTGTTCGGTCTCGGTCCGCGCTTCACGCTCAAACAGTTGAACGCCGCCCGTCGCCGCTTGGCTACGGAGTACCATCCCGACCGCTGGCAGACCGCGCCGGCGAGCGATGCTTGCGCCGCCGAAGAGGCCATGAAACGTGTCAACGCGGCCTATGATCAGATCAAGGGTAGAACAGCTTGACGGGTCCATTCTTGCGGCCAGGTACCTTCCGGGCGATTCACCCTTAGCGGGCAACGCGGCCCCGGCAACGGGCTAGGCGCGGTGCTTTTTTATTCGTTGCATTCCGGTTGGTTGCATCCTGGGCATTGGGTCTGATGGCTGTATTTAACCCCGCATCAGGGGCTAACGTGCCGCCCGATGGATGGGGGTGGCATAGGACCCGAGAGGTAAGGAGGTATCAGGCGGCGAGCTGATCGCCGCGCGGTGGGATCCGATAGACGCACACCCGACGACCATCGAAGCGTGCGTATTCCTTTGGCGTGCCAATCAGGCGTCGAAGTTCACGCCCGACTGCGCCCCATCCAACCAACTCCCAATCCAGCTCGGAGCATAGATCGCGGTGAATTTCGAGAAGTTCGCTTGCGAATATTGTCCCGCTGCGTCCGCCGGGGCCTTGTAACCAGGCGAGAAGCGCCCGGGCATGATCCGCCGGTTGCCGGGCCTGCAGAGTCGGCGCGCGCTGGGTGTCGCTGATGGCGTGCCGTCGGATGGTATCGGTTGCTGTCGGTGCAGAATGTTCAGGCCGCACGGGCGTAACCGGTGCCGCACTTGGATTTGGTCGATTGAACCCCAGAGCATTTGCCCAATCGCGAAGCATAGCCAATTCCTAATTTTCGGCGACGACGCAAGACGTGCGCAAACATCGACAAAAGCTCGCGCCGTGTCAATCACGATTGCCTCCCTGGCCATGCCTTGCGAATGCGATCATGAGCCGGCATCACGCAGGTGTTTGATGAGTGCGGCGCTTGGCTTTGCGATGAAGATGCGACGCACTACCCGTTCCGACGAGCCTTTGTGCAATTTGAATCGCCGAATCTCCGTCACTAAGGGTGCTATGCTAGCGTTTGTCTGAGAGGAGGCTTTGATGACGGCCATCTTAATGTATGCCAGCGGATCGGTGACGTCTCCGACGGAGATATTCTGCCTCGTGCTTTTGAGCGCAGCATCGACGGAGTGCCGTCCATGACTTCGCTCTAGATCCCAAAGCCATTGCAACAACCACGGCAGCGGATGCCTTGGTGCGGCCTGTAATAACCACTCAAGATCATCCTTCCTCCAATGCTGAGGAATCAGCGTGTGATAATCACACGACGAAGATCCCTCTTTTCTTTTTTGGTCTATTTGGGTGATGACTTTGGTTTCTCTATATGTGCCGCACGGATTTCCGCTAGGTCGTGCGTCGCTTGCCGCTTGCGAATTCGCAAATTGCCGGTTGGTCGTGGTAGAGTTTTCGAGTTCTACTTCAGACCTACCGGCAAGCTCTACCGGTAGGTCTGAAAATCCGATGATGTAAATCGTCTCGGTTACGCCCTGTTTTTCAGCCCCCGCTCGCGCCTTTCGGGTACGAAAAATGACCGCCTGCTTTTCAAGCATTTTGAGATGGTTTCTGACAGTGCGTACGCTCGCCCCGGCTCGAAGCGCGAGCTTTGATTGACCGGCGTAGCAGCGGCGGTGCCAGTCCGGGACGTTTGGCCGTTCATGCATCAATGACGCAACTGCTTGAAGCGTGCGGCGCGTCCGGCGAGGAACCTCTCCGCCCTCGTCGCCATTGATCAGCGTATCGACAAATTTCTGGCCCTCAGTGCTCATAACTGAGGTGGCTTCGTCGCGAGCAGTGCTTCCAGCGATTCGACCGGGATCAGCCGGGACCCACCGACTTTGACGGTTGCGAGCTTGCCCGTCTTCATCAACTCATAAAGCTTGGTCTTGCTGATCCGATACGCTGCGGTGGCTTCGCGGACCCTGAGTGCTCTGCGTTCCGGCATCGCTCCACTAAGTTGGTGTCCCATTCCGTCAGTCTCCATCCTTGGCCTTCGCCGGTTCAGATGGTGCGAGAATGGTGAGTCGTTGTCCCGTCTAACAGACGAGTTTCCATGGAATGCCGATCACTCGTCAAGGTCGGGCGGCAACCTAGTAGGGTGATTCAAAGGACCGCACCTTGCGAGTGCTGACAAGCGGCGCGAACAGGATTCTACATTGAGCCATCCACTGGGGAGGGCTCGGCGATGGTGCGCACACTTTGGGATGCTTTGGGCGAGATCGAGGACAAGCGCGG
>JANLPY010000094.1:0-2621 GCA_031367505.1 Hyphomicrobiaceae bacterium | reverse complement strand
CCATGCCGCTCGGCATCTGCAAACGTGCGAGTACCTTGCCAAGCGCGTCGAGGATTTTGGCGGACACATCGATCATCAGGCCTTTGTCGCAGGCCTCCGGTTGCGTCACGGGCGCAAGACCGGCTTCTGGAATGCTTAGTCACGCGGAAGCGTCGGGCCCGGCAAACGCGGAGCGCCCATATTGCCGATCCCGGAATCGCCTATGACGTCGGAGGACAGGCTTCGCGAGAAGCTGCGCAAGATCGAGGCGCTATTTGCAGGCGCCGCAACGCCGGGCGAGAGGGCTGCCGCCGGCGCGGCGTCCGAGCGCATTCGTCTTCAGTTTGAAACTGCCAGCAAGACCGAACGGCAGGAGGAGTTCAAGTTCTCGATCCCAGATCCCTGGTCGAGGCAACTGTTTACGGCCCTATGCCGAAGGTACGGACTCAGGCCATTTCGCTACCGGCGGATGCATCGCCAGACCGTGTTGATCAAAGCGCCCGCCAGCTTTGTGAACGGCACGCTCTGGCCGGAGTTCGAAGAGCTCAGCGATGCCCTGACGAGGCATCTGCTCGAAATCACCGAGAAGATCATCCGCGAAGAGGTGCATGCCGCGACTGGTGATGCTGATGAAGTAGAGGAGCCTCACCGCTTGCGATGAGCCAGACCGCTGCATCCCCGTCTGAAGTCCTGGTCGGTCACGTCGAGCGCGTAACGTTCCATAGCAGCGAGAGCGGGTTCTGTGTGCTGAGGGTCAAGGCCCGAGGGCATCGCGATCTGGTCACGACCGTCGGACATGCCGCGATGTTTCCAGCAGGCGAATGGATTGCGGCAACAGGTGAATGGACCAACGACCGCAATCACGGCCTCCAGTTCAAGGCGCGGTTCTTCAAGACCTCAGAGCCCTCCTCGATTGGAAGCGGCGGTGACAAAACAGGCCATCGGAACGCCGGCGCGGTGCTGAGCGAGGCGGAGTAAAATCCGGTCGTTGGTAAGGCTGTCTCTTTTGGGAGCGGCCGGGGATGTTTGCCGTGGAGAGCTATGCCGCTGTTCGGCGTTTTGTGTTTGTTGAGGGTCACAGCCGTCGCGAGGCGGCGCGGGTGTTCGGACTTATCCCGCGACGGGCGGTGACATCCGGTCGATCGAGGACATCCCCAGCCGCGAACTGGCGGCCGCTCTGCGCACTTGCGCTTCGGGCGACAGGGAAGGGGAGGCGTCGCGCGCGTTCGGACTCCGGCGCTTGAGCGCATCAGCGAGAGAGCGTCTGCGTCGGGCGCTTCCGCCCAACGGTCACATGGTAGGCTGAAACCTCAAAGCAAGCTCGTTGCGTCGGCGAGGAAAAAGCGTTCGAGGTATGACTTGCTGCCTTATTGGTGACCCTCTGGCGACGATTATCTTAACCAGGCCGTTTCAAGAAATCACCAGTGTCACTTTACCGCGCGGGTAGAGTGACACTGGTGCTTTTTGTTGAGCCGAATGATTTAGGGGGATTCACAGCGGAATCGCTTGTGCTAGATTCCTGCTATGTTCCACCAAGCCGATCTTTTTGACCATATCGAACAAGCACCGCGGGCTGTGGCGCCGCAGGTCGTCGCGCTGCCAGATCTTGTCGAGCGCGTATCGCAGATATCGAAACGTCCCAGATATGTGTTGCTCATCCTCAATCTGATCGCGAAGGCCGCAAGTGAGAATGGCAGTCTCGGGCCTTATGTCCGAAGCGAAGCCGACCAAGTTCCGGTACGCGACTGGCTGTGCCAAGCACTGGCGCCGCTGGCCATTCGCGACTGTCGCCGGACGGCCATGATTGCAGCCGTCCGGTCCGAGTTGATGGCAAAGGCTAACGTCTCGGAAAATATTGGCGATCTGGCTCAGCAGCAGGATGAGGAGGTCGAGGCGCGCATCCTGCGATCCGGTCGGACGAATGTAAGCCGTGCGGTATCGGACCTTGTACGCGCTGGATTGCTGCATCGCCATTATCAGGGGTACCGGGTCGATCATCCCAATCGGGGCGCTCAGCGCGAAGCCGTCTATACGATCGCGCCGGATGTCCGGCTGGCGTTGGCGGGCGGCTATTGAAATGGAGGTATGTTTGCTGCGCAGTGAATATTACCTTACGATCGACTTTCGCCTTTCAACGATCCCGCACGAACGTCGTACCTCGTTGATTTGATTTAACATAAGATATATTATCAATTCAAACAACACACACACAAAGAGGAAAAGGCGCGATCTATGGCGGCCGGATGGGTGGCACCCATGGCCGAACCAACGAAGAACTGACAGCCATCTCCGGTGCACTGACACTGCTCACCAATCTGGATATTTTCTGGAACGCAGCAAAGATCGATTCCATCGTGTCAACGCCGGTCAGATTCCAGGCCAGCGGGGCGGAGTAAAAGCAGGCTAATGTTGATGCGGGCAAGACGATATGAAGAGGGGCCCGATCGGGCCCCTCTTCATATCGTTGTCTTCGTCGATCAGGGGGTGGTGATCTCGCCGGTTTCCGGGTCGCTGATCTCGGTGGCCTGGTTTTGCTCCGCCCTGGCGGCGGAGCGTCGACGACCGGCGGACTGCTTCAGCCGGTAGCTGTCGCCGTTCATCGTCAGGATGCTGACGTGGTGGGTGAGCCGGTCGAGCAGCGC
>JANLPY010000092.1:0-2270 GCA_031367505.1 Hyphomicrobiaceae bacterium | reverse complement strand
TTTGCACGCTATCGAACTGAGTCATTGCGTCGCAAGACATGGGCACATTACAAGAGCGCCCGAACGGCAATCTGCATCGAAAACCCGTGCGCCATGCGGCTTTCGTCAAGACATGCCCGCTATTCGGTCCGGGAACTTCGGCTTAGCCCACTCCACCGTGGCATTGAGATCAGTGACCAACTCCGCGTCGGGTTTGGCATTCACGATGGGAAGGAGCTGAGGGATTTCGGTGATCTTGGAGAGGTCAACGCCCTTTCGAAAATAGTAGTCCGGTGCCACTGCAAGCGCTCCGAGCTTGGCAAGCCGCCGCGTGACATCCTTGATGTATTCGTGCAATCCGAAAATCTCCATCGCGACAAGGACCACTGGTGGGTTCGGCGCGTTCGCCGGCCTCGCGAAGAAGATCGGCATCTCGCCGTCCGATACTTTCACCTTGGCCTCGCCAACGTTCAGGCCATTGGTATCCGTCGTAATGACTTGGGCTCGCACGGGGCCTGCTGCGAGCGAATAGCCGGCAGCAGAAGCCGCCGACGCACTCATGAAGCCACGGCGAGAAACCGGCGGGGCTTTGGTCAGGCCCACAACATCAGAGGGTAGCTCACTTTGGGCAGCCATCATTGTTCTCCGACATTCGCAACAGATGCGTTTTAGGCGTCCATCCCACCATTGCAAGCGGACTCGACTTCAAAAAAGTGATTGCGTTAGGGGCTCGCTGTCCTTCTAAGCCCGCCCCCAACCGGAATCTCCGCCGACGCTCAACGCAAATGTTGCAAATGCGTCGGAAGTACGGGCAATCTGTTTGAGCGTCGCACCACGCGCGCCACATGTGCGCGAGCTTAATGCGTGAAACCGCTTCGAACGAACCGATCGAAACATGTTGGTCTCAAACGACATCAAAATTCGGTAACAGGTGAGCCGATCCATGCGCCAGCCGCGCCTTCGCCGATCGCTTCTGATCACGCCAGGGCACCAGCTCGATCGGATTCGGAAGGCCGCTGTGTCGCCCGCCGACGCCGTCGTCATGGACATCGAGGACGGCGTCTCGCCAGATGACAAGCCCGCCGCGCGCCAGTCAATCCGTGAAGCGCTTACCTCGATCGACTTCGGCCGCCGCGAACGAATCGTACGCGTCAACGCTGTTGGCACCGCCGAGCATGCCGCAGACCTCGCCGCTCTTGAGCTATCGCGCCTTGACGCCCTATTCGTGCCCAAGGTGGAGTCGGGCGATCAGCTTGATGAGCTGACACGGTTTCTCGACAATTCGCCGGAGCCGAACGCCCGACGCATCGAGATCATAGCAACGATCGAGACGCCACGCGGGCTTCTGAGGGCGCTTGAGATCGCGGATGCCAGTTTGCGCACGACCGCAATCTTCTTCGGTTCCGGCGATTACACGGCGGCGACCGGCAGCGAGGTGACCGAGAAATCGCTCGCCACCCCGCGTGCTATCATCGTTGCCGCTGCCTCGGCCGCACACATCGAGGCGATTGACGCGGCGTTCTTCGCAGCCGTCAAGGACGCCGATGCAACGCGCGCGGACGCCATCATCGCGCGTGAACTCGGGTTCTCCGGCAAGCTCGTCTTCCATCCGAACCAGATCGCACCCGTGAACGAGGTGTTCACGCCGAGCAAAGCAGAGGTTGGTAAGGCGCGCCGCATCATCGAGGCCTACGAGGCTGCGCGTGTTGCAGGTAAAGGTACGGCTGTTGTCGACGGCATCTTCATCGCGATCGACATTGCCCGGGTGGCGGAGCGCGTCATCGCACGCGCGACCCTGGCCGGACAATAATGCTGCCACCGCACCGGCCGCTGCAACGCTTGCTCGGTTCCCCATAAACTACACTGCGGGCAGAGCGGGCCGTCTGCCGATCACGGAGCGGCGCATCATCGAGGATCAACGCCGTGCCAGACTACATCGACCCGCCGAAGCCGACGACGACCATGCCAGAGCGGGTCGCCATGCCCTTGCACAATGATGAATTCCAAACCGCTGCCATCGCCGCGAACGCTGCCAATGAGCCGCTGGTGTCGCGGTTGCGGAACAAAGGCGGCGGCTCGCTGCGCTGCCGGATCGAGCTGGTGGCGGCCACCCTGCTCGGCGCCAGCAATCATGGACGCGACGCAGCGCTCCTGGCACTAAGTCGCTGCGCTCCAGCCCGCTGATGCGGGCGCTTTTATTTTGACGGCCGGTAACCAGTTGAGACGACAGCTGTAACGGGTGGGGAGTCCTGTCCTGAGGATCGAGGTGTTTGCAACCCTCACCCAGGACA
>JANLPY010000023.1:0-1518 GCA_031367505.1 Hyphomicrobiaceae bacterium | reverse complement strand
GATGGGGTCGGCGTTCTGGGGCGCCATGTCGGGGCTGATCGGGCTGCCGGCCGCGCTGAGCGTGGCGGCGGTCTGCATGGCCATGGGTCCACTGATGGCACGCCGTTTTCCGCTGCGCATGGGCGAGGCCCAGGACGTGACCCCGGTGTCGTCCTGGGAAGAACTGTTTTTGAGTTACGAGCCCGACCCGGAGGCCGGGCCGGTGGCGGTGGAAATGGGCTACCGCGTACACCCGGGCAATGCCGAGGACTTTCTGGACGCCATCAGCCAGTTGCGCGCGCCGCGACGGCGCGACGGCGCGACCTTCTGGCGCATCTACCGCGACCTGGGCGACCCGTCGCGCTACGTGGAGCGTTTTATCGTCACCTCATGGGCCGACTACCTGCACCAGCGCGCCCGCGCGACCTTGGCCGACCAGGAAATCGAAGCCCATGTGCGCGGCTTTTTGCTCGACGGTGAGTCGGTCACGATGCAGCACTACATCGCCGAGCGCTGAGATTCAAGCGTAATACTTTCTGGAACTCACGCACCTTGAAATTCGAAATTGTCAATTTCGAATTTCAAGGTAAATTGATTTGAATCTCCGATCCGCTCGAGCCGTTGCGGGCTTTTATTCGCGCCCATCCCTGTCAAGGACAAGTTATGCAGGATCAAGCACAAGTGCGTGCGCACGCCAACGCGATGACTATTTGGCCTTGATTCTCGTGTTGATGAATTCTGAAATTGCCTTGCGGACTTCGAACGCCGCCCACTCGTTGTAGATAACGGTTGGGCCGTATTCCATGCATGGGTCCGCGTAAGTGAATGGCTGTCTGGTCTTGGCGTTGACAATGGCGCCATCCTGCGTTTCAGCGAGCAAACAAGCCCTGGTGGTGTGCCAGTTGGCAACAATCAGCGGTTTTTTGAACGCTTGTCCGTCAAACACATGGCCCGCGCCCGCGTATTCGGTCAATTGCACGTCACGGCCCTTCGCCTTGAGTCGCTCCACATAGGCGCGGCAGGGTCCGATGGGAGCATAGTTGTCCGCTGTGCCATGAAACATGCGAACGGGCTTGTCAACCAGCTCTTCATCATCGCGAAAGGTGGTACCGCAATTCGCATAGAGCGGGATGTAAGCGGCAAACTCCAGTCCCACCGGGGCGTATTGGCGCGCAAAGCGCTTCACGCTCGCGTAGAGCGCGGCCATACCACCCCGCGAAAAGCCCATTAGCACGATCCGCGCCGGATCGACACGCGGATGTTTGTCCAGCAGTTCAAGCGCTCGGTAGGCATCGATGACCATTGCCAGCCGGCCCAGCTGGGACTGGTCCACATTGGTGTTCACTATGCCCCGCGCGGTAAAGCTGTCGATGACGAAAGTCGCCACCCCCATCGCGTTGAAGTCCTGCTCCCAATCGGTCACATAGCTGGATACTCCGCCGGATCCATGCAGCAGAATGACGACCGGAACGCGGTCCGTTCCGGCCGGCAACCGCAGCACGCCACCCACCGTGACGGCACGCTCGAGCGTCGGCTGCG
>JANLPY010000001.1:0-7819 GCA_031367505.1 Hyphomicrobiaceae bacterium | reverse complement strand
CCTGCATGAACAGGGTGAAGTGGCGCGCAATGTCGACCAAATGCTCGGGTCTTAGGGCACCCGCCACGAGCTTTTCCTGGCTCGACAGGTCTTGCTTGCCGAGCGCCTTGGCAACTTCGGAGATGGCCACAGGCGCCGTGTCTTTCCATTCCAAGTAGTGGATCGCTCGGCTCGTGAATGTGCCGAGCCGCGCCTCGTCAAAGCTGGTCGCGACAACCAGCTGGTTCGTCCAGAACAAGCGCTCGTTGCCTTCCTCGGCGGCGACCCAATCGCGTTGGTAGGCGTAGCGCTGCAGTTGGTCGACGGCCTTGGCGATCGGCTCATTGGTCGACGGCGACTTGCACTCGATGACGACGAGCGGAATACCGTTCACGAACAGCACGAGGTCGGGGCAGACGAACTTCTTAGCCTGACCGCCGGGCTCATCGACGCGGAACTGATTGATCACCCTGAAGACATTGTTCTTGGGCGTGGTCCAATCGATGAAGTGGGCGATCTGCTGGCGCCCTTGATCCCACCCATCGAGGCCGTCGACGGGGCACCCCTTGATCATCCTGTCGGTGGCGACCTGGTTGATCTCGAGCAGCTTGGTTTCGGAGACGCGTTCAAGGCTGGCCACGGCTTGCGCAACCCGGGCGTCATCGAGCCACGGCTGCCCATCCTTGAGATTGAGGCGGCGCAGGGCATCCTCAAGGTCTTTCTTGAGGAGTACGTCACGAAAGCTCGAACGAAAGGTCTTTAACGGATCGTCGACGTCACCGACGGTATGCGTCCAGCCCATGCCGACGAGCTGATCAACCAGTGGCTTCTCGACCAGCTCGTATTCAGGCCCGCTGCTCATTGTGCCGCCTCAAGTTCATCGCTCACCAGGATTTCGCGGTCGACGAACCGTTTGAAGCCGACCTGAGAGGCGAAGCATCGATAGCCGAGCCGGTTCGCGGTCTCCATCATCGCAGGGTCACCGTCGGCGATGAAGGCGACTTTCTGGCCCAGCCCCTCCTGGAGGCCATCAGGCCACGCTAGATCGAGAACAGCAACCGGCTCCTTGGTGTCGGGATCGGTCAGCTCGAACAGTTCGGTGCCGCCAGCGAGGCCTTGCTTCTTGACCCATGCGTTGAGGCGGGCACGTGCCCGTTCTTCTCCATCCGGCTCCGTGGTCTCGGCGTCGGACGCGGCGGCAATTGGCGCGGCGCGCGCTTGATCGAGGATCGCGGTGTCGCCGCGCAGCAGCTCGGCGAGGAAGGTGTTGGTCGCCTTCGCAAGCAACTCCTGCCGCGCGGCGAGGAAATCGCGGTAGCGGTCAACGCGCCAGAGCTGGGGATCTTCCGGAATCCATTGCGATGTGAGTGCGCCGGGATGCGCGGCCTCTACTCGCGGGAAATAGTCCTCCGGATGATCAGCCAGGATGTCGAGGTTGCTGTCCTTGGTCAGGAAGCAGAAGTTCGCCACGGCATTCACCTCGGGGCGTTGATAGCGCTGCGGTGCCTTATAGAGGAGCGACTTCGGGAAGATGTGGTGGACTTCTAGCTTGCTGCCCTTGCCGAGCATATTCGCCTTAAGCGGTAGGCCGAGACCCCAGTCCTTCGCTTCGCCGACACGAGTCAGCATGTAGAGCACGGGGTAGAAGCGAGCGCCGAGGCTCCAGCCGCCGAAATGACCAGGCTGCACCTTCAGGCCACCCTGGGCAAGGGCGAGTTGATGGATCAGCCGGTCGAGGCCGCCGTCAATTTTCTCTACCGCTTTCAAGTCCTGATCGATGAAGCTCTCGACCGAAGACGAGTAGCGGCCCCACATGCCGCACTGCACGAACCAGAACAGCAGCCGGTCGCGTTCCTTGGCGGGCAGCGTGCCGCCGACGCGGTCGAGATAGTGCGACATGACCGGCACAGCGAAACGGCCGAACAGCACGCGGTCATGATCGAGTCCGAGCCGACCGCCAATCATGTTGAGTGACGCGTTGATCGCCTTCACTGAGCGCTTCAGGCCGACCTGGACCTCGGCGGGGGCGGCGTCGTGCAGGTGCAGGAACTTGGCCTCGCCCTTGGTCACTGTGTTGACGTTTCGCAGCAGCCAATCGAGGTTGAAGTCGAAGCCCTGCTCCTTCCAGGACTTCAGGGATTTGCGCATCTCGGTGCGGGCGTCGGGCCAGTCGGCGCAGATCTTGGCGAGAGCCAGATCGCCTTTGGACAGTTTGGTGCCGCCGCTGTTGACGCGGTTAAAGATGTCGACGACGACATCGATGGTCTTGTCCTTGCCCGAAATCTCGGCGATGTGGAACTCGATCTCCGTGATGCCGAGGATGGCGCTGAGGCGGCCGACGAACGTGCCGATGTGCGGGGCGTGTTCAGGATGCTTCGACAGCTCAGTGATGTAACCGCCGAGGCCGGCGTTGCCAGCTTTGAACAGCTTGGTAATGTCGATCCAGCGCGGGTCATCGCGCATTTTGATCGGCTGGTAGAACTCGAAGGTCTCATCGGCGAGATGGAAATGCAGGCTGGTGAACGCTTGCGCATTACCCTCGAAGAACTTCGGCGGTGCGCCGCGAATGACGCCGTAGAGCGATGTCATGCGCTGCTGGCCGTCGAGGAGCAGTTTGACAACGCCGGCGGGGAGGTGGCCGCCGCCGCGCGTCTCGGCCGTGCTCGCTTCCGTTGCCCAGGTGAGCAGACTGCCGACAGGGTGGCGACGATAGAGGGACTCGAACAGACCGCGCACCTGGTCGCGGTTCCAGACATAGCCGCGCTGGAACTCTGGCAAAGCCATGTGGCCGCTGTCGATATGGTCGAGGATGGTCGAGATCTTCATGCGGCTTTCTCGATCAGATTGGTGACACGCACGCGACCGGTGAGCAGGTCGTCCATGAGACCGCCCTTGAGCGCCAAAAGTTTCGCAAGCGCGACCTCCTCAGATTGCCGCCTTTGATCGAGTGCGCGGGCGCGCGTCACGACCTCTTGTTGCTCGGGGAACTGCGGCCAAGCAAGTCGCATTGACTGGAGGATGCCGCCGTTCGCGACTTCTCTGCCACCTGCGTTGACGAAGCGCCTCACCTGGGATCGGATTCTGGGATTTCCACTTAGGTTCAGCCAGACGTATTCAGGTGCGACAGCCGCTTGATCCAGCGAGATCCACATCAAATTGGACGATATGATCCAGCCGCTCTCGTGTTCCTTGACGACGACGGACCGCCCAACATCTGCGACACGAGAAAACACGATGTCTCCAGGTCGGACAACGTAGGCACTAAGCCTCTTTGATGTGCGCTCGGAAACGAAGAGCAGCTCACTGGCGATGAATTCGCCTTCGCCGAGAGCGCCGATCGTTATGACGGGGACACCATCAAATGCCCAATGCTCTCCCTTCAAGCTCGAGCCAAATGGCCCGGTCTTCAGGAACGGCCTTGCGGGTGTTTCAAACCTCTTGAATGGCGCTATTTCCCAGACCTTCGGCAAACACCCGAGTGCGGTCATGTGGAACTGCTCGGGATGACGGTCGGAGTCGCGGAGTTCGCCGTTGTCGTCGAGGCCGCGCGTCAATAGATCGTGCAGCAGCCCTTGCTTCATCTGCCGCAGCTTGGCGATTACGCCCTCCGTCTTCCGGATCGCCTCGTCAAGCGTGTCCAAAATCTCCGCAATGCGCTGTTGCTCGGGTGGCCGGGCGCAGATTAGCGGGAAAGGCAAAAGATCTGAGCGTTTGATATGCTTCATCGTGGTGCCGTGGGCCAGCCCCAGTAGCGCCTCCACTTTGTAATTCAAGAGCTGATGAAGAAAACGAACATCGGTGTCGGCCTTCGGAAGCACCTTAAAAAGGTGTTGATTCAACAGCGCAGGACCACGACTCCAAATCTGAGCCATTAATGTGGCGCTCCAAGAAAAAATGAGGTCTCCGTCGTCAATGTGAAACGCCGCTGGTACCTTCCCTGGATACCGGTCAAATTGAGCCAATTCATTCTGCATCTGGGCGATCCGGATAATCGGCAATCCCACCTCCTTCCAGTGGTGGGGCTTAAATGCAAAACCGTTGATGTAGTCTGCCAACGCCCCAAATGTTGTCAACGTCCAGTCGTGCGGAGTATCAATTCGCATATCCTAGCCCCCGCATGAATCCTTGCAGCTTGGCTCTCGCCGCATCCCGTTCGCCCTCGATCGACTTTAGCGTTACGCGATACTTGTCCCACCAGACTTCAAGTGCTGCGATCACGCGCTGGCGATGCGCGGTGACCTTCCGTTCCAGTTCGCGCACCAGATCGTCCTTCAGGATGGCGAGCATCATCTCTTTGGCCTTCGCGTCCGTAACCTCGGTGCCCGCCTTCGTTAGCAGCTCGGCGAGGCTCTCCTTGAGCGACTTCATCCTCTTCTTGGCTGTCGTCAGGTCCTTCTTGAGCGCTCTCACCTCGTCCTCGGAAAGCGCCTCCTCGCTCTCCTCGGCGTCCTCGCCGTTCTCCGCGTTGTCCGATGGGGCCGCTGCTTTGATCGCGCCATCCAGCTCTGCTATCTTCGCCTCCAGCTCCTCGATCTCCTCCTTGAGCTTGGGCAGCAGCCGGTAGATCAGCGGGTGCTCGATCGGTGCCTTGGAGGCCTTCTCGTCGCCGAGCGCGGCGACGATGGTTGTCACCCAGCTTTCGACGACGCCGGGAAAGCCATGCTCTGCCAGTGTCCGCAGATTATATTGCGCATCGTTCCACCAAGCTGCGACCGCGCCGGACACCTGGAACCTGTCGAGCAAATCGATCGGCACCAATGCCTCGCCGAACGACGTCAGTAGCTCTGCGCGAAGTTTCATTACGGCTTTGGTCTTCGGTAACGCCGAGATCGCGGCCTCGTGCTTGGTCCACCACCCCTCGAATGCCATCATCAGAGCGGTCTCCTGCTTCTTCACGCCGGCGTCGGCCTCGACCAACGCCTTGAGGTCCGACCTCTTGGTGAACGCGGGCTTGAACTCGAAATACTTATCGTCCCGCTTCACCAGAGCATGGGCGGGATCGAAGCCGTGCGCCGTGAATAGCGCGGCCTAAGCTGCTATCTCGGTCTTCGGCACGCCACCGACTAGATGCGCTCGCACGTCGTGCGGTTCGGGCGGCGGCGCATTGTCGGCATAGCGACGGATGTTGAGATTGTGCTCCTCGTCCTTCAGCTTGGCCGCGTCAATGATCTCAGCAAAGCCTGGAATCGCCTCGAAACGCTGGAAGGAGTTAACGACCTTCTCGATGTGCTCGGGGTCAAGGTAGTTCTGCGCGCGCCCCTCGCGGTACTCGGCATCGGCATTGATGAAAAGGATTTTGCCGCGCCGCTCCTTCGACTTCGCGCCCTTGGCCCGCAGAATGAGCACGCAGGCCGGAATACCCGTGCCATAGAACAGGTTCGGACCGAGGCCGATCACCGCTTCGAGCAGATCGTCCTTGATAATGCCTTCGCGGATAGTGCGCTCCTCGCCGCCGCGAAAAAGAACCCCGTGCGGCATCACAGTCGCCACCATGCCGCCGGGCCGGAGCACGGCCAGCATGTGCTGGGCAAACATCAAGTCGGCCTTCTTGCCGCTCTCCGGGCACCAGCCATAGCTGAACCGCTCCTGAAACTTCATGTCCTTGTCGCGGCTGTAGTTCTGTGAGAACGGCGGGTTGGTGATGACGCGGTCAAAGCGCATCAACTCGCCAGCCTCGGTGTGCTGCGGGTCGGTCAGCGTGTCGCCGTTGCGCAGATCTGCATCGGCGATGCCGTGCAGAATCATGTTCATCTTGGAAATGGACCAGACGCCGCCGTTGTCCTCCTGGCCGTAGAGGCTGAGGTTGCGGGCGTTGCCACCGTGCTCCGTGACGTGCTCGTGCGACAGGATCAACATGCCGCCGGACCCAGAGCACGGGTCGTAGACGCGCATGCCCTCCTTCGGATTGATCAGGCGCACCATCATGCGGACGACAGCGCGCGGCGTGTAAAATTCGCCGCCCTTCTTGCCGGCGGAATCCGCGAACTCGCCGATGAGGTACTCGTAGGCGGCGCCGAGCAGGTCCGGGAACTCGAAGTCCTCGTTGCGCAGACGGTACTTGTTGAAGTGCTGGATCAGCTCGCGCAGGCGCGCGTCTGGGATGCGGCTTTTGCCGACGGTGCGGGTGAAATCGATATGATGCAGAACGCCCTCAAGGCTCGGGTTCACCTCTTCCAGGGCGCCGAGAGCTTTGTTGAGGCCGTCGCCGACGTTCTCATGAAGGTCGTCACGGAGCTTCGGCCACCGGGCGCGCTTGGGCACGAAGAAATTCGGCGCGGCATAGAAGTCTGGCGACTCGGCGCGCTCCTCGGCTTCCTTCTTCAACCGGCCGCGCTTCTCAATCTGCTCCTTGATGATTTCCTCGCGGCGCGCATCGAACTGATCGGACGCCCGTTTCAGGAACAGCATGCCGAAGATGTACTCCTTGAACTCGGAGGCATCCATCTTGCCACGCAGGATGTCAGCGGCCCCGAACAGATGGTGTTCGAGTTGCGGCAATGTCAGGCGGCGCATGGCAATCCCCCGTACTACGTCGTCCCCCGAACTCCATACACGAGTGTGACGTCGGTGTCGGCTTGACGTCGCCTGTTTTCCACGTCCGAACGGAAACTCATTATCACCCGCACCATAGTGAAATTTGTTGAAGTTCAAACATCTGCAATGCCTGGGAACAGCCGACTCACTTACACTGCAACATTGCTCGTCTGCGGCGGTGCCGTCGGCTCCGAGCGCAGTCTCCGAACAAGGCTTGCCCCGTATGATCGACGTTCAAGAGGCCGAGCTGCTGCGGCTCTTCAATCCGTACTTCTTTGACCAGTACCAGCGGATTGCTGCCAGCAACGGCCGCTTCGTGCACTACACGTCCGCCGATGCCGCATTTAAGATGCTGGTGAGCCGGACGGTCTGGCTGCGCAATGCGCGCACGATGAATGATTTTTCCGAAATCCAGTACGGGCTTGAGCTGCTGGCCGCTGCCTATCGAGGGCCACTCGGTGACCGCTTGAAGAAGTGTGTGGCGGAAATCGACCCTGCGATCTGCACCGACATCGAAAAGTTGTTCAACGGGTGGAGTCCGCGTTTCCCCGAGGTGACCTATCTCGCATGCGTTTCGGAGCACGACGGGCAACACGAGGACCGCATCGGTCGGCTCTCCATGTGGCGGGCCTACGGTGGCCCTACCAGCGTTGCGCTTGTGTTAAACAACAAGCCGTTCCTGGCACCGACAGATGTCCTCCACGCATACACGAGCCCCGTACTCTACGCCGACTTCGATTGCTTCCAAGCTCAGTTCGAACGTCTCGTGCTCAACCTCGAACAGGCTGGGCCGGCGCTAAACAAGCTCGGTCGCCAAGTCGTCCATGACAGGCTCTTCAATTCGTTCCTTTTTGCCACGCTGTGCACCAAACACCCGGGCTTCCGCGAAGAGCGAGAATGGCGGGTCATCCACACTGAACAGATGCAACCGTCCACGAACCTAGCCAAGGAAATCGAAACCGTCAGGGGCGTGCCTCAGTTCGCCTACAAGATCCCGCTGCGTGACATTCTAGGCGGCCCCGGCGAAGTTGGCTTCCTCGGATCGGACGTCAAAGACCTGCTCGATCGCATCATCATCGGCCCGTCGGATAGCGGTCTGGTCATCCGCGATGCCTTTGTTCACTTGCTCGAGCAGGCAGGGGTCCCCGATGCGGCGACCAAAGTCTTCATCTCAGGCATACCGCTTCGTGGCTAGGCGACGACTACGTCTGGAATCGGAGTTATTGCTGTCATCAGCGACCGTTGCTTCGCCTACGGCATAATACGCGACGCCGACTTCCGGAATCTCTGCACTGCGTCGGTCAAC
>JANLPY010000767.1:0-1912 GCA_031367505.1 Hyphomicrobiaceae bacterium | reverse complement strand
GGAGGTCCTCGCGAAGTACCTCCAGAGTTACACGACTGCATTGAAGGACAAGCCGTCGAAGGAGCACCCCTTCATCAAGGCGTACATCGACGCGTTCGCGGGCACGGGGTACCGCAACGCTCGACGTGAGGACGAGACCGGAGGGTCGTCACAGGCGCTGCTCCTCCCGGACTTGGCGGATGGCGTTGTCCGCTAATTGCCGGAGTCGCTCCTCGCGTTCCTCAGGGGTCAGGTTGAAGCTCTCGGCGATATCATGGAGTTCCTGGGTGATCTCGCCAAGGATTTCCTCATTACCTCCAATCGCGTGCTGAAAGACTCCGATGCGCCACAAGCAGCGCTGGTAGATGTCGGCATCCACAGTGCCGGGAGTCACGAAATTGACGATAGCGACCGTCTCGCTCTTCTGCCCATAGCGATCGATGCGGCCAATACGCTGCTCAATTCGCATCGGATTCCAAGGAAGGTCATAGTTGATGAGGAAGTTACAGAACTGGAAGTCGAGACCCTCGCATCCCACCTCGGAGGAAAGCAGCACATCAAGCGCGTCGGCCTCTTCTTTTGGCAAGGCGAAGCGACGGCGTAGATCGGCGCGTTCGTCATCCGGCACACCACCATGAATCAACCCATAGCGCAATCCCGTGCGCTGTGTGTGCTGGGCGAGGTAGGTCAGCGTGTGGCGGAACGTGCTGAAGATGAGTGCTTTATTGTTGGGCAGTTTTCTTTTATCGTTAAGGACTCTGACAAACGCCTCGACTTTGGGATCGTGCGCGTCGAGGTCTCGGGCCTGTTCGAGGAGGGTTGCAATGTCTGTCCGCACCTGGTCAACGAAGCTGAGATCCGTGTCTTCGTCGCCGTCGCTGGCCTCCATCAGTTCGAGTTGGTTGATCTTGCCGGTCAGGATGTCCTGAAGAAGCGGAGCAAGGCCGTAGAGACAACTTGCCGCCTGGCGGCGAATGGTCGTCATCATGAACTTGACGTTCTGCTGGCCGTGACAAAAGGTGAGAATCCGCGCGATCACATTCAGCAAGCCGTCGTGGAGCCTCTTCTGTGCTGGAGTGAGTTCGATCGTGAGGGTTTCGGGCTTTCGGGTTGTAAACTCGCCGATGTCGCGGCGGCGCGTCCGGTTGATCAACGGACTGAAGGTGTAAAGCTCTTCGATGAAGCGGGTCAATCCAACCCGATCCGCATCAGGAACGGAATCCCCCTGCAAGCGGTCATAGATGCTTTGGAAAGCCGGTGATTCCCGCAGGAACAGGCGTCCCCATTCGGTTTGGGCTACTTGATCCAGACTGCCTCGAGCCTCGTGTTGCCAGCCCTCGCGGGCTGCGCGACAATGCTGAACTGCGGTGTTGATATGGCGGTTCGGCGCGGCCATCTGCTCAAAACTAGCTGAGTCGATAACAAGGTCAGGGCGCAGCACATTGAGCAGGGTGTAGAGGTCTTCGCTGCCCAACTGCACCGGCGTTGCGGTGAGAAAAAGCACCGCCTCGGCGTTGTCACAAAAATATCGCACGCCCTGGTGCAGGAAGGTTTCCGTGTTCCGGATGTGGTGAGCCTCGTCCACGATGACCAGATCGAACTTTGGCGGCGGGTCGAGGCTCAACAAGGCCTGATCTTTTCTCGTGCGCTCTCCTGTTCGGCCAAAAACGAGGTCGGAATCAAATAGAGAGAACGGTAGGATAGCCTTGGCATACTGTTCAGGCCACACACCCTCCAGTTGCGTCTCTTTCAGACAGTGACGGAGCAGTGGGCCATCGAGCGCGGTAAAGTGTTCGTCAAAGCGCTTCATCTCCAGGAACCACTTGCGCTCGGCGACCAGGGCCTTGGGGCAGATGATCAGCACCGACGAAAGATCCATCCGTGCCCGAAGTTCTTTGATGATCAGCCCCGCTTCAATAGTCTTGCCGACTCC
>JANLPY010000699.1:0-5759 GCA_031367505.1 Hyphomicrobiaceae bacterium | reverse complement strand
GTTGCCCTTCAGTGCGAATTCCTTGAATTCGTCAATCATGCTCATGTGGCATCTCCCGGTTGAGTGATTTGACGCAAACCACTTATTGACTAACTGTGCCGAAGCCGTCGAATCGGCTGCTATTGAGCCATAAAGTAACGCGCAAGGCCGCACAATCAATCCGCCATAAGAATACTGTTTATGCAGATCGTAAAAGTTGCATAACCAATTGACCGCAAGACCAACTAAACCAATCATGGTTGGCGTCGAGCATCGGCGGATCGCCCCCATGACCTTACGAGCTTAAAAATCGAATGTTTCAAACCGGCGCCATAGTTGCACTCGCGATTGGATATCTGTGCGCGCTATTTGCCGTGGCATGGGCCGGCGACCGCATGATGCGTTCGAGACAGCAGCCTGAAGGCCGTCCCTTCATCTACGCTCTGACACTCGGAGTGTACTGCACATCTTGGACTTTCTTCGGCAGCGTCGGACTGGCCGGAGCAACGGGCTACGATTTCGTTCCGGTATATCTGGGCCCGATCCTGATGTTCGCGATCGGCTCGCCACTGTTACTTCGTATCGTGCGGTTGGCGAAAACTCAGAACCTGACTTCCGTCGCCGACTTCCTGGCTGCTCGATATGGCAAAAGTCCCGCAGTCGCTGCCATCGTCACAATTGTCTCGGTGGTGGGCACGTTGCCTTACATCGCGCTCCAGCTGAAGGCGATTGTCACATCGACCGAGGTATTACTGGGCAATAGTCCGCTCATTCCTATCGCATTGCCGCAAATTGGCATCCTAGAAACGGCTTTCGTCGTAGCGCTGGCGCTGGCTTTGTTCGCCGTTCTGTTCGGGACCCGTCATATCGACGCGACTGAGCATCAACACGGCTTGATGCTTGCGGTCGCCGCCGAGTCCCTCGTCAAGCTTGCGGCATTCCTCACAGTCGGGATCTTTGTGCTTTATTCGGTGTTCGGAGGTGCCGTCGGATTTGCCGAGCGGGCGAAGGCCAGCTTTGAATTTCAAGCAGTGTTTGGCCGCGCATTCAACGGCGGAACTTGGCTAACCGTCATGTTCCTGAGTTTCGTTTGCGTGATCCTTCTGCCACGCCAATTCCACGTAACAGTGGTCGAGAACCACTCGGAGCGCGAGATAAAACGCGCCGCGTGGATGTTCCCGCTGTATCTCATACTCATTAATTTGTTTGTGGTGCCGATTGCCGCTGCCGGTCTGTTGACTCTGCCACGCGGCCTCGTCGATGGAGACATGTTCGTCATCGCGTTACCGATGGCCAGGGGCGCGGACCTCGTGACCACCTTTGCATATGTTGGCGGATTATCCGCGGCGACCGCCATGGTTATCGTCGAATCCGTTGCGCTCTCAATCATGATCTGCAACGGCCTAGTCGTTCCCATATTGCTGCGCCGGCACAGTGTCGAGACCGACCCTCAAGAAGAACTCGCTGGAAAATTGCTGGTCATCCGGCGGATCGCAATCTTCGCTATCATTCTTGCCGGCTATCTGGTCCACCGTGCCCTCGGTCAATCGCAAGGCTTGGCCGCGATCGGCCTCATATCCTTCGCCGCCATTGCCCAGCTTGCACCCGCATTCTTCCTGGGTTTGATCTGGAAAAAAGGTACCGCGCGCGGAGCAATTGCAGGGATTCTCGCTGGTTTTGCCGTATGGGCCTACACTCTATTGTTACCCTGGGTAGTGAAAGCGGGTTGGTTGCCGGCGTCACTGATTGATTTTGGCCCCTTCGGAATAGGCTGGCTTAAACCGCAGGCGCTGCTGCTGTTAAAGTTCGAGCCGCTAACCCACGGCGTGATCTGGAGCATGGCCGTTAACGTCACGGCTTACCTCACGGTGTCACTTTTGCGTCCACCCGAACCAGTCGAGCGCCTGCAAGCCCACTTGTTCGTCGAAGACGACGCATCCCGGGTCGAGTATCCAGCAACACCGGTCGCATTTCGACTTTGGCGGACATCAATCACCATCGGTGATCTGCAAGCGACCGCCGCGCGCTATCTGGGTGCCGAACGAGCCGAGCGATCGTTCACCGAGTACGCGGCGGCACAAAAGCCCGAATCCGCACCGAAGTTGCGGCTGGACGCGGAAGCCGATGTCCAATTTCTTCGTTTCACCGAACGGCTACTGACGAGTGCGATTGGCGCCGCATCTGCTCGATTGGTACTGGCGCTGCTTCTGCGCCGATCGAACGTCGGCAGCCAAGCAGCATTGCGTCTTCTCGACGATGCATCCGAGGCACTGCAATATAATCGCGACCTGCTTCAGTCAGCGCTCGACCAAGTTCGACATGGGCTCGGCGTCTTCGACAAGGACATGCAGTTGATCTGCTGGAACCGTCAATTCAAGGAGCTCCTTGACCTTCCCGACGACATGGGGCGTGTCGGTACACCGATGTTCGTCATCCTGAAGTATTGCGCTGACCGGGGGGATTTCGGACCCGGCATACCGGACCGGCTCGTCGCCGATCGCATGGAAAAACTATCACAAGGCAGAGAAACGCTATTAGAGCGCACGAGCGCGGCCACCCGTATACTCGAGGTTAGAACGGCGGCCATGCCACAAGGCGGCATTGTTGCAACCTATT
Organism: Hyphomicrobiaceae bacterium; assembly: GCA_031367505.1. Lineage (GTDB taxonomy): Bacteria > Pseudomonadota > Alphaproteobacteria > Rhizobiales > Hyphomicrobiaceae > JAKFWF01. The sequence goes on along the minus strand of JANLPY010000699.1, from coordinate 3,164 downwards.
CGGACATCACTGAACGGGTCGCAGCCGCCAACGCGCTGGCCGCAGCCAATGAATCGCTTGAGCGGCGGGTGGCGGAACGCACAGCGGAACTAACTGCAGTCAACGTAGAGCTCGCGATTGCAAAGACGAAAGCCGACGAAGCCAATCTAGACAAGACGCGCTTCCTGGCCGCGGCCAGCCACGACCTCCTCCAACCGCTCAATGCCGCGAGGCTTTACGCTGCCAGTCTAGTTGAACGCACCCATGCCGGCGACGAAGCCCGCATGGCGCGAAATATCGATACATCGTTGAATTCAGTCGAGGAAATTCTGAGCGCGTTGATTGATCTATCGCGTATGGACGCTGGTCGTTTGGAACCGGAATTCAGTGCCGTATCGCTCACCGAGATATTCGAACGCGTTCAGATCGAATTCGAACCGATGGCACGGGCGAAGGGCCTCGATTTGCGAATTGTTGGAACGTCCGCATGGGTGCACACCGACCGCCGTCTCCTTCGCCGGCTTTTGCAGAACCTCATATCGAACGCACTCAAGTACACCGAGAAAGGCCGTGTTGTCGTGGGCGTTCGCCGGCGCGGCGGCAACTTCACCGTTCAGGTTACCGACACCGGGCTTGGTATCGAGGCATCGCATCACGCGCTAATTTTCAAGGAGTTCCAGCGGGTAAACGGTCACGCACACAGAGAGCCGGGACTTGGGTTAGGGCTGTCGATCGTTGAGCGCATCGGGCGCATCCTCGACGTCGAAATCGGCTTGCGATCGAACCTTGGGGCTGGCTCATCGTTTTGGGTGATTTTGCCTGCAACCGCACCAGTCCTGACACCGGCATCGGAGCTGGCACCGCTTAACGCCGTGGGCTCGCTCGCCGGACTTGTTGTCATTTGCATCGACAATGAACCAACCGTCCTGGAAGGTATGCGGACACTGTTGAGTGGTTGGGACTGCATCGTGATCACAGCGAGCGACAGTCGCTCGGCCGTTGCCATGATTGCTTCGAGTGGCGCGGTGCCGGATGTTATCTTGGCCGACTATCAACTTGATAACGAAACCGGCCTCGATGCCATCGCTCTGGTGCGGGAGACACTCCACAACGAAATTGCGGGTGTGATCATCACGGCAAACCATTCGCCTGAAGTGCAAAAGGAAGTCCGCGCGCGCGGATTGACGTTGATGCGCAAGCCAGTGAAGGCCGCCACGCTGCGCGCATATCTCACTCAGATGCATCTCAGAAGGCAGGCTGCCGCTGAATGACACTCCTCCGCCAGTTTGACATTAACAACCAAGCATCTTGCGCCGCCGAACGCCGCGCAGCACTGTGTGCATAAATCAATCCGAGGACCAGCCATGATCGAGACAACCACGGCCGCTAAGAAATCGGCAAGAACGCTCCGCCTCAACCCGAAGGACAATGTCATCGTCGCGGTCGATGTGATCGAGGCGGGCGCCAAGCCAGAGGGCATCGTTGCGACCGTTCGCGTGCCACGCGGCCATAAGATGTCGACGGGAAAAATAGAAAAGGGCGCCCCGGTCCTGAAGTTTGGCCAGATCATCGGCTTTGCATCGACCGACATTTTGCCCGGCGAGCACATCCACACACACAATTGCGGTTTTGCGGCTTTCGAGCGCGACTACGCGTTCGCCCAGGATGCCAAGCCGGAAGCGATTCTGCCGCTCGAAGCGCGCGCCACCTTCGAAGGATTTCGCCGTGCCAGCGGTGCGGTTGGCACCCGCAACTACATCGGCGTGATGACCAGTGTGAACTGTTCGGCAACCGTCGCCCGCTTCATCGCCGAGGAAGTCAAACGCTCTGGCATCCTCGATGATTATCCCAACATCGACGGTGTGATCCCGCTGGTGCACTCGACCGGCTGCGGCATCGATAGCGACGGCGAGACCTTCGAAGTCTTGAAGCGCACGACGTGGGGCTATGCCTGCAATCCGAACATGGCCGGCGTGCTGGTCGTTGGTCTGGGCTGTGAGGGCTTCCAGATCGCCCGGATGAAGCAGGCCTACAACGTCAAGGAGAGCGATACGTTTCGCACCATGACGATCCAGGAAACCGGTGGCACCAAGAAGACGATCGCGGCCGGCGTCGACGCTGTTCGCAACATGCTGCCGATCGTCAATAAAGCCGTGCGCCAGACCGTTCCAGCGTCCGAACTCATGCTGGCGCTGCAGTGCGGCGGATCCGATGGATACTCGGGTATCACGGCAAATGTTGCTCTGGGTTTGGCCGTCGATAAGCTGGTTCATCATGGCGGCACCGCAGTATTGTCCGAGACGCCTGAGATTTATGGCGCGGAGCATTTGCTCACGCGGCGCGCCGCTACAAGAGAGATCGGCGAGAAGCTGGTCGGCATCATCAAGTGGTGGGAGGATTACACCGCCCGCGCACGCATGAGCATGGACAACAATCCATCACCCGGAAACAAGGCGGGCGGACTGACGACCATTCTGGAGAAGTCGTTGGGCGCTGCCGCCAAGGGCGGATCGACGACCCTCGCCGGCGTCTACCATTACGCCGAACCGATCCGTACCAAAGGCTTCGTCTACATGGACACGCCGGGCTATGACCCAGTGTCGGCAACGGGGCAAGTCGCCGGCGGTTGCAACATGCTGACGTTCACCACGGGGCGCGGTTCGGCCTACGGCTGTAAGCCCACGCCGTCGATCAAACTCGCGACCAATTCTGAAATGTATCACCGCATGACCGACGACATGGACATCAACTGCGGCGACGTGCTCGACGGTGTGCCGCTGGAGACCAAGGGTCAGGAAATTTTCGATGCAGTGCTGCGGGTCGCCTCTGGCGAAAAATCGAAATCCGAACTGCTCGGCTACGGCGACGCCGAGTACGTCCCCTGGCAAATCGGCGCCACGATGTGAGTGGTGGGTGGAGCAACCTTTTTCATTAAGTCGTGACGAATGAATGATCTACCTGTCGGACATATCTCCACCAGGTAAAGACCCCGGACATTCGTCGCGAAGAGGCGCCGAATTCCGGGGACGCGTGGGAAGGGAGTTGTCCGTGAAATAGCGCCAAGCGTCTGATCTGGTTAAATTTGTTGACCTTTCTGCAGCATTTGTGTTGCAGGTTTCCGCTGGTGGCTGTGCGATTTTCCTGCAAAACGTGCAGCGCCTCTTTCCATCCCCACCCGAAGCATA
>JANLPY010000696.1:0-5623 GCA_031367505.1 Hyphomicrobiaceae bacterium | reverse complement strand
GCTCTCAGGCCAATGTCTCGACCGCCGCATTCCCAACCGGCAGATGCTGGAACGAGAGGTCGAGGCGTGGCTGAAGCGCCGCAACACCCACAACGCCAAAGCCGACTGGCGCTTTACAACCGCCGACGCCCGCATCAAGCTCAAGAGCCTGTACCCGGTCCTTTAGGTGATTCAGGCCACTAGGTGCAGCTCGCGGGAAAGCGGCGGCGACCGTTGCCGCAGTATCTTGGGGGCCTGCGGGCGATCAACGAGCCCGAGGCTGACGTCGAGAGTCGTCCCTTCCGCGAATACGCGGAAGGGAAGGGGACACTGTCCATCGTCGCCGACCTCAAGGCCGAACGCGTTGCCGGACCGCGCGGCCGCTGCTCGGCTTAGCTACCAGCTCAATCGACAACTCGCTGGGTGCAACCCTCCTCAAGGGTGATTCGCGCCTCCGAGGCGCACCAGAGATAGAGGTCATCGCCGGTCTTCAGCCACGACGCCTCGAGTACAGCCAGATAGCTCGCGCGCCCGATTGAGAATGCGGGAAAGATGATTTGTGCCGAAATGGTGGAAGCGAACCGACAGCGCGCAAGATCGAGTGCGGACATTTTCGAGGAGCCTCGATGGATCAATAATTCGCCAAAGTGAGCGCGCCACGAATGACGATGCAAAGACCGACGCTGGCGACAATGCCGGCGAAAACACGGGATAGCGTCTGCTTTTGCTTGGCGAGCCTGCCTACGAGACCGCCTCCAAAGAGGCTTGCAAATAAACCGCCGGCGACGAACAACAGGACCAAATACCAATCGATCAGATCGGACAGTGCATAATTGGCAGCGGTTGTCAGTCCGTAGGCGGTGACGGAAACAAGTGATGAGCCAACTGCTGCCAGCAATGGCAGATCGGCTGCCGCCACCAAGCCCGGAACGACGAGAAAGCCACCTCCAATGCCGAAGAACCCGGACAATAAACCCGTGCCAGCGCCATAGGCTGAAAGGCGGGGGGCGAGCTTGCGTGCTGTTTCCGCTGAAAGCGGCACGAAGTGCGTACCGTCACCGGAGCGCTTTCGAAACATTGTGGCCGCGACGATGAGCATCAGGAAGCCGAACAAGATCAGCAGACGCTGGCCATCGAATTGCTTGCCGAGCGTCGATCCGAGACCTGCGCCGACAATTCCGCTTGCAGTGAAGAGTAGCGCGCATGGCCGATGAGACTTAACAATGCGCTGAGTGCGACTGCAATGGCGCCGGTGCCGATTGCGACGTGCGGAGATTTCACACCCACGACGTACACCAACAGCGGCACCGCCAGAATGGATCCGCCTCCACCGATCAAGCCGAGCACGAAGCCGACGAGAGAACCAGAACCGACAGCGAGGGCATCATGAATCATGTGATCGAAACTTTGATTTGGCGCCGTGATGCGCGAAGTTGAGAGAGGCTAAACCAACGCGAGGTTTCGCCATCCATTCGCGCCCCTTGAGCATGACGGCATCGAGCGACGTGTCCACCACCGGCTTGTCCTGCGCCGCAAGCGACACGACATGAAGCATCGCAAAAGCCAGTGCGAGCGAAACAAGTCGGCAAACGTACATGACCATAGGTATTGTTCCGATCTGTCGCTCACAAAGTAAAAGTGGTTAATTTTGCAGTCAGTACAATGGAACTTTGAGAAATATTTTGCCGCTCGCGTCCGGCTCAGGTAGGTGGCCGGCGCGGATGTTGACCTGCAGCGAAGGCATGATCAGTCGCGGCATTCCAAGTGTCTTGTCCCTCGCCTCGCGCATGGCGACATATTCGTCCTCGCTGATCCCGTCGCGGACGTGGATGTTGTGCGCCCGCTCATCGGCGACGGTCGTCTCCCAGCAGATGTCGCGACCGTTGGGGCCGTAGTCGTGACACATGAAGAGCCGCATCTCAGGCGGCAGCGACAGTACCTTCTTGATCGAGCGATAGAGTTGGCGCGCATCGCCGCCGGGGAAATCTGCCCGCGCCGTGCCGCCGTCTGGCATGAATAACGTGTCGCCGACGAAGGCTGCATTTCCGATCACGTGTGTCGTGCAGGCTGGCGTGTGACCCGGCGTGTGCATGACGCACGCGGCCATCCCGCCGATCCGATAGGTATCGCCGTCCTTGAACAGCCGGTCGAACTGGCTGCCATCGCGTCGAAAGTCAGTGCCCTCGTTGAACACCTTGGCAAAGACGTCCTGCACGGTCGTAATGTGCTCGCCGATGCCGATTATGCCGCCGAGCTTGCCCTGGATATAGGAAGCGCCCGACAGATGGTCGGCATGGGCGTGCGTCTCGATCAGCCATTCCAGCGTGAGGCCGTTGATGTGGATATAGTCGATGACGAGATCAGCAGAGCGATAGCTGATGCGGCCAGCTGAATAGTCGATGTCCATCACGGAATCGATGACCGCGCAGGACTGCGAGCCAGGGTCTTTGACCACGTAGCTGATCGTGTTGGTGTCGGGGTCGAAGAATGCGGCGACCTGAGGCTTGACGGTCAGTTTGACAGGATAATGCATCGACACAATCCTCTCGTTCAATGGCGTGGAGGGGGATAGCCGCCGCCCTCAAGACTGCCCGAGGCTGGCGCTGACAGTGGGCGCGGTAGGTGGTGATGATGATGCAAGACCGTCATGATCCGCTCCGAGCTCTTGCCGCCACGGACGCCAACCTTCGATCCGCGCGAGTACGATCGCGAGCACGGCCGCCAACGCAAGCGCCACCATCCAGAACGGCAGCCCCAACATCTGATCGAAGCTGATCTTCGCACCCTTCTCAGCGAACAGTGCCGTGATCGGGGCATCGAGATAACCGTAGAATAGCGCGCCCGCGATGCCTCCGAGCAGGATGAACCACGCATCGCGATAACCGGCGCCGATCTGGGCGAGTGTCGTTCCCGGGCAGGCGCCCGAGAGCGCGATACCCGCGCCGAGGATCAGGCCGCCGATAATGTCGGCCTTGTAGAGCAGCGGCTTGATGCTGAGTTTAACACCGAACATCCCATTCATCACCGCAAGCACGACGAGCCCCGTGATGACGGCTGCCAGAAACATCTTGAGCATAATGAAGTTGCGGAGCTGCATCTGCCCCAGGATCACCCCGGGCTCGAAGACGCGGCTTTTCTCGAGGGCAAACCCAAACACGATCCCGGTCGCAAGGCCAATTAGAATTGCATTCAAGAGTGACATGACTGCCTCCATTCGCTCTAATAATCAGGCACGCTTGACGAGCGTTGCCGCAAGCATGCCACCGGCGAACATGGCAGCGACCGCAATTGTCGACCCGACAGAAAGCTGCGCCATGCCGGAAATGCCGTGCCCGGACGTACAGCCGCCGGCGATGCGGGCCCCCAGCAGCATGACGAAGCCGGCCAAGAACGCGATTGGCGCGCGCGTCCCGAGGGCCGTGGTGCCCATAGCGCGGCTCCATACCGGCGAGATCGTCTGTCGACGCGCGCCCGACAGCCGCATCGATAGGAATGCGCCAACGGCAACGCCGACGACGACCGCGACCTGCCACCAGTTTTTCGCCCCCCACATATGCGAGGCCAGATACTTGTTCTCAACCACACGGCCGTCGAACAGCGATGCGATGTGCGCCGCGACCGTCACATACGACGACGAGGCCCCGAGCGCTGTGTCCATCAGCAGAAATGTCGGGATCTGCAGAAGTCCGATGATTGCGCCGGCGACATAGGGCGACCACGCCTTGGTTCGTGGATCAAGCATTTGTGTTTCCTCTCCGATGAGTGGTGGTGAAATTGCCGCGCCGGGGTTGGCTTCCCGAAGCTACAGCATGACCTTCAGCAGCACGCCGATACCGATCGCACTCCAGATCATCATGTTGAAAAAGCTCCGAAGCACCATGCGATGCTCGCTCTCGCCTTGAAGACCGAATGCATCACACATCAGGTTGCCGGGAAGTAGAAACAGCTTGAGCAACATCATGCGCCACTCCCGGTCTTGTCGTCTTTCGTACCGCAGGTGCTGATACCGAGCAGGGCATAGGGAGGGCACCAGCCCAGCACGGCGGTCGCCAAGGGAACGAGCCCGAACCAGCCCCATGGGGTCTGAGGCCCAACAAACACAAGGCTCAAAATGCCGAGACCGACGACGGCGCGCAGAACGCGTTCGATACGGCCGATATTGCAGGTCATTGCTGCCTCCACTGTTGATGAAGGCCACGCTTAGGCGTATTGAACGAAGCTGTATGTGACTAAGTCACAAAGCAGCGCAACGACTTGTTCCCGATCAATGACTGCGGGACAGCTTTTCCAGCGCCCCACGGTCGACAATCGTAATGCTGCCGCGGACGTGCGCGATCCAGCCGCGGCGCTGGAACTCGGATAGTATCCGGCTGATCACTTCGCGCGCCGAGCCGAGCTCCGTCGCCAATTGCTGTTGCGTCGCTGAAATCGTGTCCGTGCCATGTGACAGCTCCTGCAGCTTGTGCGCGAGCCTGATGTCCATCCGCGAAAACGCGACTTCGTCGATGATATGTAGCAAACTTGTAATGCGTGAACTGAAGGCCGTGAACACGAAGCGGCGAAATTCTGGCGAGCGCGCGATCAAAGCGTCGAACGTCGCTCGAGGGATGGCCACCGCCCTTACTTCGGTCTCAGCAATCGCCTCCGCCGGGTAATCCTCATAGCCCATCAGGCAAGCGGTCGTGAGCGCACAACTTTCGCCAGCAGAGACACGGTACAAAACGATTTCACGACCGCCCTCGGAGATTTGTTGTACCCTGACGACACCATCAATCAACAATAGATAGTTTTGCGGCGCCTGACCGGGGCCGTAGATTCTGCTTCCGATCGGAAGGCTGACGATCGACGTGCCTGTCGCCAGTCCAGAAAGGATTTCGCCCGGCAATTGCTTCAATCCGGGAAAATGATCGATCCAGCATGTCGATGGCATTGTTGCGCTCTCTTGCCAATGACCGGCCGGCTGCTACATCGGCAGCTTGGATCGCTTGATGACAGAAAAGCGTGCCGGTCGGTCGACTATTTCTTCGTTCCCGCTGCATCGAACTGCTTGAGGAAGGCAATCAGATCTTTGATATCCCCTTCGTCCTTCAGTCCGGCATAAGCCATCTTGGTTCCAGGCATCACTGTACGCGGATTTGCAATGTATGTGGCGAAGCTTTCTTCGCCCCACGTGACGCCAGACGATTTGTTGGCCTCGGAGTAGGCGAAGCCCTCCGCGGTGCCGGACTTTCGGCCGAACAGTCCGTTGAGCTGCGGGCCCTGACCGTTCTTGGCTGCCTCACCGACTTGGTGACATGCACGACACACCTTAAACACCTCTTCGCCATTCGCGGCATCTTGCGCGGCGGCACCCGCTGACGTTGCGACCAGCCCGAGAAGTCCCAATGCCAGAAAACGCAGGTTCATGTTCCACTCCCTGTATATTTTCATATAGGAATAGAAAAATATTTGACCCGTTGCAAGCGGGACAGAGGCGAAGGCGCGCAGTGCACGTTATGCACGACCAAGCCGCCACATCGCGCGGCCTTCGATGAGATACGTCAAGCCGACTTTGGCGCCGGCCAATACTGCAATGATGAAAATCGGCGCACTGAGCGCGAGCGTGCTTGCAGCTGTCAATCCTTGGCCAATGGTGCACCCATGT
>JANLPY010000684.1:0-12037 GCA_031367505.1 Hyphomicrobiaceae bacterium | reverse complement strand
GGCGTAGCTGCGATTGACTGCCGGCTCATGGAAGCAGGCCTTGGTGATGCCGGACTTCAGATTGTCGGAGACCACCATGCCGGGCACGCCGCCGAAAAACGCGAACGCCCGGGTATGCGATCCGATCCAGTCGGCGAGGCCTTGCGTGCAGGTCGCCTCGGCGAACGTGTAGCTCGACGCGCCGAGGGCGGCGACGAAGATCTGGCAGGCGCGGACCTCGCCGGTTGCGCCGTCGACCACATCCATCGTGGTGCCGGCGTAGTCGACGAACAGCTTCTCGCCAGCCACGTGGCTCTGCCGCATCGTTGGTGACAGGCAGCCTTCCCATGCACGATAAAGTTCGCAGAACCGGCTGTATCCGTGGCCGCCGGCGTGGGTCTCGCGATGCTCGTGCCACAGCAGTTGCAAGGTCACGCCCTTGCGGCGCAGCTCGCGGTGGACCGTCGGCCAATCCGGCAGCGGACGTTGTTCCTTGGCTGATGTGGCAGGTTCTGGATAAAGCAGTGCCTCCAGCGCCGCGTCGCCCAGATCGTCGGGCAGCGGCCAGCCAAGGCGCGCAAGCGCTGCCCGCCGAACGCAGTCGCCAACGGCCGTCCGACCGATGCCGACACTCCCGGCAATCTGGCGGTTCGACAAGCCGGAGGCCTGCAGCCGCAGCACATCGCGAACCTTGCGCATGGGTAATCTCTCTTGAGGCATGTCTGCTCCCTATCGAAAGGAGCAACGCCATGCTGATTCGAGGATCACCCAACGGGGCCCGTCATCCTATCCACACTCCGGCCGTCATCGGTCGGAACAGGTGGCCGCCATCGACTGGACCGCTGGCCGCCATCGCCCAGTGTGCGCAGACATCCCGGGCAATGCCGGTTGCGGCAGCTGCAATAGGCGATGACAGTGTGTCCGCAGGCCGGGTTCGCGCAGCGCGCAACATATCCTCCGTGGGCCGCCGTACAGCAGCTCTCGATCGCACTCATCACCTTGAGCTGCGCATGACTGAGGTGGCCCTGCATGGCACGTCGCCACGCAGGACCGTAATCGCGGAAGATGTCCGCGACCTCCAGGGCTGGGCGAGCCACGTCCGCCGCCGATTACTTCGTCGTGCCCTTCTTGCGCGTGAGCGGCGTCAGTTGATCGAGCGGACTGATGACGTCGCGTAGCACTTTGCTCGCCACGTGTGCATAGCGCGCCGTCGTGTCCAACTTCGAATGTCCGAGGGCCACTTGAATCACGCGAATGTCCGTGCCCTGTTCCAGGAGATGCGTGGCGAACGAGTGCCGCAGCGTGTGTGGCGACACGCGCTTGTCGATCCCAACCGCCCGCGCCGTATCACACACAACCCGGTACAGCTGGCGCGTCGTGATCGGCAGCAGCGGATCGCGGCCCGGAAACAGCCACGTCGTCGGCTGGCCGATGAGCCACCACTCCTGCAGTACCTCCAGGAGCCGCGGCGACAGCATGCCGTTGCGGTCCTTCCTCCCCTTCCCCTGCTCTATGCGCAGCACCATGCGCGCGCTGTCGATGTCGGACACCTTGAGGTTGGCGACCTCGGAGACGCGCAGGCCCGCGCCGTAAGCCACGGCGATCGCGGCCTTGTACTTCGGCCCGGGGGCTGCCTCCAGCAGTCGCGCCACTTCTTCTGTCGTCAGCACCACGGGCAGCTTCTGCGGCTGCTTCAGGATCCTCAAATGGCGGGATAACTCCGGCTGGTCGCAGGTCGTCGTGAAGAAGAACCGCAGCGCCGAGACCGCACCGTTCATCGTCGGCGGCTGCACATCCGTCTGGCGCTGATGCAGCTGGAAGGCGCGCAAATCCTCCGGCGTTGCGGTATCGGGCGCGCGACCGAGGAAGATTGTGAAGTTCTTAACGTGACGGATGTAGTCGTTCTGCACCTTCTCGGCGAAGCCGCGGACCGTCATGTCCTCGATCATGCGGCGGCGCAGCGGGCTGATGGGCTTGTCAGTTGCTGTTGTCTGGCTCATTGGAGTGCTCTTGGTCCTTGAGGTTGGAGGTTGGTAACCCCTTGATCCTCAAGGCCCGGCACTTCACATCCCGTTACCGCGCTCCGATACTCGCGTCACGCCTTGGCAATCTGTCCACCGAGGTGCCCCGGGTCAGGCTGGCGCGTAGCGCCTTCGTTCGATGGCCCACTGCCGAAATTTGCTGCGTCGAAACAAACTGTCCGATTGCTGGGGTGCTGCTGAAGCGCAAGGCGACCACATAGCACACCGTGCCGTCGTGGTCACCGGCCGGCACTCATTGAACCAGCCGCACCCGCATACCCTTGCCTGTCAGCCACTCGATCGCCAGCGGATCGCCCGCAACAGTCGCGTCTGCATTCGCAAATAGGAACACATTCGAGCCCTTGCCGCCGGTGATCTCCTGCACGACGTCGATCATGGCGGCGATGCGCTCGGCACTCCTGGTGATCGTGAGCACGCGAAAGCCCGGAATGCCCCAGAGCGCCGTGTGCCGCTTGGCCAAGTGACCATGATGATAGGCGAGTAGCTTCTTTTTCACCGAGGACTGGGCGAGTGAGCGGCGCTCGATCGGCATGGTGGCGCGGTCGGCCTCGACGAAGAAATAGTTGCGCCGTCCGCTGTCGGGAAATTCCAGCGCAAACACCTTGTCGGGCGTGACGGCGATCTCGGTGCTCTCGCCGGGCACCCGCGCCATCATCGTCCATGACGCCGGACCAAAGGAGTCAACGCGCGGCGCCCTGGCCAAAATATCCTGACCCGACACCAGCTTGATCGACGGACGTCCACACACCGCGCATTCGATGCCGACCATCAGGTCGGCGATCAGAAGCGCGTGCTCGAGATACGGCCGCCCGGCGTCCCTGTTCTTATCCGTCCAGTCTGCATTCGACGGGTCAACGCCATCGCTCGCCGTGAGGTGGGACACTGCCTTGTTGCCAAGCGCGTAAACCAGCGGCGCGCTGCCGGCGCGGGCGAAATAATCGAGCTGCGCCACCGGCCGGTCGAGATAGCCGTTGTGGTAGAGCGCCGCGAGCCGGCGGACGATCTTCTCCGGCGAGCGATCGAGCAGCTTGGCCAGATGCGTCGATCGCAGAAACCGGTGCTCGCCGACGTGAGCCAGGATGGCCAGATCATCGGCCGTCAACCGCAACGGCGGGGGATTTAGGCGCCGGAATCGCGGCCGTCGGTTCTGGTTGATGGTCATACTCGAGGTGCGTTGCCTGGGCTCCGATCTCATGACAGCGGCAACGGCGCCTTGATGAACCTGTCGATGGCGGCCTCGACCTTGGCCCGCGGCCGGGTGTAGCGGGCGCGGGTGCGCGCGATCACGGCCGCGGCGTGGCCGCCGGCGCCGATCTCCGGCACCTCGGTGGCGAGATGGAACGATTCGGTCGGATTGCCGTCGCGGATAATCCGGGCCCAGGCCTGGTAGTTGGGGAGATCGCAGAGTGCGCTTGGCGAATGCAACCCAAGCTCCGGCGCCAGTGCCTCGGCATCTTCGGCGCCAATGCGAAAGGCAATCAGCGAGCCGGCATTGCCGAGCACGGCCTTGCGCAGCAGCGGCGGCAATTGCCCGAGAAACTGGTGTGCCAGGGTCAGCGACAGCCGATACTTACGCGCTTCGGAGAGGATCGACGAAAAGCTGTCGGTGGCAAAGTTCTGGAACTCGTCGGCGTAGAGGTGGAAATCACGGCGATCGGTCTCCGGCATCGACGCGCGCGCCTGTGCCGCTTGCGCAAAGGCGGTGGTCAACAGCGCGCCCAAGAGATAGCTCGGGCCTTCACCGAGATCGCCCTTGGAGAGATTGGCGATCAGAATGCGGCCGCCGTTCATGATGGCGGCCAGATCCAAGGTCGGCCGAGGCTGGCCCAGGATATTGCGTAGCAGCGGTGGCGACAGCAGGGCCCCGATCTTGTTCTGCAAGGGGGAGAGCGCCTCGGCCTTGAACTGGTCGCCCCAGGCGGCAAGCTCCTGGGTCCAGAATTGCCGCACCTGCGCATCGTGGCAGGTGACGAGCAGGCGTTCGCGGTAACGCTCATTGATCAAAAGCGCCGGCAGGCCCAGCAAGGTCGAGCCGGCGCCGTCAAGCAGCAGGCGCAGACTGTTCTGCAACAGATATTCGAGCCGCGGCCCCCAGCTGTCGGCCCAGATGTGGCGGAAGGCGGCAACGATGTGCGCGGTGACAAGAGGCCTGCGGTCCGGCGCGATACCAAACAGGGGATTGAAGCCAGCCGGATGCTCAAGGTCGGCCGGATCGAGATAGAGACAATCGGCAATGCGATGCCGCGGCATGGCGTCGATGACGGCCTTGGCCAGATCGCCGTGCGGATCGAGCAGCGCCAGGCCTTTTCCGACCACCAGGTCGGAATAGATCAACGACAGCAGCAGCGTCGACTTGCCGGTGCCGGTCTTGCCGATGACGTAGAGATGGCGCCGGCGATCGTCCTCGCCGAGCATGACGGACGCCTCAAGTTCTAAGCCTGAGGTCCTGGTGCCAAGATATGCGCAATCGTCGAGCATGGAACGGTAGCCGAGCCGGAGCGTCTTCCGCAGAGGAGAACGCGACGAGGCCAGTGTGGGGCAGAGGCCAAGCCGGGGGCAGCTACCGATCGCCAATCGCGATCATGGCTCGATTGTACCGCGCCACGGAAAATGTCCACACGCAAGCTGTGGACAAGGACGCCGATCGCCCCACGGGCTGCTGCCCACGATCGGCAAGACTGCCAACCCAAGGGCATCGGCTCGCCCCACGGCTACGCCCGAGCCGCTGCCGCAATGCCGAAAACCACAATCGAGGTCTCAGCACGTTCAACCATGGTCCATGCGCTGCCAGTCTTGGCTCGCACCCGCTCTGTCGGGGACGGCAACTCCGTATCTACTGCTTGTCCTTGACGGCCGTCCCGACAAAATTGCTTTGGTGCGCGGGTTGCATTCAACTGCTCTCCGGAGTGTCCCGCGCATCGGCACAGCGTGCCCGTCGAACCCTGCCGGGGGTGCCGAAAAAGCGATTTTGTCGGGACGGTTGTCCCGACAGAGCGGGACTCGAGAATAATGGCCGTACAGAGCCATGAAACCGTTACTTCCAGGGGGCCATATGGGGGGCCATACCATGTATGGCGGGGCAAACGGCGGGGTAGATCGCTGCAGTTTTCGCCGTGTCCATTACGGACCGCGTATTGGACGCGGCCCTGCCCCCGGCTTGGCCCGTCGCCCATGCACCGAGTTCAGACCGGATCGGCGCTTCGTTGGGGAGTGCGTCCCGCAATTCGGCTACGACCTGTGCCAGGACCGGCGACGCCGATTGACTTTGGCGAGCCCACTGGCGCAGGGTCATCGAGGAACCACACGGCGCAAGTAGACATAGGGTAGACTCGGAGGAGGAATTACCATGAAGAGGATCGTCATTGCTGGGGCGCTATTTGTTGGTGCACTCGCCTTCTCCGCGATCGCTCAGGAAGCGGCGGTTTCTCAAGCTGATAACCTTAAGTGGGGGCCAGCAACTCCGGCTCTCTCGACCGGCGCCCAGGGTGTCACTCTTGTTGGCGACCCGTCCAAGGAAGGCCTATACGTCGTTCGCGTCAAGTTTCCTGCCGGTTACAAAATTGCCCCGCACTCGCATCCCAACGATGAAAACGTCACTGTAATTTCGGGTATGTTCCACTTCGGCATTGGTGACAAGTTCGATGAGTCCAAAGGGCAGGCGATAAAGCCCGGTGGGTATGCGCTGGCCCCGAAAGGCGTCAAGCATTTTGCCTGGGCAAGCCAGGAAACCGTGATCCAACTGCACGGCATGGGTCCGCAAAACCTCAATTATGTGAACGACGCCGACGACCCGCGGAAGAAATAAGTTCCGATCCATAAAGCGCGTTTCGCCATCAAAGAGATCGAAAAGGACGCGCCGGTCTCAGCCCATCTGGGGAACGGCAGAGACGGCGCGCCGGGCGCAAAGGGAGGAGATGCGCCGCGTCAAGTGTGGCACGGTCGGCGATCGGCTGGCATTTCACGAACGTGTGATCGCTGCTGACCACCTCACGAATATTTCGTGATGGACGGCATCAAGCGGGAGCCGTTTCGCCAACCTTCAGGTTGAGGGTGGCAACCTCAAGGGTAGAAAGTTGACGGACCGTTGTGACCCGATCGCCGGGGTTGGCAAATTGCTCCCTGACGGAATCTATTGCCGTGGCGTTTTCTGCGATGCTGGCGTTGAAAAATCTGCAGGTGGGACTGATGTTTTCGTCGTGAGGTTGAGTGATCTGCACAACCCATCCTGAGCTTTGTGTCATGAGCACTCTATAGAGGCTTTCGGGTGTGAAGTGTGAGCTATTGCAGGTGGCGAATAAGAAACGATTTCTCAACGCCACTATTTGGCGGCGTGAGAAGGAGGGATGGACGGCGGATTGTCGCTGGCGGGAGTGGTGACGAATGGCACGGGCTCGCTCGTTGCCTGTGGATCAATGAGCGCATCGTGCGCGGTGGTTGTGCTTGCCGCATCAGATGGCGACAACGGAATTGTGCTCGACGATGCGGTTTGGCCAGAGATGGTCGAGGGAGTGTCGGTGGCTGCCGGTGACGTGGATTGCGATGGGGCAGTCGATGGTGTGCCGGTGAGCGCGGTGCCTTCGGGGTGCGGGCCGTGTTAGGGGCCAAGCAGTTTGGTGAAAAAAGCAATGAGAGCTGCCGCTGTCACGGGAAGGGACTGCGCGCCCCAGAGGTTTTGGGAAGTGTCGGTCTGGTAAAGGAATGGATATATCGCGACCACATCAGGTGAGGACGCGGCAAAGCCTTGATATAGCGGAAGGCGTGCTGCGACTAGGGCGTCAATTGGTGCCGACGGGGCCGACGACCAGAACGCATCGGGCACGAGTACTATTTTCTCGGAGGGGTCCTTGTAGCGCGCGAAATTATTGAAATCGGCTTGCACAGCGTCGGTCGAACAGGCGGAGCCGAACGCGACGTAGCAGTCAAAACCGATCCAGTTGATTTTTTTCGGCAAGAGCGTCGAGAAGAAGTCCGAGCGGGCGATCTCCGGATAGCTGAATATGCTAATGCTCGGGATGCCGGCCTCGACGGTATGCAGGTAGGAGGCAGCCCAGTTGATGTTGGCGGTAAGATCGGCATCGCTCACGGTCGCCCATGAGCCGTCGGTCGCGGCATTGTGTGAGAACGGCTCGTCGAAGAGATAGAAGCCTTTGATTGTGGAGCGATACGGCGAAAGCGCGCTCCAGAGCGCATCGAAGCGCGAAGTACGACTATCGGAATATAAGTGCGATGAAGCCCAGGGAAAGAAAAGGTTTTGGACGGCCAGCACGACGCCGAGGCCGTGGTCTCGTGCATTCTTCACCTTCGCGATAAGCATATCCTGATTGTCGTCTCGCACGAAGACGACGTTCGATTGGGGCGCGACGGCATCGATGTAATCGCCCGAGCCGACGCCGCTGACGGCCGAGGCATAATAACCGAATTGCTGGACGTGCGCGTCCGCCAAAGTCTTGAACTGCGGCGCCACCTCTGCCGGAGCGTTGCTTGCGCTGAACGTAATCGTGCCCCATGCCACCCGCGACGGACTTTGGGTCGTGACGATGCGTACGTATCGGACATTGGTAAGAGCGGGAGAGAACGTGGGAGTGAGCACTTGGCCATCGGTCGTAAACGATGCGATCTCTTTGACGAGCGTCGTCGGATTTGGTGTTGAGCCGGCATAGATGTCGTGGACCGTATTTCCGGCGGGATCTTGGACGACCGAAAGCGACAGGGCGGCGATCGTTTGCGGTGCGCCAAGGTCGAGTTCTATCCATTGGGGAGCAGAGCCGCCGGCATTCCAGACCGATGCGGGATTCGCGTCGATCGTATTGCTCGGAGAGGTGTTCTGATACGAAGCCGATGCTGAGGCGGTGATGACAGGAGGCGCTACGCATGTATTCGCAGTCGTCTGCCAAGGACCCCACGTAGGTGATCCCGTAGTAGCGGCGCAGGACGACGTTCGTATCTGCGTAAGCGAACCAGTCTGTCCGGCAGGGCAAGCGAGGGTTCGGGTTTGCGGAGACGTCGCGTCGGGCGTGCACGAGGGCGAATACGCGGCTTGGGAATAGTAACTGAGTTGCGCGTAGCCTGCGGCCGCAGGAGTGCAAGTGTAGTACGCGCAACCATGCGGGTCGAGATGGGTCGCAACGATTCCTGTGCATGACGGCGGAACGACAGCCGGGCATTGGATCGAACCGGGAGTTATCACTGCCGACGGAGAGGAAGTCGCTGTCGCGTCTTGTGACGAGGTGCAGACGCGCGCTATCGCGGCTCGCGTTAGAGTGCCGACGACGCCGAAAATCGGCAGATTCTGCTCGCCTTGAAAGCGCTTCACGTAGCCGTTGGTCGTGTTGCCAAAGAAGCCTGTGATAACTTGCGTCGGCTCGACGGAATAAAAATCCGAGAGAAATTGCTGCAGTTCCGAGACCTGGCCGTTGGTGTTGCTGTCGCGGTAGCCCTTCTTGAAGGTCGTGCTCAGATGGGGACAATAGATTTGCGATGCTGCGTCGGTGTCGTCGGTAGTGGATTGCGCTATCGAATAGAGCGGGAAGCACGTGACGAGAATGCAGCAGGCAACGAGAGTTCGAGAGAATTTCATACGTTAGGGTGTGGGTAGGATGGAATGAAAATCATATCATGGATTTGCCGGTGACGATGTTGCATCGGTGCCGGTAGCGGCGATAGGAGGGGGATCAGCGACCACCTTGTGCGAGACAGGCGTGGTGGTCGCAGTCGATGATGGCGACAAGGTTGTGCTCGAAGATGCGGTGTCGGTGGATACCGGTGCCGCGACTGCGGGTGTGCTTGAACTGGTCGAGGTGGTAATTTGTGTCGGCGCGGCGGTCGCTGCACTTGCGCCAGATGCGGAGATCATCGCTTGGATTTGTGACTTCGTCAGGCAGACGGGGGAGTTGTCGTTGGCGCCGTCGGTGACGCAAAGTTTGTCAGTGGTGGTTTTGCCGGTGACGGTGGAGCTTGCGTTGAGTGTGCCAACGGCCGCGTCATCTCCGACGAAATGATGTGCGAATATCGAGGTGATGCCGTTATCGGGGTTACCGAGCCAGGCGATAAGGTTCGTTGTGAAAGTGTCAGACAAGGAAGCGATTTCTGATACGCCTTCAAGTGCGAGGGCGCCAAGCTTATCGTACGCAACGGCCCACACGCCTGAGCTCGTAGCAGTGAGTTGCGCGTTGGGGTCGTCGCTGCCTTTGGTCACGACATCAGGGAAGATCGGATACAGTTCCTGTGCGATGACACCGATATCGTGCTTGTTCGAATTCCTCCAGTCGAAGGAGACCGCGCGATAGTCCTTGAGCTTGTCGAGGACAGAATAGCTCTCGACGAAAATATAGAGATGCCTCCGTGGTGCATGATTTTTTTTGCCAAAACAAGACTCGACGTTGGCAGGACGTTCATCGTGTATTTCACGAGGCCATGCTCACCTCTGGCACTGATCCGAAGATTGCTCGATTGATGTACTTGGCGGTTGAGAAATTCGGCCCCAGATGGGAAGAGGCCAAGACGAGGCCTGAATGCTTGGGAGTGGATAAGAAAGTAGATTTCAAAAAATGCACGGAAAACAATTCAACAGAACCAAGCCAAACAATTTGGCCGGTAGAAAATCGAGCGATGCTTGAAGCTTTTCTACAGGAGATCGAGGGCACGCTCGAAAAATCTGATTCCAACAAGCTTCGCAGTGCGATCGAGCAACAATATCCGCTGCGATAGTCGACGTTCCTCGCCCCGTCGTGTTTAACTTGGCCATCAATACGGGACGTGTTGCGATACACAATTGTTCATCGACACCTATTCAGCTCGGGTCAACTGCCAGCGTTAACGTAGCCCGGTGGCGGCTGCTGGTCTACCCTCCATTGCTGCCGGTCAAAGAGCGCTCGACGAACCGCGACCCGATAAGCCCGATAGCCGACGATCAGCCTCGACTGGTACATAACGGGACGGGGACAATTGTGCGTCGAGCACACTACGCCTTCATCAACGCGATAGGGCGTGCCGATAGCTTCAACTCCACGCGCAATTGGACACCACCAAATGGATCAACCTCTCTTTCGACACGCAAGCCACGCGTAGCAGTCCGATAAGCATTCTTTGACCGGCTGCTATGCAGGGGTGGACCGGCTGTCAGCGCCGCGCTACGTTGACGCTCACAGATGACCCGGTGCTGAAGTCGAGGGCGAGGTCCTTGCCCGCGCAGGGCTGGTCCGCTGACGATCATCGCGTCAGGAGAGGGGGCGACGCCATGGCGTTGTCGGGGCGATTGATTAAATCCTTGACCACCGACAATGATCATACCTTGCGTGACGTCGGATCAAAAATAGCCGGCGTTTTCTGCTACCAATGTGAGAAGACGGATGTGCAATTGTCTTGACGCCAGACGGCTGTTCTTATTGACACGCCGCACAGCTTTGTCGAATGCATTGACGCTAGCTTTCATGTCAATTTTTTCTAACGATGGGTTTGCTCAGCGCCACACTCGCGCACGCGGCTGCACCCTTCTCGCGGCAACGGGTGCGCCTGCCCCACTCGCATATCTGCAGTCTAGTGGCGATTCATCTATCGATGAGTTCTGCACCAATGAGGTTGGCACGCTTAGCCGCGTCTTTCAGCTAAAGCCTACATTCGGTTTCTTCGATGACGCAGTAAGTCCAAATGCTTTTGCAATGGCGCAAGCCGTGCGACCTGAAAACGCCGACGGCACGATTTTGATGGGCCGCCGTCTTGCTCGGCAATCGATGCCCGAGGCAACCCCTCACAAAAAGCGTCAGCTCGCGGCGGTTTTGGCCCACGAATATGGACACCTGCTGCAATACAAAGCTCGGTTCAATGAGGCTTGGGGAATAAAATTTGAACTAACAGCTGACTTCATGGCGGGCTGGTATCTTGGCCGCATCCATAACCTAACCAAAGCTGACATCGACCAGACAGCTGAGCTGTTCCTTCAACTTGGCGATACAAGTTTTACTGATCCGAGTCACCATGGGACGCCGTGGCAACGCTCGAAAATTTTTTCCCGAGGTGCCGGAGTGATAGGACGCGAATTCCCTACCGTCGACAAGCCATCCGGCACAGCAGCCGAGGCATTCAAGAACGCATTGGCCTCGATTGGGATCTATCAATGAACCGTTCCGAATTCCCGGCTTCACTGCCTCGGGCAGCGCTCGATTTGCGCCGAAGCGGCGTGATTTTCGCGGTGTGCGGACTTCTCGGGGGGCCGGCCTGGGCAGTTGCGCCTGACGATTTCTATGGGACATGGATCGGCCCGAAAGAAGATATCAGCTGCGATACTATTGAGAAAGGCGAAGGCACGGATTTTCTTATTTTTGAGAAAAATAAATACAAAAACAGCGTTGAAACATGTTTGAAAGTCAATTCGTGGCTGGAAGGAAACGTTATGAAATACAGTGCGGGCTGCGACGGACCAGAAATTGGAATTCAAATTCGCCTTTACGAACTCCGACTTGGCAGCAATAAACTCTAATAGTTAATGGAAAAGCCACCTACCGCCGATGCGATCCGCTCCGCAAATTGCCGAAGCCGAAAGTTGTTCTTCGCGGCACAGTTTTTGGGTGCCAAGGGCCTGTCGAAGTCCGCAGCGCCCCAAAGAAGGATGGACGCGTGATTGCAAATCTGGGTCCCACTTCGCTCAATGGAGGCGAGCCCATTGCTTACGAAAAGGCGGTTGTGCGAGATGCCTTCGGCGCCGAATGGGCGCGAGTTGAGTTTGGCTATGATGTACTCGAAGCCGGTCGCATTGTTGCGTCGAGGTTTGCCGAAGGATACGTTGAGCGGAAACGTCTGTGCGGGAAATAGTATGTCTATTGCGGTAGTAGCGAGAGCGTTCATTGCCATGGCATGAGGGGACAAACGGAGCCTTGACCTTCATACCTACGCAGTTGGCTCCGGTTCCTTGTCTGGAAACATGCGAAAAGGCACGGTTTCATTGACGATCTGGCGCATGGTCCATGGGCCGTGGGCGACGAGTTGCGCGATGGTGCGGGCGGCGATGCGGCCGACGCCCT
>JANLPY010000649.1:0-1990 GCA_031367505.1 Hyphomicrobiaceae bacterium | reverse complement strand
TGTTCGCGGCTGTTGACGGCATACCAAGCATCGGCAGGACGCGGCCACCGGTTTGCGCTCGAAAGCCGGAACCAACGTTCGCGTTCAGCGGAATCGAGATTCGCAATTTGTGCATCCGACATGCTGACCACTTGTGAAGGCTTGAGCCAGCGATTTGCACCGACGATTGCACCCGCATAGAACATTGCTCGGATCGTTTTGACTGCAGCATCGCGAATGCACCATTGGCGTTCTTGGGTGCCTTCCGGAAAGACGATGCGAAGACGTTGTTGGACGATTGCGCGGGCAGGGATGATCGGCAAAGTCATTCGACACCATAAATGCGCAGTAGGCGCTTTTCGATGATTGTTTCGGGGGCTTCTTGTTCGACAAGTTGTTGAAGCACCAGCATGTCATTGCGGCTTGGCAGTGGCAGTGCATTCAGCTCATAGGCCGATACGGCCACGCTGCCGCTAATGCAACGGAAGGCGTGATCGGCTGCTTCACTATTTAAGAGGCGGGCGATGGTTGAGACTCGGATGTCGCCTCGGTGCAATGGCCTGATCACATTGAGATGGTTTTCGACGACCACCCCACCGGTCTCAATGAGGAACGCCGAGTCGATCACGGCACAGATCAACCGACGGCTTTGCTCCTTCGCCGTGGTGCGTTGAACCAGAATGGCCTCGCTGCGAAGTACCAGATGCGCCTGGTCGTTGTCCGGCGCGAAATATGGCGCGTGGTCGCGTTTGTCGGCTCGGAAGCTGAAGCCGGCAGCCGATACTGATTCTGCCCAGATCAATGGCAGCGTTTCCGAATCTGAGGTGTCTCGAAGCTGGTGGCGGTGTCGGTTCCACACGAGGGGACCCGTGCTGACTCCGTAGCCATAGTCGGACAATCGCGCCGTCATCGCAGCGGTCCGTTCGATGACCCGCACTTGACTTGCATGCCGGGCAATTAGCCAGGGGCCGTCATGCTCGGCGATATGGCGATTGGTAATTTCGGTAGCCAGAATGCTTCCGTCAGATCGCCTCTCAAGCGTGGAGACGACCACATTAGCCCATACCCCGCCCTTGACGTAGACCGCCAGCATCGTCTCCTGCAGCACGTCGTCAAACACCCCGTCGCGGCCCGAGATGAAATCAATTGCGACGGGCGGAGCTTCGGCTACCAGAAGCTTTCTTAACGCTTTGAAATACTGACCGCCGAGAAAGGAAGTCGGGGTCACGAACGCGACCACGCCACCGCGCCGGCAGAGTCGGACTGCCAAGTCTGTGAACAGGCCATACAGGTTGGCGTGTCCGTAGAGCGACCGCTCAAACTTTGAACGGGTAGTGGGCGACAAGGTCACCTTCGAGTAAGGCGGATTGCCTGCGACGAGATCGAACCGGTCTTCGTCATCGAGCTGCAAGGAGTCACCGACCGTGATCACGCAAGGCATGCGACGCTGCGCATCGACGCAAAGCGGGAGTAGCGTCACCTCAAGGATCACATGTGATATCCATGCTGCGAAGGCGTCGATCTCAAACCCTTTCAGTCGGGCGCAAATATCGTCGAGCACTTCCTCGCTTTTGGCGTAGCGAGTCGCCTGCCACATGCGTGAGGCGAGCGGGCCGAGAAACGCTCCACCGCCGCAGGCAGGGTCAGCGGCGCTTCCGTTGGCCCAGTTGAAGCCCGCCGCTCCGGCTTGATCCAGCAGACGCTCGACATAGGGTGGCGGCGTGTAGAACGAGCCCCATGATGTTCGGACGTCCGAAGGAAGCATCGTCGTGTAGACGGTGCCGAGCATGTACCCGGCGCTCAGCGTGTCGGTAGCCGACACGATTCGCCCCAGGGCTCGTGCCACCTCGGGGACGGTATCGCCGAGCGGTATTTCAGTGTGAGGACACGGGCTAACGCTCCAGGCTATACCCAGCAAAGCACAGCGATGCTGCCAATAGGTGTCCAGCATTGCCGCACAGAATGATCGGGCGACTCCGAGGCGTTCGACCGCAGGGGTCGCCTCGGCAAC
>JANLPY010000598.1:0-8742 GCA_031367505.1 Hyphomicrobiaceae bacterium | reverse complement strand
CTGATGCAGCAGCGGCACGGCCAGGATCGCGCGGACACCGGCGCGGAGCAGGATTTCGATCAACGGTGAGCGCACGCGCTCGATTGCGTCGAGGTCCTCGATCTGCACCGCCTCACGTCGCTCGGCGCACTCGCCGATCACGGCATCGCCGAGGCGCATCGGCTCCGCCCGGACGCGCGCGGTATGCTCCTCGCTCATGTTGTAGCCGGCTTCGAGGCGGAACTCCGTAGTGACGGCGTCGTAGACATAAATCGTGCCACCCCCTGCGAATGTCATCCGGCACGCATTTTCCAATACGGTCTGCAGCACCATCGGCATGTCGAGCGTCGACGACACGGTGCGGCCCACTTCGCCGAGCGAGCGAAGCTCCTCGACCGAGCGGGCGAGCTCCTTCGAGCGCGCCTGCACCTCCTCGAAAAGGCCGACGTTGTTGATGGCAATGACGGCCTGATCGGCGAACGTCGACAGGAGCTTTATCTGGCGTTCGGTAAAACGAGCCGGATGCGGTTGCCCAACGGTAATCGTACCAAGCGCCTTCCCGTCGCAAAGCAAGGGAACCGAAAGTATAGAGCGCCAAGTGCCAGCGCGTGAAAGATCCTGCGGATAGTTGGGATCGGCATCGACGTCCGGAATGTGCACGACCGACCGCGTGAGAATGGAACGTCCAGACGAGCGGGTGGGGTCCGGCGGCATAGGATAAATTTGATGGAAGCGCTCAGTCGCTTCCGGCGTGAAATTATGTGTTGCGATCACGTCCAGGTTCTTGCCGTCGAATAACTGGATATTGCTGAAGGCGGAGCCGCACAATCTCGCTGCAGCTTCGGCGATCGCATCGAATACGGGTTTTGTCTGCGTCGGCGACTTGCTGATAACGCCAAGCACCTCACTTGTCGCCGTCTGATATTCGAGGCTTTCCGCTAGCTCCCGCTGCCGCGTCTGCAGCTCGTCCAGCAGCCGCGCGTTCTCGATGGCGATGACGGCCTGATCGGCGAAGGTTTCGACAAGGGCGATCTGCTTTAGACTGAACGGGCGCTGCTTCGACCTGCTAAGAGCCAGCGTGCCGATCATGGCACCATCTCGAATGAGAGGGACACCGAGGGTCGATTTGATTTGCAAGTTCTCTGCCAAGCCGGGTGTAGCAAGTGGCTCCTCAGAAATATCCGGCCAATGGAGTGTTCTCTTGGCCGACATCAATATTCCAATTATTCCTACTCCGGGCGTGATAATCCGGGATCGCGACGCACTAACGTCCAATTGCTCGGCCGTAAATCCTCTGGACGCGACTAGCATGGAAGCATCGCCAATAATGCGGCGGAGCCCAACTTTGTCAGCCTCGCCGAGTCGCGCGGCTGTCTCCACAATGGTGTCGAGCACGGGCTGCAGGTCGAACTTCGAGCGCGACATGACGCCCAGTACGTCGCTGATGGCGGTCTGGTATTCAAGGCTTTCCGTCAACTCCTTCTGCCTTGTCTGCAGCTCATCCAGCAATCGCGCGTTTTCGATAGCGATGAGGGCTTGACTGGCGAACGTTTCCAGCAGGCCGATCTGATTCTCTGTAAAAGGGGCCACGGAATTGCGACCGAGCGAGATGACGCCAATCGCGATCCCATCGCGCATCAAGGGCGTGGAAAGGATCGTGCGATATCCGGCAATCCTCTGACCCTCGGTGGTTGTCCATTCCGGATCGACGAGGACGTCCGGAACATGGATCGTCCGCTTCTCTAGGACGGCTCGACCGATTATGTTGCCCCGACCCGGCTCGACGGGATTGGCGGTGGCGTAGTCGCGATACGCGGTGTCGAAACCATGGAATGCTTCGATGTGGTACTTGCCGTCCCGTAGCAACACGACACCCGCAACGTCGGGCGAGCACAATCGCGCCGCCGTGTCGACTATCTTGTCCAGCACCGGCCGCAGCTCGAAACGTGAGCTGGAGATGACTTCAAGCACATCGCTGATAGCCGTCTGATATTCAAGGCTCTGCGTCAGTTCGGCGGAGCGCGCCTCCAACTCCCTCTGCCGCGTCTGCAACTCGTCGAGCAGCCGTGCGTTCTCGATGGCGATGACGGCTTGGGAAGCGAACGACTTCACAAGATCAATTTGCTTGTCGGAAAATGCCAGAACCTGAGACCGCACAAGCGTTAGGCTTCCTAACGCAGAATCTCCGGACAACAGCGGAACCGATAACATCGTCCGAGTGCCAGCTTGTTGATTGAATTCATGAGTCGAGGCAAATGATGGGTCAGCAAGGACATCCTCTGTGTGGACGACGCTTCGATCGGCGATCGCTCTACCCGCTGTAGAGCCGCGATCTTTCTTCATTCTATGAGCGCGTAGTGGCTCCACACGATCGGCCCGCACACCAGCGAACGCCGCGGGCGCATATGACTCGCCGACATCCTTCCAAATTATCGCTCGATCGGCTTCGCAAAGCTGTCGAGCTGTTGCCGCGATCCTATCGAGCGCATTTTGGACTTGGCCTGGCGAGCGAGAGATAACCGTCAGTACATCACTGATGGCAGTCTGGTACTCTAGTGATTGTGCTAACTCTCTCGTCCGCGTCTGCTCGGCCTCGAACAGCCGCGCGTTCTCGATTGCAATCACGGCCTGGTCGGCGAATGTTTCGACAAGGGCGATCTGCTCATCTGTAAACGGTCGAACCTCGGTGCGCCGGAGCAAGAGCGCGCCGATCGCCTTGCCATCGCGCAACAGTGGAATGCCAAGCGTAGTTCGAATCCCTGTGCGTTCGGCAACAAGGCGGCTAATCGCCATGTCGTCGCCCACCGCCCGCAAGTCGTGAATGTGAACGGGCGCGCGATCGACAACGACACGACCAGCCGTAGAGCGCCGGTCAATCGGCGCATTGCGCATCAAGGCGTCCTGCCCACTTGCATTGCCGTACCCGGCTACATGGTACAGCTCGCCGTCCCGCTCGAGCCATACGGTTGTCGCGTTCGATTGGCACAGAGAAGTGGTCGTACTCGCGATGGTGTCGAGGACGGGCTGCAGGTTGGATGTTGATCGACTGATGACGCCGAGCACGTCGCTGATGGCACGCTGGTACTGCAGGGATTGCGCAAGCTCCCGCGATCTGGCCTGCTCGGCCTCGAATAATCGCGCGTTCTCGATGGCGATAACGGCCTGATTGGCGAAATTCTGCAGTAGACCGATTTCTCTCTGAGAAGAAGGTCCGGGCATTGATCGATTAACATTGATCGTGCCAATCGCCTCGCCTTTACGTAGCAGAGGAACGACGAGAAGGCTTCGAAAGCCCCGACGTCGCGCGTTTTCGACCGCGTCCCGCCGCAATCGATCATCCTGTTCTATGTCGCTTACGATGTACGGAATTCGATTGCGAACCGCTTCAGCCAAAACTCCGGGACAATCGAGCTTTCGTGGCAACATTAGAACGAGCTCGCGATCGGCTACCGGGCTAACCGGCGTAAACGCGGCGAGGCGCAAGTCTTCGCCGGCAGCCAACCAGACACTGGAAGAGTGGGCGGATAGCAATCGCTTGGCGTTGCTCACGATTGTGTCAAGTACTGGCTGCAGGTCTCCGGGCGCCTTGGCAATGATCCCGAGCACATCAGAGGTCGCAGTCTGGTATTCTAGGCTCTGAGCAAGATCCGCCGACCGTGCCTCCAACTCCCTCTGCCGCGTCTGCAGCTCGTCCAGCAGCCGCGCATTCTCGATGGCGATGACGGCTTGGTCGGCGAACGACTTCAGCAGCGCGATCTGGCTCTCAGGGAACGGCCCCGGCTCTGCACGCATCACTGTGATCACACCAATGGCACGACCGTCGCTCTGCATCGGCGTGCCGTAGATACTCCGCCAACCACCGGCATCGGCGATGGCGCCTGCATAGCTAGGGTCGGCGGCCACATTGGCGACGTGCACGGCGGCGTTGGTCAGGATCACCCGCCCAGAAACCTGTTGGTTGCTCGGCGCCATCGGGTACATACGGCGCACGATATCGAGCGAACGCCCTGTGTTGTTGTGTTCGGCTGCTATTTGGATCTTCTCGCCATCGTAGCGGCCGACCAGGCAGCAGAGCGCGCCGCAGAGCTGCACCGCATGCTTTGCGATCGCCTCGAAGATTGGCTGCGTGTCGGCCGGCGAGCGGGAGATGATACCGAGGATGTCGCTCAAAGCCGTCCGGTAGGCACGCTCGTTCTTAAGTTCCTTGGCCAGTTGTTGGTCGTCTTCGCCGGTTACCACATTGTTTGGCAACGTGGACGGTGCGTCTTCCATTTCAAATTTCCACTGGCGCTGGCCGCGACCCCAACGTCCAGTTCCGGTGGGTCAACTCCGGATATGCAATCTCAGATGTTATGGGATTGCTTCCAATATGGAAAGCCGCATCAATGACAATGGTATCAACACTGCATTGCGCTTCGACTGACCCGCAATCAGACAGTTGCCGGATGGCTGGTGGTCGTGCAATTCTGATCTCCAGTGTCTGCCGGGGTATCCGATCGAACAAAGGACGCGGGCGTTGGAGACGAGCCAGATTATGCCGGCGCCGGAGGGCCCGACGAAGCAGGAGCGCATCGATTTCCTGAAGCAGATGGTCGGCTTCACGGAAGGTAATGTCCGTTCCTATGACACCAAGGCCCAAATCTCGCTGGCGGCCTTCGTGCTGTCGGCGAACCCGCTGGTCGCCATTACCGGCGCGAGCTGCAGCGCGGCTTGCGGCAAGCTTGTCCTGATGATGTTGGTCCCGGCTTACATCGCGACAATATTGACTTACATGTGGGTGCTTTGGCCAGTGGCGCCCCCAGCCGACAAGCTCACCCTGGACCTGAAGACCCAGGACATTTTCTTCATTCACGATCCGGTCGCGCTTGGCAGCGCAGCATTCGTTGATCGCCTGGCTAGGCTGTCGATGGAACCGGAGCTGGTGGCAGAAGCGTTGAAGCTCGCCCACATCCGCCGGATAAAGGCGTTACGTTTCAAGGCCGCACTGATTGCGACAGTTTCTGCCTATGCAATCATCATTGCTGCGTTCTTCCTTGTTGGACGTTGCTTCTGAATTCAGTCGGGAACCGTGGTCAGAGCCATGCGTCCTGCTCGGTTGACCTCCAGTTACAGTTGCTTGGGAACTCCTGCTGATCCGTGGATTAAACGGGTAACGATGAGCGATCAAACTGCGAAAACCATGTCTGCTTGCGGTTGGTGTCGCGAGAGCCGGTAATGGGATGGGGCAGGGGCACGCGAGCGGTGCCCCTGGCCGCCACGTATGCGGCACCCCCAGCAGCGGCCAGTCAACGAACGCTTGACGAACGGCGACGCGATAGTTTCGATGGCCGACGGTTCGGCCCCGGCGGAACAAAAACAGTCAGGGCCAAAAGCTGCCGCTGATTACAATCAGTGAAGTGCAGTTCACGCGGTGCCATTTCAGGTTATGCACACATCGGTCTGTCGGGGGTACGCCCAATGAGCAGCATGCCCGAGACTCGCTACGCCAAGAGTGGCGACAACTACGTGGCCTACCAAGTGATGGGCGAGGGGCCATTCGACCTTGTATTCGTCCCTGGCTTCGTGTCACACCTTGATCTTCAGATGGAGTGGCCGCTTGCGGCAAATTTCTTCAAACGACTTGCCTCCTTTTGCAGACTGATTCGCTTCGATAAGCGAGGAACTGGCCTGTCCGACCGCACCGGCCCGATTCCGACCATAGAGGACAGGATGGATGACGTGCGGGCCGTCATGGACGCTGCCGGCTCTGCAACGGCGGCGCTCTTCGGCTTTTCTGAGGGTGGGCAAATGAGCATTGTGTTTGCGGCCACTTACCCTGAACGAGCGTCGGCTTTGATCTTGTATGGGTCTATGGCTCGACAGGCCTGGGCACCGGACAATGCCTGGGGAAGACCGGACGTGCGACTAGCAGCGCAGTTAAAATGGGTCGAAGAGAACTGGGGTCAAGGTAGTGCGATGGGCATGTACTGCCCGAGTATCGCTGACGATCCAGAGATGCGTAGCTTCCTTGGTCGGTTGGAACGCTCATCCGCCAGCCCGGGGGCTGTGCAGAGCCTCCAGCGCATCAATCAGGCCATCGATGTCAGGCACGTGCTACCAATGATTGGTACGCCCACACTAGTGCTGCATCGCACCGGCGATGTCGTCAATGTGGAGCACGGTCGATACTTGGCCCACCATATCAGAGGGGCTAAGTTTGTGGAGTTCCCGGGCGGGGATCACACGCCATGGGTCGGTGACTCAAATTCGATTCTAGGAGAGATTGAATCTTTCCTGACCGGCCAACGCCATGAAGTTGAATCCGAAAGTGACCGCGTGCTCGCCAGCATACTGTTTACGGATATTGTCGGGGCGACAAATCGGCTTGTCGAACTCGGTGATCGAAGATGGAAAGACCTTCTCATTCAACATCACTCCCTTGTTCGTGACCAACTCGCGCGGCATCGAGGTCGCGAAATCGATAATGCCGGCGACGGATTCTTGGCGGCATTTGATGGTCCGGCGCGTGCAGTCCGCTGCGGACGGGCAATTGTGGACTCGGTCAGGCAACTCGGCATTCACGTCCGTGTGGGCGTTCACACAGGTGAGTGTGAGGTGATCGGCGAGAAGCTCGGTGGAATCGCTGTGCATATTGGAGCCCGGATTGGTGCCCTCGCAGCGGCCGACGAAGTATTGGTGTCAAGGATGGTCAGTGACCTTGTGGCCGGATCGGGCCTCCAATTTGAGGAGCGCGGGACCCACGGCTTAAAAGGTGTCCCAGGTAGTTGGCAGTTGCTAGCAGCAGTATGAGCGGCTTGTTCGGCGGTGCGGTGCCGAGCGCAACGACGCCCGTGAACCCGAGATCGCGAAGATCCAGCGCTTCGACGAACACATCGACCGCGCGAACAGGATTGCTCTCGTCGATCCAGTCTTCGAGGCATTCCGGCAACAACGTCGCCTGACCCCGATCCACCCCCGCCACGAAACCCGCCATCCGTCCCCCCGCCGATTCAGCAAGGGAATCATAACACGGATGGAGTTTTCACACCGGCTGGGTCAGAACCGACCGCGCCCCGCGTGGGCGCAGCACGCTCGTTGATCCCCCAGGTGCTGACATTCCGGTAGGGTCTACGCGAATTCAACCGACGCAGGCGGCCAGGACCTGACGAAGAAACCGCAATGAGGTGCGAGCCTCCTGCCTCGCTGCCTTCGCCTCGGCCGAGTAGTGCCCGTGCCGCCACCGTGCCTTGCGACTACGTTCCAGTCCTGCCTGAGTTCGTGGCCCTGTACTCGATCCGCCGTGCATGGGGCACCGTCCGTTCTTCATAGCAGCGCGCCGGCAACCAAGGCCTGCCCTTTTCGTCCGAGTGCCACATCGAGGAGCTAGATCGGCGAGGTTCAAGTGCGCTTGCCAATCGGTACCGAGGGGTTCATTGCTCATTTCCGCCAGTTCCCCCCATCGGCTCCCCGCCCCTCCCCCCGGCTGTCACCTGTCCGGTGACTACCGCCTGGCCCCCGGCACTAACCGTGACGTGTTGGACGGTTACGGTCTGCGCGCCCCCCGTGCGCAATTTTTGCAACGTTAGTGCGCCTCCCTGGACCACCAGCATCAAACGGGCCACGGCGCCGGCAATCCGGGTCGCTTCCACGTTCGCGGCTTGCCTCGGCCCATCGGCGATTACCCCCATCCTGTCGATCTGACGATTGAGTTGCGCTGTCAGCAGCATGGATGAACGGTGAGCGGCGGCAATCTGATGTGCCACCATAAGTTCGATGCTGTTGCGAGCCCCCACCGTGTCCGCAACGTCCAGGCCGGCTTCGAGACTTCCCGCTTGATGCAGAAGCTCCAGGCGGTCGCGGGACGCATCAGCTGCAACGTAGTCGGGATTTCTCAAAGTGCAACGAAACTCGGCTGCCTCCCGCCCGTCATGGCCGTTGGGCACAAGTTCACGACCGGCGCCTTTCTCATTCAGCCTTTCGGGCAACGGTTGGCGAGATCTTTCTTCAAGCTTATCGGCCCGCGCCAAGTCTGGGCCAATTGGACCGAGCCCACCGCCCGCTGCTTCAGCTTCCGCGCGAATGCGAGATGCGGCCAGCATCAAGTCCCCCGCCGTCCGCTTCATGCAATGTCTCCCTGACGTGACGAATCATGCACGCCGAACGCGCCCAGCACCGCGCCGACCATTCGGCCAGTATATCATCTTGCGGGCAGTGTCTCAGTTTGAATTCTGATTTTTAGCGGCACACACTTGGACAATTAACACCTGTGCCTCCTGGGCCGGAGTAGCAAGGTCCTCCTGGCCCATCATAGCAAGGGCCACCGGGGCCTGAATAAGCGGGTCCGCCTGGACCATTATAGGCCGGACCACCCGGACCGTTGTATCGCTGCCCTCCTGGACCAGTGTAAGCCGGGCCTCCAGGTCCGCTGTATTGCGGACCGCCAGGGCCAGCATAGCAAGCGCCGCCTGGACCGTCATAGGCCGGGCCTCCTGGACCACGGTAAGCAGGACCACCGGGACCGTCATAGCACGGACCTCCAGGCCCCCTGAAGCCTGCGCAGTGGCAAACATCTGCGGCATAGGCTCGTGGGCAGATGAGTTGACCAGAAAGCCCTGCGATAGCCGCCAATCATGCCTATGCGCTTGGCGCTGTTTGGCCTTGATGTTGGTGCAGTGTTTTCCGCGGTTGATTTCGCGCGGAGGTGGCTATGGGCGACTTGGAATTCCACAAGTTGCTGGGACTCGTCGGTGACCTGTCGGTGGCGCAGCTGGTGACGCTGGACGC
>JANLPY010000573.1:0-40745 GCA_031367505.1 Hyphomicrobiaceae bacterium | reverse complement strand
AACCGAAAGTTGATTGGCTTCCGCGAATTTCGCGCTCTGCAAACCGCCTGAGACAAAAAAGGCCCGATCGCGCGATCGGGCCTTTTTTGTCTCAGGCGGTTTGCAGAGCGCGAAATTCGCGGAAGCCAATCAACTTTCGGTTGGCATCATCCCACAGGGCCAGCCGCGCGCAGGTTATGCTCTGCCACAGCGTCAAGCGGTTCATGGCTTGCAGCTCGGGGCTGGCATCCAGGCAGGCTTGCAATTTGTAGTTCGGGATCATGCTGCACAGGTGGTGGATGTGATGCAGACCGATGTTGCCGGTGAACCACTGCAGAACCGATGGTAACACGTAATATGAACTGCCGTGGATCGCTGCCACTTGGAAGTCCCAATCGGGGCCTTCTTCCCAGTGGGTGTCTTCGAATTGATGCTGAATAAAGAACAGCCAGCCGCCGATCGCCGACGACAAGATCAGGATCGGAATGGCGAGCATCAATATATGCGCCCAACCGAACAGCCACATCAGCGGTGCGTAGAAGGCGACGAGCCCTGCATTGAGGCGCATCACGCTACCCCAAGTCTGGTGTGCCGGATGCGGATGGAACCACGGTAGCCGTTGCAGGACCAGGAAGTATAGCGGCAGCCCGACCCCAAATAGGAACGCTGGATGGCGGTAAATCCGATACTTGATCCGGCCCGCCAATGGCAACGCCGCGTACTCGCTCACTGTTAGCGTGGTGATGTCGCCGATGCCACGCCGATCTAGATTGCCCGAAGCGGCGTGGTGCACGTTGTGCTCCCGGCGCCAGAGCCCATAGGGCGTGAGCGTCAACACGCTGACGACGCGGCCCAGGATATCGTTCGCGGCTCGACTCGGCAGAAAAGAACCATGCCCGCAGTCATGTTGGATGATGAAGAAGCGGATCAACAGACCGGCAGCCGGCAGACACAACGGTAGGGTCAATAGATACGAGTATTGGATCGTGTACAACATGACGGCAATCAGCGCGACGAAAGCAGCAGCGGTCGTGCCCACCTGCCAGACGGCATCTGAGATCGATGCGCCACGATAGGCCGCACAGTGCGCAGCTAGTTTGCGCGCCGCAGCTTTCAACTCAGCGGCTCGCGAAGGAGCCGCCGGCTCTGCATAAGCCGCGGTATCTTGTTGTTCCGGCATGACCGGATGGTCCATCAGCGTCATTGGTTTTTGAAATCCTCGCTTCCAAGCCTCGGATCATTGATTCCAGCTATCACGTTCGAGGCGAACTTGAGACGATTTCTCATCTCGCATGAATAGCATTTGTTTTAGCTGTGGCTCGTTCGCATCCCGCAAATGCGAATCCAATTGCCACTTCTGCGCCACCGTGCTGCCGCGCACCCCTCGTTGTTCGGCCTCAAACTGCGCTTACTGCATTGTTTCATCGAAGTAACTGTTTCTCATAGGAGTGACATCGATGTTTAAGTGCAGCTTGTGGCCGGCGAACTTCGTTCGTGCTTGCGTGTACGCAACGCCACTGATCTTTGGGCTGGCGTCGAATGCTTCCGCTGCAGCATCGCCGCGAGTTGCCGAGCCGCAGAACCACAGCAACTTATCAGTTTATTTTCTACGCGGGACGTCCGCATCCGGCCCCATCCCGCTGACACTCGCGGAAGCGCTTGCCCGCGGCTCGATCGTTATTGATGAGACCGGCAATGTAAATCAACTTCAGGTCGAGAATAAGGGCAGCGAGGATGTGTTCATCCAAGCGGGCGATATTGTCAAGGGCGGCCAGCAAGACCGCGTTCTGACGGTGAGCTTGCTGTTGCCGTCAAAATCCGGTCGCATGCCGATCGGCGCGTTCTGTGTCGAGCAAGGCCGCTGGTCGGCACGCGGCAAGGAAGACGCCAAACGATTTGCTTCGTCGGACAAATCGGTCCCATCGCGCGAAGCCAAGCTCGCCATGCTGGCGCCAGCCAAAGTGAAGCCTGAAGCCGGACCAGGACCGGCACAAGCCGGCAATGGCGCGTCGATCAATCGCACACAAACACGCATTGGGCCGCAATCGGAGACGGGTAACCGCCAGGGCGAAGTGTGGGCCAGTGTCGGCAAGATCCAGGAAAAACTATCGTCCAATCTGAAAGCTAAAGTTGCCTCGGGGGTGTCCGCAACGAGCCTCCAGCTATCGCTCGAGAACGAGACTTTAGTTGCCGCACGGTCAGAATATATCAAGGCGTTGGGGCAAGCGGCGGCCGGTAACAGCGAGATCGTCGGTGTGGCATTCGCCATCAACGGCCGGATTGCCAGCGCCGAGATCTATCCATCGGCTGGGCTTTTTCAAAAAATGTGGCCCAAGTTGCTCGACGCTGCCGCGACCGAGGCGATTTCGATAAAGGATTCGCAGAGTTCGGAAGCGCCATCTGCTGATGCGGTGATGAAATTCCTGGAGACTGCGGATCAAGGCAAGGTCGAGCCAGAATTGGTGTTGGCCCCTGGGCTTGCGCGGCACCTTATGGACGCACCGTCAGCACTTGCTGTTGCAACGAAGCGCGCCGACGGGCTGGAAGTGCATCGGACTTATCTAGCGAAATAGTATGCTTAATGAATTGTGAAGAATACTGCTTGTGTTTCTCCGCTCGATGATGAAATTCTCATGACTAGTGGGAACGACATCGAAATCGTTGGGGGGTCGCATGAGCGTGGCGTTGCGTCAGGCAAAAGTTGAGAGCGCGCAAACCGGAGTTAATATTCCAACGGTCGGTCCGGTGGGGCGCTCGCTGCTCGACGGTATCACGCTGGACTACGGACCGATTGATTTGCTCGGCCGGTTTTTTCTTCAAGCGGACACAGCACTGCGCGCCCGTGGGATAACGTTGAACTTCGGGACCCTCGATGATCTGGTGGCCGTCA
Organism: Hyphomicrobiaceae bacterium; assembly: GCA_031367505.1. Lineage (GTDB taxonomy): Bacteria > Pseudomonadota > Alphaproteobacteria > Rhizobiales > Hyphomicrobiaceae > JAKFWF01. Next base: position 37,876 of record JANLPY010000573.1, on the reverse strand, counting down.
ATCGCCGCAACCCCGATACGTGGCGACCACTGATTTCGATCTTTGATCCAGCCTTTGGCGCCATTCGCCAAGACAATTCGTTCGTGTTGTTGGGGCGTGACCGCGCTGGCCTTATTGTCGCGACGCAGGCCGCGAGGTTGTACGCCTGGGGCGATACCAACTTCGCCAAAGAGGCCACCTCGTTGCGCCTCTTCTACCCAGATCCGCCGGCGCAATGCTTGCCGAACGAAAAAGTTGTGGTCACCGCGAAGTCGGCCGAGCGGGTGCAAGGCAGCGTCGTATTCTCAGGCGGCGTATGGTTCGATCCCAGCCATCGCGGACAATTTTTGACCGGCATCTTGCCCAGAATATCGCGCGCTTGTGCTTTTACGCGGTGGTACACCGATATTACGATGACCATGATGGCCGAAACGCTCATCCAAAAGGGTGTGGCCGAGCGATGTGGCTACACCGATATCGATTGGGACGTGACACTGCATAATACCCGGTTCGGTAATCTCAGGTTCGGCCTGCTACAAATGAAAACGGCCGAAATGCTGGATGACCTAACCCGTTTTATCGAGAGCGGCACGAAGGTCGATGGTCGGATCGAGAATCGAGCTGGTTAAGAGCCACGCACCGCCGCCCACCGAGCGCACAGGCAGCAGCACCCGCTTGTAGCGTAAACGAGCCCGGCCAAGTCGCGGCGTACTCATGATCGCATCGACGTCGCACAGCGTCGGGCGGCCTGTTTGCATCGCTTCGCGGCAGTTGTCGGCGACCCATTTGCCGTACGAGGCATCTTCATGGTTTTCGATAGATGTGCCGATGGCTTTCGCGACCCAATCTTCAGAGTAGCTAACGAAACCATTGCCGATCTCGTTGAACGTCAACGTGCTTTCACCATCACGCACTCCCATCAAGTGATAGCGGCCGTGCAGCGACTGCTTGACGATATTCCACAGCCCGTCACGATGCACGGACTGAGATAGGGACGGCCAATTTTCGATGAGGGAATGCAAGGCCTGATGTTGCGGCGTTGTGCGCGGTAATTCCGACGTCTTGAACGGCCGGACAAGGTAATCGCCGGGGCGAGGCGCCAGTGATTTCGAGAGGACAAGGTCTAACCGGTCGAGCGCCACCTGCCGGTTCGCATGCAAACCATAGACCCAGTCTGTTTCGAAGTGCACGGTAACAATACGTTCAAAAATGCGCTCGTTGAGCCAGGCCCGCAAGCTCTCCATCGCCACGTTGCTGATCAGGCGTGGCCGCAATCTGATCTCGCATGATCGGCCGTAAATATTGACGGCGATAAAGCCCATGTTCTTGACGACATAAGACGAAAACTCGTCGTGTGTTTGATCGGCGCCGAACGAAGCGCGCAGTCGGGATGAGCCGCCGTCCCAGAGGTTTCCTAGATCGTCGAAAAGAAGAAGATTGGTCATGGCACTCGCGGCAACGCACAAGACAAACGGTAAGCAACTCACATTTTCCATTAAAGCCGCAGTTGGGTTTCTATCGGTTTAATTTTATTGGTCGCATTGTCGGCAATCTGTTGATGCTGCCGGTCTGTTTTGGCATCGGCTGGCGACCGGCGAATTTGGGCCCATCGTTCATACTCGCCCGGCGCCTCTCCTCAGATACAGTCGCGGGCGCGGTAGCAGTCGTCGCCTCTTCGCTAGACACCGGCAGCGTTGCTGGCGATCGTGACGAGATTGGAAAATTAGGAATTGGTTCACAATGAAAAGCCATGCGCGTGCGGTTGTCATCGGCGGCGGCGTCGTCGGCGTTTCGACGCTCTATCATTTGGCCAAGAAGGGCTGGAGCGATAGCGTATTGGTCGAGCGTCGCGAGTTGACGTCGGGTTCGACCTGGCACGCGGCTGGCTTGTTGCCGCTGTTCAATCTTTCGTACTCGGTAGGCCAGATCCATAAGTATTCGGTCGCGCTGTACAAGTCGTTGGAGGCGGAGACCGGACAACACGTCGGGTTGAAGCAGGTGTCCAACATTCGCCTCGCGCGCACGCCCGACCGGATGGACGAATTCCTCTACTACAAGGGTATCGCTGACACGATCGGTGTGAAGGTCAACATTCTAAGTGCGGCACAGGTGAAGGAGATCTGGCCGCTGGTGAACATGGACGGCATCCTTGGTGCGATCCAGCATCCCGATGACGGCTACATACAACCCGCCGACCTGACGCAGGCACTCGCTAATGGCGCACGTGCGAAGGGCGCTGAAATCTATCGCAACACGACCGTTACCGGCATAAAGCGCACACGCTCCGGCGAGTGGGAAGTCACCTCCGGCAAAGGTACGATCACGTGCGAGCACATTATCTCGGCGACGGGAAACTTTGCCCGGCAGACCGGCCGGATGTTGGGTCTCGATCTTCCGGTCATTCCGGTCGAGCATCAGTACATCGTCACCGAGCCGCACCCATCGATCGTCGCGCGTCAAAAGCAGGGACTGCCCGAAATGGGCGTGCTGCGCGAGGCCGACAGCTCCTGGTATATGCGTGAGGAAAACGGTGGCCTGATCTTGGGGCCCTATGAGCCAGGTGCGCCATGCTGTTACCTCGACGGCCCCAGCGAGCAGAGCGAATACGAGCTGTTTCAGGAAGATTTGGAGCGGATTGCGCCGCATATCGAGTCGGCGATCGTGCGCGTGCCGGCATTCGGCGAAGTCGGTATCAAGAAAGTCTACAACGGCGCCATCTGCTACACGCCCGACGGTTCGCCGATCATTGGCCCGGCATGGGATCTGCCAAACGTCTGGCTCAACGAGGGACATTCGTTCGGCATCACGGCCGCTGGTGGCGCTGGATGGCAACTCGCCGAATGGATCGTCGAGGGTGAAAGCACGATTGACATGCTGGGCGTCGATCCGCGCCGCTATGGCCCTTATGCCGGTCGCGGATATCTGCGCCAAAAGAACGAGGAGGCCTACGCCAATGTCTTCACAATGCACTACCCGGACGAGGAGCGGGTGGCAGCGCGTCCTCTCAAGCAAGCGCCCTGTTACGATCGGATGGCAGCGCTCGGCGCGGTATTCGGTTCGATCTATGGGTGGGAGCGCCCCGGCTGGTTCGCGCCGTCCGGCTATAAGCTGAGTGATGACGACAAGGCGTACCCGGACGTTCTGCTCAATCACAATCACCCAGCCATACCAGCCGACGGCAAGCCACCGCGCGAGAAGTGGAGCTTCCGGCGCTCGAACTATTTCAAGTTCGTCGGTGACGAATGCCGTCACGTGTCGGAGAACGTCGGCCTGCAGGACATGACGCCGTTCGCCAAGTACGAGGTGAGTGGACCCGGCGCTGAAGCCTGGCTCGATGGGCTTGTCGCCAACAAGTTGCCGGCCAAGATTGGCCGCGTCGGTCTGGTTCACATGCTGTCCAAAAACGGCGGTGTGCGATCCGAGTTCACCGTATTCCGCGCGGGCCCGGAACAGTTCTATCTCGTCGGTCCCGGCGCGCTTGAGCGCCACGATTGGGACTATCTGCAAAAAGCACGTCCCCGCGACGGCTCGGTGGATCTGCAGAAGATCACGTCGCAACTGGGCGTGCTCGTGCTTGCCGGGCCTCGCTCGCGCGACGTGCTGCAGAAGCTGACCGACACGGATCTATCGACCAAAGCGTTTCCGTGGTTGTCCGGCCAGCACATCTCGGTCGGAGCCGCATCGGCAAAAGCGCTGCGTGTCAATTATGTTGGCGAACTGGGGTGGGAGCTGCATCATCCAATCGAGATGCAGAACTACATCTTCGACAAGCTGATGGAAGCCGGCCGCGAATTCGGCATCAAGCCCTACGGCATCAAGGCGATGATCGCGATGTCGATCGAGAAATCCTATCGGCTCATCGGCCGGGAACTATCTATCGAATATGCCGCGCTTGAGTCCGGCCTGAACCGGTTCGTCAATCTCAACAAGGGTCAGTTCGTCGGCCGCGACGCGCTGGTTGCCTGGCAGCAAAAGGGATTCGCCAATCGCTTTGTCACCCTGGAGGTGCACGGCGTGACGGACGAGGGATCGGACGTCCGCGGCTCCGAGCCGATCCTGCACAAGGGTAAAATGATTGGCCGCGCGACGAATGGCGGCTACGGCTGGCGCGTCGGCAAGTCGCTCGCCTTGGGCATGGTGCGACCAGATCTAGGCGAACTTGGGCAGGAGTTCGACATTACGATCCTCGGCAAGAACCATCGTGCCGTAGTTATTCCCGAGAGCCCATTTGATCCCGGCAACTTGCGCCTTCGCGGGTGAGTCCTTGAAGACAATGCTGCAATGCACAATATGCTTGAGTGCAACGCACAAAACGCGGTATTGTGGCGTTGCCCGCAAAGGAGTCGAGCGATGAGCGATACATGGATGACCAAGTGGGGCCCGCGCCGGGTACGCTACGAGCCGCCGACGCTTGTCGAGGCACTGGATGCCGCATCCGACCTGTCACCTGACCAGGATCAGCAGATCCGATTGGCGGCAGAGCTAATGAACGTAGCTGTCGAGGACGTCACAGCAGAAGCCGAGGCGATCTTCAAAAGCCGCAGCCGTCGTCGTATTACGGCGACGATCACGCAAGCGCAGACGTCGCACGGCCAGCCACGCGCACCAATTATCGTCGAGCACCGCGCCCCGCGCCGGATCGTGCGAGCAGTGGCGGGGCGGTAGGGCGTGAAGCTCCCAAGGCCGACTGCCATTGTACAGCAATCCGAAACTGGCGCTGCACTCAGTAGTTAGCCCAGTTCCCCGGTGTCATGAGTTCGAGCAAGTGGCCGTCGGGATCGCGAAAGTAGATGCTGGTGCCGCCGCGCTCCCATGTCATGCGGCTCTCGATCGCGATGTTATGCTTGCGCAGCCTCGTTTCCCAATAGGCCAAATCTTCGGCGTCGATAGCAAAGCAGATGTGAAGCGGTCCCGAGCCGTCGTGCGGAGGGATGGTTCCGGCGGGCAGCACCTGCGTCCGTGCCGATGCGCCTCGCTTGAAAACGAGTAGAACGCTGCTCTTATTCACGTCATATGCGATCAGCGATTTGGTCTGCAGCATCTGGTCGAGTTCCAATACCTCGCCATAGAACCGCCGGGCCCGGTCAAGATCGTCGACATAGAGCGAAGTTTCAATAATCCGGTTGAGGCGCGGCATGAATGAGGTCTCCCGAACGGGTTTCGCGAGCCAAGTTTGCGTTGATACCGGCAACGCTTGCTGCCGGCGTCCGCAATCAACGGACCGAACGCAGCGATCCTTGTTCGTCGACCGTAAACACTTAGATAGTCGATTGAAACCCTCGAAGGCGAGAGGAGCCCGTATGTGCCGCAATATCAAGACGCTGTTTAATTTCGAACCTCCCGCGACCGAGCAGGAAATCGAAGCCTCCGCCCTGCAGTTCGTGCGCAAGCTATCTGGCTTCAACACGCCGTCGAAGGCGAATGAGCCAGCGTTCGACCGTGCTGTCGCCGAGGTCTCGCAGGCTGCGCGAAACCTACTGGCGTCGCTGCAAACGCATGCGCCAGCCCGCGACCGGGAGGTCGAGGCGGAGAAGGCGAAGGAGCGCGCGCGAGAGAGGTTCGGGTGATTGCAGTTACACGACCAGTTTGTCGTAGTCCGCGTGGCTTCCTATCCAGAACCACAGTAGGCCATCTTCCACTTCGACTGCTAGCGCTCGATAGCGGCGGCCAATGCGCACCGACCAGAAATTGCCAACTTTTTTGAATTGCAGAGAAGGATGAATCGAGTTGGCTTTCAGCAACTCGTAGTTCTTGTCGGCAAGCGAACGCACGGTTGCCGGCAAGGCATCGTAAGCCTGCCAGAAGTCCTGATTCGCGAAATGCTTCACAGCGGCCTGGACCGACCTGCCTTGTGGTCCTCGCGCGCTTTTTCAGCCATGCGGTCAAGCTTGCCAGACTTTGCGTCGCGTTCGATCTGTTCATCCCAGTGCTGGCTGGTAAATTGCTCGAACCAGTCGCGCAGCTTAGCTAGTTCCTCCGCCGGTAGCCGTGTAATAGCGCTCTCGATTTCTTCAAGTTTGATCATCGTCGCGGTCCAAGTTCTGCTGTTTTACTTTCATCATACTCGCATTCGGTTGTTCGGCCAAATTGCGGACTGAATCACCCCAGCCCCCTATTACTCACCTTCACTGCATCAGCCTTCACCGCGTCCGCATCGACATAAAGTTTGTCGCCCATGTCCTTGAACTTTGCGGACATCTCTTGCATGCCGGCTTCGCGAACGTCTGGAATGCCCATCCCCTGATCATTCAGCGTCTTGGCGTAATCGCGCACGTCTTGCGTGATTTTCATCGAGCAGAACTTCGGGCCGCACATCGAGCAGAAGTGGCGACCTTGTGCGCGTCCTTCGGCAGCGTCTCGTCATGATAGGCGCGCGCCGTATCCGGATCGAGACCAAGGTTGAACTGGTCTTCCCAGCGGAAGTCGAAGCGCGCACGTGAGATCGCATCGTCGCGCAGCTGAGCGGCCGGATGACCTTTGGCGAGATCCGCCGCGTGCGCCGCAATCCTGTACGTTATAACGCCGACCTTGACGTCGTCGCGGTTGGGCAGGCCCAGATGTTCCTTCGGCGTCACATAGCAAAGCATGGCGCAGCCGAACCAGCCGATCATGGCGGCACCGATGCCTGATGTAATGTGGTCGTAGCCCGGCGCGATGTCGGTCGTCAGCGGCCCGAGCGTGTAGAACGGCGCTTCGCCGCATTCCTTCAATTGCTTGTCCATGTTGATCTTGATCTTGTGGATCGGCACGTGGCCCGGTCCCTCGATCATCACCTGACAGCCTTTTGCCCAGGCGATTTGGGTCAACTCGCCGAGTGTCTCCAATTCGGCGAATTGTGCGCGATCATTGGCATCCGCGATCGAGCCGGGCCGCAATCCGTCGCCGAGCGAGAACGTCACGTCGTACTTGCGCATGATGTCGCAAATGTCGGCGAAGTGGGTGTAGAGGAAGCTCTCCTTGTGATGCGCCAGGCACCACTTGGCCATGATCGAGCCACCGCGAGAGACGATGCCGGTCACCCGATGTGCGGTCATCGGCACGTAGGCGAGACGCACGCCGGCGTGGATCGTGAAGTAGTCGACGCCTTGTTCGCACTGCTCGATCAGCGTGTCGCGGTAGAGCTCCCACGTCAGCTTGACCGGATCGCCGCCGCACTTCTCCAAGGCCTGATAGATCGGCACGGTGCCGATCGGCACTGGCGAGTTGCGCAGGATCCATTCGCGCGTGTTGTGGATGTTGCGCCCGGTCGACAGGTCCATCACCGTGTCGGCGCCCCAACGGATCGACCACGCCATTTTGTCGACTTCCTCTTCGACCGAGGAGGTGACTGCCGAGTTGCCGATGTTGGCGTTGATCTTCACCAGGAAGTTGCGGCCGATGATCATCGGCTCGACTTCGGTGTGGTTGATGTTGGCTGGAATGACAGCGCGGCCACGGGCAACTTCGTCGCGCACGAACTCGGGCGTGATGTGCTCGGGGATCGACGCGCCGAAGCTCTCGCCGTCCTTGATGGCGGCTTTAGCGCGGGCCAGAGCTTCGGTGTGGCCAAGGTTCTCGCGGTGGGCGATGTAGACCATTTCCTTGGTGACGATACCGGCGCGCGCGAACTCGAGCTGCGTCACGGGTGCGTCGCCGACAGCGCGGTACGGTTTGACTTTGGCTGGGAAATCGCGCGCCAGCGCCTTGCCACTGACACTGCCATTGTCCTCCGGCTTGATGTCGCGGCCATCGTACTGCTCGACGCCGCCGCGCGCCTTGATCCAGGCTTCGCGATGGCGCGGTAAACCCTTCTCAAGATCCACTTTGGCGTCGGTCTCGGTATAGGGCCCCGACGGATCGTAGACGCGAAACGGCGGCTCGTTGGCTTCTGGTTGCAGCACGATTTCGCGGAACGGCACCAGCACGTCCGGATGACCTGCCGGCGCGTCATAGATCTTGCGCGAGCCGAAGATCGGGCCGGTCGTTACTTCGGGCAGCATCATGTCTTTTGGCCGGGTCATCTTGTTCATTGCGGGTGTCCTATTCTTTGGGCTTGTTTACGCTGCCTTTTGGGTGGGCAAGCAAAGTGGTTCCAGTTTCAACGGTTGAGCGGGCGTTTGGCGGGTTGGCCCGGCAAGGCGCCGTAAATCGCGCGCGCCCAGTCGGCGGAAATCGTTTCCGGTACGACATTCGTCGTCAGGATGTTTTCGAGAGTTGCGTTCGAGGCAAGCACGATCGCCACGCCGCGCACGATCCCAGGTAGGCCTGAAATTTCAATGCATCGAGCAACCCCTTCGTACCAGCGGGGTTCGGCCAAATTTGCCAAGTCGCTGCTGCCATGCAGGCTCACGCGCAAATTTGCACGTTGACGGCTCAGCACCCGCAATACTCGTAGGGCATCGGTGTTGGGTAACCCGGCGCGTAGCATCACGAGATCGTAGGGGCGCGTCGTGTAGCCGAGCATATCGAGGGCTTCGTCGCCTGAACCCGCGCGCTCGATGGCACCGGCGCCATAGCGTTTCAGCACGTTGGATATTACGTCGGCGATGCCCGACTCGTGGTCGACCAGCAAAATGTTGGCCTCAGCCAACACTTCGCGAAGTTGCTCCGCACTTGCGGTTTGCATGTCGCTCGGTAAACGCATGTCCGTCCCTTCGCCGGCATGATCCGGATCAGGTCCTAAGGGTGGCGGAGCAGCATACAGCTCCATCTCAGCCGACTACTGCCGACCCCCCTCGGAACGCGTATAACTTGGTACAGATGGGACAAAAAGGCAATGGTCCCGCGGCAGTTGCCCGCTGGCGCGCGACAGCCGCTTGCAGATGGTTCAGGCGGCCCTGGCAACCTGCGCCGGCGGGGCAAGCTCGACGAAGATGATGTCGCCCGTCCGAATGCGCGCTGCGGGTAATATTATATGGGCGCGTGTGCCAGCGCCCACGGTGCTGCTCAGCGTAAACGAGCCGCCGTGGAGCTCGATGAACCGCTTGACGATCGGTAGACCCAGGCCGCTTCCAGCCGTGCCGTTGGAGTTGACATTTTGCGCCCGCTGGAAGGGAAGCATCACACGGGCAAGGTCGTCGGGGGCGATCCCAGGGCCGTCATCAGCGACGATAATCTCGATGCATTGCGAGGCGAGAGCACGGACCTCGATGGCGATCTTGCCGCCCGCACGGCCGTATCGGACCGCGTTGCTGACCAAATTCAACAATGCCTGGAATAGTACCTTTTCGTCGCCGTAGATTACGGGCGGCTCGCCGTCAAAATGAACTGAAATCGCCATCTGCCGTTCGCTCGCCTGCGTCTCGACATAACGGCAAGCGCGCCGGGTGATCTCATCGACCCAGAATTCATCTTCAATCAAATCGTATTGCCCGCTCTCGGCACGCGCCAGATCTAGAAGGTCGTTGACGAGCGACAGCAGATGATGCGCACTGGCATTTATATCGGCGAGATACCCCTCACGCGCTTCCGGCGCGATAGCCGCAGCCGATCGCCCTGTCAATAAGTCGGAAAATCCGATGATGGCATTCAACGGCGAGCGCAATTCATGAGTGATTGTGCGCATGAATTCGCTTTTGGATTCGCTGGCGTGCTCAGCCTGTTCGCGCAATTCAATACCACGGCAGCGCAAGTCGGCAAGTTTGCCCGCCATATCATTGAAAGTAGCGCTCAGGCCGGTAACCTCTTTGGGGCTCCATTTGCTGGCCGGTGGTACGCGAGCATCGAAGTTGCCTTGCGCCATAAGTTTGGCCGTTTCGCTCAGCCGATCGAGTTGGATCGTGATAATCAGGCTGGTGCGGATGGCGACCAACGCGGCGATCAGCAGGCCAATCAGGATTGCGGAGTAGGCGTGTTCGTAGACGCTCGAGCCAGGCGCGATCAATAGCAATGCGAGCGGTCCAACGACGCCCGGCAGACACACCAAAAACAACGCTTGACGCATAGAGACCATAGCTTCCCCGCTAGGTCGGCCTTTGGTCATGAACCAGCCGATCTTAGGTCGCACTGTGCGACAACGGATCATTCCAACTGGTTAATCGATATAAAATCATTGGTATTAGCGTTCAGGTGGCGTTGCGAGGCTGATCAAAAATAGAATTTCAATCGAACGTATTAAGCAAGGTTTTGGCAACACATCGCGATCCAAATAGCAAGAAGCCCTCCGCCGGGATTGGCGAAGGGCTTCTTGCAGTCTCAATCACTCTGAATAGTTTATTGAACAGGCTTCGGCGCTTCGGACTTGCCCTTCACGGCTTCTTTGGCCTTTTCGACGCCAGCTTTGGTCACTTCCGAAGCTTTCTTTGCGGCGGCCTTGGTCGCATCCGAGGCTTTCTCGAGCATGGTCTTGGGAGCCTCGGCGTACTTGTAGGGCTGTACAGCAGCGAGGATTTCCTTCGTGGTGTCGAGTGTGATGGTGCGCTTGCCGTCTTTGGTTGCGAATACCAATGCCTTGTGCGCAACGCCGATCTTCTTTTCGCCGACGCCCAGCACGCCGCCGACGCCAATGATCACGGTATCGATCTTCTGAGCGCCCGACGCGATGATCAAATCTTCGATGTCGCCGATAACTTCACCCGACTTGTTCACAACCTTCGCGCCGATCAAGCGCTCTTTGGCACTGTATTGGTCAACCTGCTGACCCCTGTAGAAAACGCCGCTGGGGATGGTCACGGGTTTGGCAACGGCCTTCGGAGCTGCAGGTGCGGCGGCTGGTGCGGCCGGGGTGGCTGCAGCATCCGGTGCCTTTTGCTGCGCAAATGCAGAGAAGCTCGATGCCATCGTGATCATGGTCGCCAAGCTTAGGATCGTTTTGTTCATAACTTGCCTCGGATGGGTTTGTGAGAAGTGGCCTGCAGATCATCTCTGGCAGGGGCATGAGCTCAGCACACGCGTCGATCGTGCACTTAGTGGCCATACGCGACGGCTTCAAGTCAATATGACGGCAAGTCAATGAATAGCGTATACATCCTGCATTAATTACTTGGTATCTCTACAGGATTTTGGGGAGAACGCCTCCGTTCGCCGACACCCGGTTTGCCCTAGTCGCGCTGGGTTGCTACGATGATGCGCAAGATTGGGTTTGCCGCGGTGTCGCACTTGAACGCGACGCGCCGGTGGAGCTTGTTCGCGCGTGATGCGCAAAGCATGTTTTGAACGTGAGAGATAACGCCCGTGACCGAGAACGACAAGAGCCTGCCCCCGGACGAGCCGCCGCCCCCCAAGGGACCGGGCGGGCCAACCGGTCCGAGCGATATTCGCCCAGTCCAGATCGTCGATGAAATGCGCAAGAGCTATCTCGACTACGCGATGAGCGTGATCGTGTCTCGCGCACTGCCGGATATTCGCGACGGTCTAAAGCCGGTGCATCGGCGTATTTTGTTTGGCATGAGCGAGTTGGGCCTCGAGCCGAACAAGAAGCACGTCAAGTGTGCCCGTGTCGTCGGCGAAGTGATGGGCAAGTACCATCCGCACGGCAACCTCGCGATCTACGACGCGCTCGTCCGCATGGCGCAGGACTTCTCGATGCGCGTGCCTTTGGTCGATGGCCAGGGTAACTTCGGGTCGGTCGATGGCGACCCGCCCGCCGCCGACCGGTACACTGAGTGCCGCCTCGCCCGCGTCGCAACGAACCTCCTCGATGACCTGGACAAGGACACCGTTGAGTTCGTCGATAACTACGACGGCACCCTGGCCGAGCCGAGCGTGATGCCGGCTAAATTCCCGAACCTGCTGGTCAACGGCGCCGGCGGCATCGCCGTTGGCATGGCGACCAACATTCCACCGCACAATCTCGGCGAAGTGATCGACGCCTGCTTAGCTCACCTCGACAATCCCGACATCACGATCGAGGAACTGTGCCAGATCGTGCCCGGCCCCGACTTCCCGACAGGCGGCTTGATCCTCGGCCGTGGTGGCATCCTATCCGCTTATCACAAGGGCCGTGGCTCGATCATCATGCGCGCCAAGGTGCATGTCGAGCAATTGCGCAAGGATCGTGAAGCTCTGATTGTCACCGCAATCCCGTATCAGGTGAACAAGAAGGTGCTGCAGGAAAAGATTGCTGATCTCGTCCGCGAAAAGCGCGTCGAAGGCATTTCCGATCTGTGGGACGAGAGCAACCGGGAAGGCATGCGCATCGTCATCGAACTGAAGCGCGATGCGGTTGCCGACGTCGTGTTGAACCAACTCTGGCGCTTCTCCGATCTGCAAACCTCGTTCGGCGCCAACATGCTGGCGATCAACGGTGGGCGACCAGAGCAACTCAACCTCAAGGATATGATTGCGGCCTTCACGGCATTCCGTGAGGAAGTCGTATCCAGGCGCACCAAATTCCTGCTCAACAAGTGCCGCGACCGTGCGCACGTGTTGGTGGGTCTTGGCATCGCCGTCGCCAACATCGACGATGTGATTGCGCTCATCCGCAAGGCACCGTCGCCATCGGAAGCCAAAGAGCAGCTGATGGCGCGCGACTGGCCGGCCAAGGATATGGCGCCGCTGCTGGAGTTGATTGCCGATCCGCGCAGTAAAATATCGGTCAATGGCACGATGCGTATGTCGGCCGAGCAGGCGCAGGCGATCCTCGATCTGCGGCTACAACGCTTGACGGCACTTGGCCGCGATGAAATCGGAGACGATCTGAAAAAGATTGCCGGCGAGATCAAAGAGTTCCTCGAAATTCTGTCGTCGCGCACACGCATCGTCGACATCATCAAGGACGAGCTCAACAGCGTCAAAACGCAATACGCGACACCGCGTCAGACCGAGATCGTCGATGTCGAAGGCGAAGTTGACGATGAAGATCTGATTCAGCGCGAAGACGTCGTCGTCACCGTCAGCCTCAAGGGCTATATCAAGCGCGTGCCGCTTTCGACCTATCGCGCGCAACGTCGTGGCGGCAAGGGCCGCTCTGGCGTGACCACGCGCGACGAAGATGTCGTCACTCGTTTGTTCATGGCCTCGACCCACACGCCGGTGCTGTTCTTTTCCTCGCGTGGCATGTGCTATCGCATGAAGGTTTGGCGTCTGCCGGTTGGCACACCGCAAAGCCAAGGCAAGGCACTGATCAACCTGCTGCCGTTGACGCAAGGCGAGGTCATTACCTCGATCCTGTTGTTGCCTGAAGATCCGGCTGGCTGGGCCGATCTCGAATTGATGTTCGCCACCCGCAAGGGCAACGTCCGGCGTAACTCGTTGGGTGATTTCGAGAGCATCAATCGCAACGGCAAGATCGCGATGAAGCTCGACGAAGGCGACCAGATCGTCGACGTGGCGATTTGCTCGGTGAAGGACGACGTGCTGCTGACGTCGGCCAGCGGCCAGTGCATCCGCTTTAGCGCCGAAGACGTGCGCGTGTTCAAGGGCCGCGACAGCGATGGCGTGCGTGGTATCCGTTTGGCCGAAGGTAACACCGTTATCTCGATGGCGATTCTGCATCACGTCGAAGCGACACCGGCGGAACGTGCGGCCTATACCAAGCAAGCAACCGCACTGCGGCGTGCGCTGAATGCCGAGGAGGCGGATGCCACCGTCGAACCCGATAGCGATGCCGAAGCCGAGGTCGTGGAGGGTGAAGCGGATCTCACGCCCGAACGCATCGCGGAGTTGGCGGCGGCCGAGCAGTTCGTGTTGACGATCTCCGAGCGTGGCTTCGGCAAACGGTCGTCGTCATACGACTACCGGATCTCCGGGCGCGGCGGCAAAGGTATCGCGGCGATGGTCGTCAACGACCGTAACGGCGCGCTGATCGCTTCGTTCCCAATCGAGGATAGCGACCAGCTGATGCTCGTCACCGACGGCGGCCAGTTGATCCGCTGCCCGGTCAAGGACGTGCGGATTGCCGGCCGCAATACGCAAGGCGTCCGGATCTTCAAAACCGACAGCACCGAGAAAGTCGTCTCCGTCGAACGCATCCGCGACGATGGCACGGTCGACGAAGGTGGCGAGGGTGAAAATGGGGCGACCGACGGTGAAGGCGGCGCTCCAGCGGTGTGATCTGGTAAGGGGTAACAGTTACCGAAAGCCGGTAACTGTTACCTTGATCGCCCGATCGTTCTCCCTAAACATCGTCATCGATCTGTCGCGCTGGGCGTGCAGGATGAAGCCGCGAACGACGTGTAAATTTTTACACTTGCGTCCAGCCGTCGCGCCTGCGCGAAATGGCGCGGGGACTTTGCGGAGGCAGACCGATGAGCAAGCAGTCGATGGGCGAAATCGAGCGTTGTGATGGCGCGGATGACGACGAAGATGTCATCGTGAATCCAAGTGGCGGCCCGACGATTGGCGATTTGATCGCGGCACGCCTCAACCGTCGCGATTTGATGACGGGTGCATTGGCGAGCACGGTGCTTGCATCCAGTTTGCCGGCGGGCTTCATGAGCGCGACAACTGCAGCAGCGGCGACTGATGTGAAGCCCTCTGCTTTCCGCTTCAAAGAGATCGAAGCCGGTGTCGATGGCACACACCATGTTGCCGACGGCTACGATGCCAATATTCTGATCCGCTGGGGTGACCCCTTGGTGAAGGGTGCGCCGGCTTTCGACCCCAAGAACCAGACCGGCGCCAGCCAATCGCAGCAGTTTGGCTACAACAACGACTTCCTCGGTTATTTTCCGCTTGAAGGTTCAAAGCGCGGACTGCTGACGGTCAATCACGAGTACACCAGTACTGAGCTGCTGTTCTCCGGGCTCAGTAGTGTCGCCGACGCACGAAGCGGTCAAGCCGACAAGATCTCGAAGACGATGGCCGAGGTCGAGATGATGGCGCACGGCGGTTCGGTTGTGGAGATCGTCAAACGCCGGAATGGACGATGGTCGGTCGTGGCGAACTCGAAGTATGCACGGCGTCTTACGCTCGACACGCCGATCGAGATCAGCGGTCCCGCCGCGGGGCATGATCGTATGAAAACGGTGGCCGATCCGACCGGTCGCAAGGTGCTCGGAACGCTCAACAACTGCGCCGGCGGCACAACGCCCTGGGGAACCTGGCTCACTTGCGAAGAGAACATCAATAACTACTTCCTAGGGCCGGTTCCTGAGAACCACCGCGAAAGCGCCAACTGGAAACGGATGGGGGTTCCTGGCCGCCGCTATGCCTGGGGCAATTATGTAGATCGCTTCAAAGTCGATAAAGACCCGAACGAATCCAATCGGTTCGGCTGGGTCGTGGAGATTGATCCATACGATCCGAAGTCGACACCAAAGAAGCGCACGGCACTCGGTCGCTTCAAGCACGAGGGTGCGGCTGGCATCACTAACCCGGTTAGCGGCCAATATGTGCTGTACACCGCCGATGATCAGGTGAACGATTACGTCTATCGGTTCGTGTCGGCGGCAAAGGTCGATACGAAGAACAAGCCGGCCAATAAGGACATTCTCGACTCCGGCGTGCTTTCGGTCGCCAAGTTCGATGCCGACGGCACCATGAAGTGGCTGCCGATCGTCTTCGGTGAGGGTCCGCTGACGGTCGCCAATGGTTTTGCAAGTCAGGCCGACGTGTTGATCGAAACACGGCGCGCTGCCGATCTGCTCGGTGCGACGAAGCTCGATCGGCCGGAGGACGTCGAGGCCAATCCGCGCACCGGTAAGGTCTACGTGATCCTGACCAAGAACGCGACGCGTAAGCCCGATCAGGTCGATGCCGCCAATCCACGCGCCGATAACAAGCACGGTCATATTCTGGAGTTGACGCCACCGAATGGCGATCAGGCGGCGGCTGAGTTCAAGTGGGAGATTTTGGTCAAATGCGGTGATCCGAGCGTCGCAGCAGTCGGCGCTACGTTCAATCCAGCGACGACGAAGGATGGCTGGTTCTCCAATCCAGATAATTGCGCCTTCGATGCGATGGGCCGCCTGTGGATCGCGACCGATGGTAATGCCGACGATTTCAATGGCCGTTCCGATGGACTATGGGCGGTTGAAACCGATGGCGCTAAACGCGGCACGTCCAAGCATTTCTTCCGTTGTCCGGCCGGTGCCGAGATGTGCGGCCCTTGCTTCACCCCAGACATGCAGACGTTATTCCTCGCAGTGCAGCACCCCGCCGAGGACGGGAAGGAATGGAAGGCGTGGGGCCGGGATTCGACCTTCGATGATCCCTCCACGCGCTGGCCGGACTTCAAACCGGACTTGCCACCTCGACCCGCCATCGTCGTCGTGACCAAGAAAGGCGGCGGTAAAATCGGGGTTTGATTTAAATCAGCGGCGCGCTTGCCGGCGCGTGCAGGCTGCGGCGTAGGTAGGTGACTGGCACGGTTTCATTGTTGCCGATCGTTAGTGTGCCATGGGCCGTGACGCCGTAACCGGCCGTCTCGAAAAACTTCACGGCATGTGGTGTCGCCCGCGCGATGAATGTGGAATAGCCTTCCGACGCGGCCGCAGCTTCTGCTGTCGCGAGCAGCTTTCCACCGATGCCGACGCGGCCGAACATCGGTAGGACGTGGCACCACCTGATGCGCGCGATGGGGCTATTGTCCTCCATCGGCGACCAGCCGCACGTGCCAATGATCTGGCGATCGATCATCGCGGCGAAGCATCTGTCTGCCGCGATCGCCCGCTCAATCGATTGAGCGTATCTGGCGCTGTATGCAAGATCGACGTAGGCTTGTGCCAGTTTTTCACCAGCCCATCCCAAGACGGCTGCGCGAAGCGACTGCGCGTGGACGTATCGGATCGTCGAGAGATGATCGATGTTCGCCCGAATGATCGCTGCATCGGCGCCGACGCGCATTCGATTATGCGGCGGCGTTTCAGTCATGGCCGGCGACCATCCGAATTACACGTTCGATCGATGATAGCTGCGGCCATGTTTTCCGATGGGATGAAAATCAGGGGGTTTTGCGTGGTGGAGCGGCCGCGATCGCGGAACCAGAAGCTTCGGCACGCTTGTCGACGGGCGGGGTACCCGGCACATACTCGGCCTGCTTACACGAACAGCCCTGCACCAACTCCTTGCGATAACGGAAGGCCGTCCGCAAACTCGAATAGTTCTGCTTGTTTTTAAACGATACGGCCTGCTCCATCCCGCTGCCCGGATTCTGATGGTAGTAGAGTTCCACTGGGGCTGCACACTTCGACTGGCAGGCATCGGCATCGCGCTCGAAGTGCGTTGGCAGCGTCGAGAAACTTACCGGGAAGTAGTAGCCGTCGCAAAGGCGAACGCACACGGTCTTGTAGGTCGCGAAAGGCAAATTGCCGAACTGGCCATTGCCAGCGCCGCCACTGTCTTCGTCCTGCCAGAGCGAGGATATCCCGCCCCGCTTGTTCGCTTCTTGCTGGTAGTTGGCACCGCAGTTATTGCGGGCAAGTTCGCGGATGATGTCATCCTGGTAAGAGCGGCCACCGGACGAGACCAACTGCTGGCGCTGGGCATCGAGCTCGCTTACGCGGCGTTTCGCACCCTCGACCTGAGCGTTCAGATCGACGCAGCTACGTGTGCGGCGAAGTGTTTTTGAAAACAGGAAATACTCGAAGCAATCGCTACGCTCGAGTTGCGATTGGCCCTGTTGCGCCGTGCGATCGGCGGTTCGGATATCGGCCTCGAGCTTTGGCAAGAGATCGCGGGATTGATTGCCGCGGCTGGCCTCCTGCGCGAGGCGTTGCTCGAGTTGCAAACAGATTGGATTGCCCGTGCCGCGTCCGCCGCCTTGTGGGGCAGGAGTATACCCACCTTGGTATCCGCCTTGCGCTGGCGGCGGCTGTACAGCGGCCGGTGGCCGATAAACCGGCTCACGCGGTTGCGGCCCTGGTTGCTCGTTCTGCCAAGGCCATGACCAACCCTGCGCATTGGCCGCAATTGGCAACGCTATGGCCGCCGCACAGAGCAGCGCCGAGGCAATCGCAAGTGATTTGCCTCCCAGCGGCTGACGTATGGCTGTTGGCTCGCGCTTAGACATAGGTACCTATCGTGGTCGCGACTCGACCGGTTTGCTCAACTCAAGCAATAGCATGCGGCGCGGGTGAGGGGTCAATGCAGCGAAAATGCGGCGCATCGGCCTGTCCACGATTATTGGTCGCGTTACAAGGCCAAAAAACGGGGTTCATCGTGGTGGTTGTCCCTCTTGGCCTGGGGCAGGAGCTTTTCGATGTGGCGGTTGACCTGGCTGAGGCCCAGGCTGGTGCGGCGGCACTTGTCGCGCCACTTGCGGCGGTGCTTGGCGGGCAACCGGTGGTTGCGGGACCGGGCTTACTGCTTGCGGCGGCAAATGACGCGTCATCGGAGGAGGTGCCTGGCGGGCAACGGGTGGTTGCGGCAAGGGGCGCTCAAACCGGGACGGCGATGGTGGACGCTGCTCCGTTTGCGTCTCCGGGCGGACGGGCCGCGGCTCGAACTGCTGCCGGTTGAAATCGCGCTGCGGTTCGCGAGCGGCTAGTGGTTGTGAGTGGCCCTCGGGTCTGATGAATGGCCGATTGGGTGGTGCCCGCTGCACTGTGCTTTCGGGTGGCGTCGTCATCGCCGGGGTCCGGTTCGGCAGGCTCTGGCCTGTGTGATTGCCGCGCTGCGCATCGCCTCGTCCGATCATGCCTTCGGGGCGAGCCATAGCTGGGACGAAACTCCGTGGTGCGGGGCCTTTTGCGCCTGCGGATGGCGCGACAATATTCGGACGATAGACCGATATCGCACCTGAATTGGCACTGCCGCGTCGCCCCCCGTGCTCGCGAGGCGATGACGCACGTAAGATCGAGACCGGTACCACCGGCCGATTGATCGCGCGTTCTACCGTTCGCACGTCGACGCCGCGATTGAACACGCCGCGATTTACAACGCTGTAGCTGTTGATGAAGCGGGTCTCGCGATAAATAAATGACGCGCGTGATCGCGGTGCCAAATGACGATGCAGGCCTGGCGTCATGAGATATGCTGGACGGATGAAGCACCACATCGGTGCGAAACGGGGAGCATCGTAGTAGGACGAAGCGAAATTCAATTCGCCGCGGCTTTGTTCCCAAATGGCCTCAGGCGGGAGGGGCGCCCAACCAACGTACTCGTCGTTATCGCGCCAGGCGACCCAAGCCGGCCCCCATTCCCGGCCGGGTATCCACAACCAGCCTTCGTTGTCGTCGAGCACCCAACGGCCATAGTGGTAGGTCGCCCAACCCCACGGTTCCTCGGATTCCCAATACCACCCGTGCTCTTCGGTCCGCACCCAATGGCCGACAGTGTAAGGACGCCACGTGCCGTCGTCGGCTTCGGGCGACCAGACGTAACCAAATCGTGGGTGCTCGATCCATCGGCCATATTGTTCGAGTTCGTCGTAGAAGCGGCCGTAGTCGGCGACTTCCTGCTGTGCCAATGCGCCCGGTGCCAATGGAAGCGCGACAACACCTAGCGTTCCGATCCCCGCCAGAGCCGCGATTGCTGCCAGCCGTCCACGGCTAAGGCAAAGAAATTGCCGTCGCATGGTGTCATCTCCCAACCGTTCGAAACGAGAAGAAAACATGAAACAACGCTCATGAACCCTTCCTGAACGCATAAGCAAAGGAAACAAAAGGCATTCTAGAACTTGGCCTAGAACTTGGCGATGAGTGCTGCATCGACATTGTATGAGCCATTTGCCGCCTGGATCGCTGGCAGTATTTGCTCGGCGGAGTTGACCACGACGAACCGAATGTCGAGACCGGCTCGAATGAACGCGTCGCTCTTCATGTGCGAGAGAAGGTGCAAGAACGGCGTCCAAAACCCGTCGATGTTGGCAACCACGATCGGTTTGTCGTGGCGGCCCAGTTGCGCCCAGGTGAGTTGCTCGACCAGCTCCTCCAACGTGCCAATGCCGCCGGGCAAGGCGACGAATGCGTCGGATCGCTCAAACATGAGCATTTTGCGCTCGTGCATATTTTCGGTCACGATCAATTCATCGACCGAGCGCAGCATCTTCTCCTTGGACGACAGGAAATTCGGGATGATACCCGTTACGGCGCCACCAGCCGCGAGCGTCGAACGCGCAACCTCTCCCATCAATCCTAGGCTGCCGCCGCCGTAAACTAGGCGGACACCGTTGGTGCCGAGCGCCTGCCCCAACACCTGCGCGGCGTTCATGTATGCCGGATTGAGGCCCGGCCCGGATCCGCAATAGACGCAAACGCTCCTGATCGGCGGTTTTGCGCTGCTTGAAGATGTTGTGGACGTTGTTGGTTGGTCTTGCATGGAAGGCATCCGAATCGCGTCTAGATGGCTTCCAGTGTGCTCCTCAAGAGGTGCAAATGTCTTGTCTGTCATCACTCTCACTGTAAGATTAAGCTCGGGCAGAAATGCGGCGATAACGCTACGGCCAAGGTACCCCGTCCAGCACTGGCAAGTGATGTTCTTTTCTGGAAAGGCAAGTCCCTTTGCGCTTGCGGCGAGATCGGGCTAAGGTTTTTCAAATCCTCTCACGGTCTATCACTTGGACGACATAACATGCCGCGATTATTACCGTTTTTAGCACAACCCGGTTCGATTAAATATCGCAAAGACACCGTTTGGATCGGCGTTCTGGCGGTTGCTGTGCTGGGCTCGTCGCTAAGCATTGCATGGATGTTGCATTCAGGTGTGACGCGAGCCACGGCGCAGAGCGGCCAGCAGGTTGCGGCCACCGGCCCCGAGCGCGATAACGCTATGTCTCGCGGACTTTCGAGCGGTGAAGCCACTGCTAGCGGCGCGGTCGCGACTATAATCGACAAGATTACGATCGAGGGCGAAAAGGCATCCATCGTCGAGGGACGGGCTTCGCCGCGTGCATACGTAAGGTTGTTGTCTGCCGGTAAGATTATTGGTGCGACGACGGTCAAAAGCGATGGCACGTGGGGCGTGGTGGTCGAGGGTGGCTTTGGCGGCGGCGATCATCGCCTACTGGTTCAGACCGGTGTCGGAGCCGGCAGCGATACGTTCGATACAGCGCGGATTTCGGTGCCCCGCGCGTTTGTCGGGCCAGTCGTGATCAGTCTTACCGATCCGTCGGCCACCCCACTGCGTGCGCAAATCGTCGTTCCGGATGGCACGTTGCCAGCACAACGCTTTGCACAGGCGCAGAACACGACTGTCGCGACACAACTGTCCGACGGCCGCACGAAACCGATGGATGCGCCGGCGCCTCGTCCAATTGTCCTGGCGCAGTCGACGCCCACACCGGCGCCTCAGCCAGCCGCGCCGCCTGCTCCCGGTGCTGACGGCTCAGCGCTCGATGCGTTGCAAAAATGGTTGCGCCGTTCGAACGAGACTTATCAAAAGGCGATCGTCAAGCGGCTGACCGAGCCATCGACGCTGGAAGAAATCGAGGCGCAGACAAAGGGCGATGAAGCCAAAAAGGCGCTCGAGTCAAAGTCAGCTGAGCCCAAGCCGGTCGAACCGAAAGCTGCCGATACCAAGATCGTCGATCCGAAAGCCGTCGATCCGAAGGTCGCGGAAGACGCGGCCCGCAAAGCTCGGGATGATCTGAAGGCGGCCCAAGTAAAGCGCGATGAGGATTTGCGCCAGGCTGAGGCCAAGAAGAAAGCGGCCGATGACGCTGCGGCCAAGGAAGCAGCTGCAAAATCCGCGGCACCGGCGCCGTCGGCTACCGTCACCGACGATGCCGCTCGCAAACAAGCCGAAGACAAGCGGATTGCCGATGAGACCATCAAGCGCCAGGCCGACCTGAAAGCTGCCGAAGAAAAGCGCGCGGCCGAGGCCAAGAAGGCTGCCGATGATGCAGCGTCGCGCACGACCGAAGCCAAAAAGGCAACCGACGATGCAATCGCCCGCAAACAGGCGGACGAAAAGCGCGTTGCCGAGGAAACGGCGAAGCGCCAGGCCGATCAAAAGGCCGCTGACGACAAGCGCGCTGCCGATGCCCGGAAGGCTACCGATGACACGGCCGCGAAGTCGGCAGAGGCAAAGAAATCCGCCGACGATGCGATCGCACGCCGTCTCGCCGATGAAAAGCGCTTGGCAGATGAAACAGCTAAGCGGCAAGCCGATCAGAAAGCGGCTGCTGAGAAGGCCTCAACCGACGCTCGCAAGGCAGCCGACGATGCAACGGCACGCAAACAGGCTGAAGATCGCCGGGTCGCCGAAGAGACCGCTAAGCGCGTGGCTGATGCCAAGAAAATCACCGATGCGAAGCGTATCGAAGCCGATGCAGCCAAGCGCGCGGCAGATGATGCCAAGCGGGCAGGTGAACTTGCGCGGGAAACAGAAGCTCGTCGCCAAGCTGACATGAAGGCTGCCGAAGATGCTCGCCGCAAGGCATCTTCCTTGGCCGATGCTGCTTCGAAGGTGACCGCGCCAAGCACCGCGCCTGCTGCGAAGGTGGCGCCAAAAACGCCTGCCGCCGAGCCCGCATCACCGGGTGCCTCGTCGTCAACGGTTGCGGAACCAGCCCGTGCACTGCGTCCAGCGCGCCGAACCCGGGAGGTCGCAAGCGCGGGTTCACGCCGGTCATCCGGAAAAAGCTGTCAGCTCGCTGGTACGCGGGTTACCCCACCGGGCTACTATATCGTGAAAGCCGGCGACACGCTTTGGGACATCGCCGATCTGCACTACGATGATGGTACGCGCTTCGCGCTTCTGCGCCGCGCCAATCGCAAGATCAATCCCAACGTGATCCGTCCCTGTCAGCGTATCTTCGTACCGGCGGCTAAGCGGGGATAACATTCAAGGCCGGCGTTGTGTCGCGGGCGCGCTGGGCTGTACTTGCCCGCGCCGTTGCGTGTGCTAAGCCAGCGCAATGAAATCTGATCCAAGGAACATGTGATGGCCGTTGTCGATACGGGCAAGCATGGGGGCCCGCACGGCGGCCCCCATTCGCCGGCCGTTGCGAAGGCCTTGCCGGCTACGCCGTCCAAGACACCCGCCGACCAAATGACCGTGCTGCGCGGGCTACTGCCGTTCGTGTGGCCGGCTGATCGCCCCGATTTGCGGATGCGGATGGTGTGGGCGTTTGCGTTGCTGGTGCTGGTCAAACTCGTCACCGTCACGATGCCGATCCTGTACAAGACGGCGACTGATTGGTTGATTGCTCATGTGCCAAGCGCTGCAACGCCTGCCGGGAGTGCTATCACCGTCGGTGCGATGTTGATCGTCGCCTACGGCATTGCCCGCGTGACCATGGCGCTGTTCACGCAAGTGCGCGACTACCTGTTCATGCACGTGGCGCTCAATGCCGTGCGCCAGCTCAATAACCGCACTTTCCAGCATCTGCATCGTTTGTCGTTACGGTTTCATATCGAGAAACGAACGGGCGGGCTCAATCGCGTCATTCAGCGCGGCACCCAAGCCGTTGAGTTGATCATCCGCATGGGGGCGCTTAGCGCCGTGCCGACCGCGCTCGAACTAGTACTGCTTTCGGCCCTGCTGTTTTACTATTTCGGCGGCGTGATCGTGATCATCGTGCTGATCATGGTCACAGCCTACATCTGGTTCTCGGTGGTCGCCAGTGAATGGCGCATCGGCATCCGCCGCGAAATGAATGACAGCGACACCGACGCCAACACCAAGGCCGTCGACAGCTTGCTGAATTTCGAGACCGTCAAATATTTCGGCAACGAAGGGTTGGAAGCAAAGCGCTTCGACACCTCGATGCGACGCTATGAGCAAGCCTCGTTGAAATCGTATTGGTCGCTCGGCGCGTTGAACTCCGGCCAAGCGGTGATCTTCACCATCGGCCTGACGCTGGCGATGATCTTGGCTGCGCGCGGTGTCATCGCCGGCACGCATACGATCGGCGATTTCGTGATGATCAACGCGATGCTGATCCAGCTCTACATACCCCTCAATTTCATGGGCATGATCTATCGCGAGATCAAACAAGGCCTCGTTGATCTCGAAACCATGTTCACGCTGCTAGGCGAGCATCCAGAAATCGACGACAAGCCGGGTGCGAAGCCGCTTGTAGTGAACGGCGGGACGATCCGTTTCGATCACGTATCTTTTGCCTACGATCCGGCGCGGCCGATCCTCAAGGATGTGTCGTTTGAAGTGCCGGCCGGCAAGATGGTCGCGATCGTCGGGCCATCGGGTGCCGGCAAATCGACGATCAGTCGCATCCTTTTTCGCTTCTACGACATTGCGGGCGGGAAGGTGACGATCGACGGTCAAGACATCGCCGGCGTCACGCAATTGAGTTTGCGCGCGGCGATCGGCGTGGTGCCGCAAGATACGGTTCTCTTCAACGACACCATCTTCTACAACATCCGCTATGGCCGTGCCGACGCCACCGACAAGGAGGTGTATGACGCCGCCAAGCTCGCCCAGATCGACGAGTTCATCCGCACCTTGCCGGACGGCTACAAGGCGATGGTCGGTGAGCGCGGCTTGAAATTATCGGGTGGTGAAAAGCAGCGTGTCGCGATCGCTCGCACGATCCTCAAGGCGCCGCCGATCTTGATGCTGGATGAGGCGACAAGCGCGCTCGACAGTCACACCGAGAAGGAAATTCAGGACGCGCTGGATCGGGTCTCGAAGGGCCGCACCACGCTTGTCATCGCGCACCGGTTGTCGACCATCGTGCACGCCGATAATATTCTCGTGTTGGAGAAAGGTGTGCTGGTCGAGCAGGGTACGCACGCCGAGTTGATCGCCAAGAATGGCCTGTATGCGTCGCTATGGGATCGTCAGCGTCAAGCTGAACGTGCCCGCGAGGAACTCGCTCGCACCCTGGAGGAAGCCGAGAAGGCCGGCGCGCTCAGGCCAGCCG
This sequence comes from Hyphomicrobiaceae bacterium, assembly GCA_031367505.1. GTDB lineage: Bacteria > Pseudomonadota > Alphaproteobacteria > Rhizobiales > Hyphomicrobiaceae > JAKFWF01. The sequence goes on along the minus strand of JANLPY010000573.1, from coordinate 13,272 downwards.
ACAAGGTGATCTGATCACGGCTTCGGTGCGAACGGCGGCAGGACCGGCAGTGCGAACACCGGGTGCGGTGGCATAGTGATCGAGCGCGACCGGCTTTCGATTTCCTGTTTCGAAAACGCGGGCGTCGGCGGATCGAAAACGTGCACCAGCGCCGGCATCGTGACGACCAATAACAGGACCGCAATTTGTGCCAACAGGAATGGTGCAAGGGCCCGCATTACGTCGGCGAGGCTGGTGCGTTCCCGCAATGTCGAGCGGACCAGGATCAGCGCATAACCGAACGGTGGTAGCAGAAAACTCATTTGCAACACCAGCAGTACCAGTACGCCAATCCACACCGCGTCAGGCGCGCGCATGAGCAATGGTGGAATGAGGATCGGCACCGCGACGAAAATGATCTCGAAGGCGTCGAGCGCGAAGGCCGCCAGTGCGATCGCACCGAGAATCGCAATCACAGCTACCGTCTGTCCGCCGGGTAAAGTTGTTACCCAGTCATTGATTAACTTGTCGGTGCCGAGCAAACGGAGAACAAGTGTAAAAGTCGTCGCCGCGAGTAACGGAGCAAACAGTGCTCCAGTCGATGCGATCGTTTCGGCCAGAATGAGCCCGAGCACGCCATTGCGCAGTCGCCCGGAAATGGCCGCCGCGATGAACATCACGAACGCCCCAAAGGCTGCGGCTTCGACCGCGAAGAATTTGCCCAGAGCAACCCCACCGAGCAGCACCACCAGGAACACGACCGACAAGCCGGCGATCATGACGTCGATTGCGCGCGCCTTCTCTGGCACGATCGTCGCTGGCGCAACAGTTCGCCGCCCAATCAGCCAGGAGACGAGCACGCATGCTGCGATAAAAATTCCGGCGGGTGCTAACGCTCCGCGGAGCAAGTCTTGCGTGTTTATGATCCGGTCGGTGCGCCCGGTCACGTTAATGGCGATGGTGTGCGCCGTCAGCATCGCGTCGCCGAGCAGGATCAACACCAACGATGGCGGCACCACCACGCCGAGCGTGCTGGCAACGGCCACGACAGCTTCGCGCGTCGCCGGTGACACGCCCAATGCGACCAACCGTGGCCCAAGCGTCTTCGACAGCGCCAGCACGCTTGCACCGACTGATCCATTCATCGGGCCGAGCATACCGCCCAGCACAAATCCTGACACCAAAGGCGCTGAGCGACTGTTCGGCATCAAACTCGTGCCGGTCTGGAAGATTGCCTCCGCAATGCCCAGCCGGCTGAGCAGCCCGCCCATCAAAAGATAGAGCGGCAAGGCCTGTAGCAAATCGCTTTCCAGCAAACTGATCAATCGCGAGGGCAGCGAGCCGAGAATTGCCGGAGTGAAGACACCGGTGGCCAAGCCAGCGAGGGCGCCAACGGTCGAGGCCAGAAGGAGAATGAGATAGGCCGGTAATCCGGTTGCGATCACGCCGATCGCCACGCCAGCAATGAGGAGCAGTCCGAGCGTGCTCATGATTGATTTTTGCCGCCGCGAGATGTGAGATCGCAAAGCGCCTGGGCCAGCATTAATACGACCAGGAGTAGCAACGCGACCTTGACGATGAAGTACCCGGGATTGCCAGTGTCCTGAAATCGCTCGAGCTGGCCGATCGAATTGCGCACGATCGGCCATCCGCTCCAAGCAACGAACAGCGCCCAAGGTATCAGTCCGAATACGATTCCGAATATCTGCAGGCGACGGCGCGTGATGCTGGAGTAATCTTTCGCAATGCTGTCGGCCGCAATGTGCCGGTGCGAGCGCGTTGCGGCCGTCACGCTGGCGGCGACGAAGAGAGCGAATAGCCATTGTCCCAGATCGTTCGCTTCGCGTGAATATATGTGCACCCATTCACGCAGTGGCCACTGGGCGAAGAGCAACAGTGCGACGACGAGCGCCATCCACATGAGGCCGGCAATCAATCGGCCGATGGCTCGATCCAGCCAAGATATCATTTTGATGCAATCCCCGTTCCCCATCGCGACCATGCCACACGGCCACATCACCCGCCATAGGCCAAAGCGCGGCTTGCGTGCGGCTGGAATGTTGGGCAATAGAACTGTCGATACGAACTGCTGCGAGGGTGAAAAATGACCAAGCTGACAACAGCCGGGGTTCGAGTAATTTCACCCGGTGACACCTATATCGGCAAGCAGGGCTTTACGTACGGGGCTGGTGCATCGGCCGAGACCGTGGGCGCGAAACAAATCTGCATGAACATTCTGCCGATGCCGGTTGGTGCGCGAGCTAAAGCTCATTACCACAAGGATATCGAGACGATCGCCTACCTTCGTGAAGGCGAATGCGCCGTCTACTATGGCGATAAATTGGAGCACCGGGCATTGGTTCGCGCTGGCGACCAGATTTTCGTTCCAGCCGATGTGCCCCATGCCCCTTGCAATGAAAGCGGTGCACCTTGCATCTGGATCGTCGTTCACGCGTCCGGCAGCGATCAAGACGGGATCGCACTGTTGCCCGAACTCGACAAGCTCCACAGTTCGAATTGAGCGATTGCCAGTTTGCGCATTCGATAGCGCTCAACCCACAAGCATCCCCTCCAGTGGCAACTCGGGTTGGCTGCCGCGCACGAGGTCGGCGGCGATCCGGGCGGAGCCAATCGACATGGTCCAACCGATGTGGCCGTGACCGGTGTTGAAGATCATGTTGCGATAGCGTCCCGCACCAAAAATTGGCGTGCCCTCTGGTGTCATCGGCCGCAAACCGGCCCAATAGGCCGGCTTGTCGTAGTCGGCACCAGACGGAAATAGATCGCGGATCGCCGACGTCATGTGCGTAAAATCGGCCGGCTTGTAGCCCTTGTCATAACCGGCGAACTCGGCCGTGGCGGTCACTCGCATGCGATCGCCGAAGCGCGAGTAGGCGGTCAGATTGTCCTCATCGACACCACCGATTGTGGGCGAGTTGTTGCGCCCGTCGATCGGTAGCGTCATCGAATATCCCTTGATCGGATAGATCGGCAATCGCACGCCCAGTTGCCGCGCGAGCTTCGGTCCGAACACGCCGAGGCAGAACACGAATGCGTCCGCTTTGACGACGCCGGTTTTTGTTCGAACGCCAGTGACTTTGTCTCCGGTCGTCTCGAAGCCGGTGATTTCGGTGTCGTATTTGAACGCCGCGCCGAATTTTTCAGCCGTATACGTCGCCAAACCTTGCGTGAAGACCCGGCAGTCCCCGCTTTCATCGGAAGGGCAGTAGATTGCGCCGGCGAGTTTGTGTTTTACCGGGGCCAACGCGGGATCGAGGCGGGCCGCTTCGTCGACGCTGATCGGGCGCAATTCCAATCCTTCTTCGGTGAGTATCTTGGTGTTTCCAGCGCCTCGGTCGAAACTCTGTTTACTGCGGTAGAGATAGAGCAGGCCACCCTTCAAACCGTGATATTGTACGCCGGTATCTGCCACGACCTGGCTCAGTCGCTGCTGGCTATACATGCACAGCCTAACCTTGCGCTTGGTGTTGATGCGCGCGCGCTCAGCGGTACAGTTGCGCAGGAATTGCAACGACCAGAGCCATAGTTGCGGATCGAGGCTCGGCTTGAACCGCAGCGCTTGTCCTTCCTTGTATAGAGATTGCAACAGGATCTTAGGCGCTTTCGGTGAGGCCCACGTATAGGCGTGGCCCGGCGAAAATAGTCCAGCGTTGGCGAAACTCGTCTCGGCAGCGGCCTCGGGCAAGCGTTCGATGACGGTGACCTCGTGGCCGTCCTTGGCCAATTCGTAAGCCGTGGTGACGCCGATGACGCCAGCTCCCAGCACTGCAACTTTCATGGATCTGCCCCGGCTTGCCGAAGAATTCGAACGATGCCAGACTTTAGCGGAACATTCGTGCCGTCAAGGAGATCATCCATGCGCTACGAGAAGCTGGCACTCGCCACGGATGCAGGTCTGGGCGCCCGCGCCCGCATTGGCATGCTGGTGTTGAAGACCGACCAGACGATCGAGTTCGAGGCGCGGCAAGTGTTAGCGCGCATCGAGGGTGTCTCGTTGCATCATGCGCGACTCTATAACGATGCCAATATTACGCGCGATACGCTGATGGCGATGAAGCCGCTCATTCCGGAGGCCGCAAAGCTGCTGCCGGTCGAATGGGATTTCAAATCGATCGGCTATGGGTGCACATCGGGTTCAATGGTGATTGGCGAAGCGGAAGTCGAGCGACTGGTGCACTCAGTCCACCCGCGCACACCGGTCACCAACCCTTTGACTGGCGGCCTCGCTGGGCTCGCTGCACTTCGGTGCCGGCGCATCGGTGTGCTGACGCCCTACGCAAAAGCGGTAAACGAGGGTATTGTCACAGCATTGAAGGAGCGTGGGTTAGAGGTAACAGCATTCGCCTCATACGAGGAACCGGACGACAATCTCGTGGGTAAGATCCCGGTCGACGAAATCGTGCGAGCATCGGTGGCGCTTGCTGGGCACGCGGATGTGGATGGTGTGTTCGTCTCCTGCACCAGTTTGCGCACGGTCGACGCTATTCCTCGTATCGAGGCGGCATCGGGCAAGTCTGCGACCTCGTCGAACCACGGCATGATTTGGCACATGTTGCGTCAGGCTGGGATTAACGAGCCGATCGGCGGGCTGGGTCGCCTGTTCGAGCGCGGGATCGTGTCAACGAGCGCCGCGGCGGCTGAATAAGGTACTGTTCTCTGTCGATCGGACGCGCGTTGCATCGTGGCTTGGGGTTTGCACGCGCAGAGGTTAGATTGCGCCCGGATTCAGACCTCGATAACCATAGCGACCGCCAAGCACATGCAACGCACCAACCCGGAGGCCGCGGCATCGCGCCCGCTCTGCATCGACCTCGACGGAACGCTTGTCCGCACGGATACGTTCATCGAGGCGTTGCTGCAACTTATCCGCTTTAATCCGCTGGTCCTGTTTCTGATCCCGATCTGGTTCGCATCCGGATTAGCGCATCTGAAGCGCGAGGTTGCTCGTCGTCTGACGCTCGCCGGCGATACTTTGCCATACGACGATGCGCTCCTAACTTATCTGCATTCTGAGAAGGCCAAGGGGCGGCGCCTTGTTCTCGTGACTGCCGCAGACCGTGCGCAAGCCGATGCGGTCGCCCACCACCTTGGTATCTTCGACGACGTGCTTGCCAGCGATGGCACCACCAATTTGAAGAGTTCAGCCAAAGCGCGCCGCTTGGTTGAGCTGTATGGCGCGCAAGGCTTCGATTACGCCGGCAACGAGATGGCGGACATGGCGGTATGGCGGCAGTCGGCTGGCATTCTCCTGGTCAATGCGGACGCGAACACAACTTCGCGTATCAAGGCCGAGCGCGAGGTCGCGCATGAATTTGCCGGACCGGCTGCAACAATACGCACCTATTTTAAGGCGCTGCGGCCACATCAGTGGATGAAGAACATCCTGGTGTTCGTGCCAGCGGTGCTCGCCCATCAGCTGTTCGACTTCGTGGCATTCGGAAAGGCGTCGCTGGCATTCCTGGCGTTCGGGCTGACCGCATCGGCAGTCTACTTGATCAACGATCTCGTCGATCTGAAGGAAGATCGCGCCCATCCACGCAAGCGCGACCGCCCGTTCGCGGCTGGCGCCATTCCTTTGAAGCAGGGCCTGATCATCGCGCCCGCTCTGTTGGTGGCGGCGGCGATTGTTTCGCTGTTTCTGCCGCGCGAGTTCGCCGGCGTTCTCGCATTTTATTTTGCGGTGACGCTGGCCTACTCGTTCTTTTTCAAGCGCACGATGCTATTTGATGTGCTGGTGCTCGCCGGTCTCTACACGTTGCGGATCATCGCCGGCTCGGCCGCCCTCTCCATTCCACGTTCGTTTTGGCTGCTCGCGTTTTCTATCTTCCTGTTCCTCAGCCTAGCGATGATGAAGCGTTACGTTGAGTTGGCCGATATGGGCGTGGGCGCCGACGCGCGCGAACGGGGGCGCAGTTATCGCGCAGTCGACCTCGAAACGCTTTCGCAGTTCGGTATATCGAGCGGCCTGGTCTCCGTCATGGTTCTGGCGCTTCATATTGATAGTCCGGAAGTGAAATCGTTTTATCGCAACCCGGAGATCATCTGGCTGCTTTGCCCTCTGTTGCTCTATTTGATTTGCCGCTTCTGGTTCGTGGCCCGGCGCGGCGAGATGCACGAAGACCCGATCATCTTTGCGATCCGCGATTGGCGCAGCCAGTATATCGTCGGCATCGCAGCGGTTGTGTTATTGATCGCGACGCTGTGGCCATGACGCGCTATCAATCGTGGGGACGCTATCCACGCAGCCTTCAGATCGCTCGGGTTATTGCTCACGATACCGATAGCCTTGGCCATGTGCCCGGAGATCGCATTCTGCCGTTCGGCAATGGCCGCAGTTATGGCGATAGCTGCCTGACGTCGGGCACGTTGATCGATACCGCCAAGTTCAATCGCATTATCGCGTTCGATCAGCTGACCGGTATCGTGCGCTGCGAATCGGGTGTGCTGCTGTGCGATCTGATTTCGCGCGTCATGCCGGCTGGATGGTTCGTGCCGGTCACGCCGGGCACGCAGTTTGTCACCATCGGCGGCGCGATCGCCAATGATGTGCACGGCAAAAATCATCACGTGCGCGGGACGTTCGGGCGCCACGTGAACGCATTTGAATTGTTGCGTAGCGATGGCTCGCGACGGGTCTGCGGTCCGAAAGATAACGCCGAGTTATATCGGGCGACCATCGGCGGGCTCGGACTGACCGGCCTCATCACGTGGGCGGATGTGCAGTTGATCCGCGTGAAGTCCAATCGCATCGACCAAACCGTGACGCCGTTCGCCAATCTGGCGCGATTTCTTGAATTGGCGCGTTCGAGTGACGCGACCCACGAGTACAGCGTCGCCTGGATCGATAGCCTTGCCAGCGGCGCCAATCTCGGGCGCGGCCTTTTCATCAAGGGCAATCATGCCAGCGAACCCGGCTCACTAGAGGCAGCGCCCTCCCGTCACAAACTGGCGGTGCCGTTCGCAGCACCTGTGTCGCTGATCGGCCGTGCGACCTTGAAGGCATTCAACGCGCTCTATCGCAATCAAACGTTGGGGCGTGAACGATCCGGCTCCGTTGGCTATCAACCGTTCTTCTATCCACTCGACCGGATCGGCGGCTGGAACCGGCTCTATGGACCGCGCGGCTTGCTACAGCATCAGTCCGTCGTGCCGCTCGCGGGCGGCATCGATGTCGTCGCCGATCTGCTGGCGCGCAGTCAGCGTTCTGGCCTCGCGTCTTTTCTAACCGTACTCAAAGTGTTCGGTGACAGACCTTCACCGGGGCTCATGTCGTTTCCGAAGCCCGGTCTCACTTTGACGCTCGACTTCGCCAACAGTGGCGGCAAGCTGTTCGCACTCTTGGATGATCTTGACCGGGTTGTCGTATCAGCCGGTGGTCGCATCAATCCGTACAAGGACGCGCGAATGTCACCCGCTACATTCGCCGCTTCGTTTCCGCAGGCAGTCGAGTTGAAACCGTATATCGACCCGGCCTTTCAGTCGAACTTCTGGACGCGCGTCACGGGGAACAAATGAATAGAGATACGACGGCGCTACCGTGGTTCGACCGCTTCATACAGATGCTGCTTGCGGCGTTTCTATTGGCGCATATGGCCCTTGCGCTGCTTGTGCCTGATGGCGCCGCCCGTATGCTCGTTGGCGACCGGGCCGGCGATCGGCAGCGTGCGCTGAGCGAACTACTCGTGCAACTCGATCTCGATCACGCGCTGGGCGTGATCTTCCGCATCGGCTCGCCGGGAGACTGGCTGCTGTTCACGCCGGCCTATTGGCTCGGCGGCGCCTACGGTGTGATGATACAGAGCATTGTGCTTTACGCCATCGGCCTCGTTGTTCTCTACCGGCTCGCACGCATGCTGGTACCATTGGATGTCGCGCGCATTGCGGTTGTCGCGTGGACACTGTTGCCGGCGACGATCTTTCATCCGCACGCGCTGGTCTCCGAGACGATCTGCAATCCGTTGTTGATCATCTTTGCGTATCAGCTCGTGGCGCTCGAACTTGCCGGGGATGCACGGCCACGCGATCTACTTTGGGCTGGTCTAACGGTCGGACTTCTCGCCTTTGTGCGCCACGTTTATCTGCTGCTGCCACTGGCCGCCGCACTATGGTTGATCGTGTTTCGCCCTGTGGGTCTCGGCAAGCGGGCGAACGTCGTTGGGTTTGTCGCGCTCGGCTTCATGTTCGTTGCGGCTTGGTGGGGCGCGATCGCCGTTGGTGGCAAGCATTACGAATTGGGCCTCAGCGTCGGTGGCTTGGAATCAAACTTGTTCCTGCGCGCCGATCGCATGGCTGCGATGGGGAGCCTGCCCCTCCCGCAATCGTATCTCGACCGGAACGCTGCGGCGGGGCGCGAACTGCGCACTCTCAATCCGGCTGAGTTCGCAGGCTTCGCTGGACGGCATCCGGTGCTGTTTGCCAAGACCGCCGTTTCCGATGCCTTCAACTTGATGGCCAATCCGGGCATTGCAATGCTGGCCGGACGCTATTTGGGCCTGTTCGATCTGGGCGAACGCAATCACCGGGATTTGAACAAATGGCGCGAAATGCGCGAGCGCGAGGGCCCGCTCGGTGTGGTGCGATTGCTGTGGGAAACGTCGCCAGCCGGTTTTATGTTCAATCTAGCCGGCGGCATTCTTTGGTCAGCCTTTCTCGCCTTTTCGATCATTGGCGCCTATCAGTTCGCATGGACGCGATCATTGACACCGGCAACGCGCGTTTTGCTGTTCGGCCTCGCGGGGTACGCCATCATCTTGACCAGCGCGACGGCCGGCTACACGCGTTGGGATCATCGCTCCGGCATCGAGTTCATCCTGGCGCTGTGGTTTGCTGCCGGCGTTGTCAGTCTGCGCGAATGGGCGCGGCAGCGCTTATCGAACGTCGATAAGATCGCTGCCTGACACACAAGAGTTGGCATTGCATGCAAGCGCTGTGCTAACAGTTCCGAAAATTCCTTACAAACGCCAGGGAGCACATAGCATGAAGAGCCTCAATCGCCGGACAGTCACGGGAATGCTCGCGTCGATTGCAGCGACCCCGGCATTTGGGCAAGCAACTGGCGGCAATATTACGCTGGTCGTGCCATTTCCACCTGGTGGTTCGACCGATGCGCTCGCACGGTTACTCCAGCCCGGCCTGCAGCAGCGGCTCGGCGCCAACGTCATCATCGAGAATAAGCCGGGCGGTGCCGGCTCGATCGGCGCGTCACAGGCCGCACGCAGCACACCAAACGGCATGACGCTGCTGCTCACATTCGACTCGCACGCCGTCATTCCCGCGCTCATCAAGCAGCCCCTCGTCGATATCGAAAAGGACCTGATGCCGGTTTTGCTGGTCGGCACCGCACCTTATGTCATCGCGACTAGCGTCAAACGGCCGTACAAGAACTTTGCCGACGTGGTCGCCGCCGCCAAGGCGAAGCCGGGATCGGTGAACTTTGGATCGGTCGGCTTGGGCACCATCGGCCATCTGGCGATGGAGTTGTTGTCGAAGGCCAGCGGCTGCGAGATCACCCACGTTCCCTACAAAGGCGGTGGACCAGCCGTCAACGATGTGATCGGCGGGCACGTCGAACTGATCGCGGGCTCGGCCGCACTGCTCATGCCCCAGTTCACCGGCGGCACCATGCGCCCTCTGATGCAGACCGGGCGCACGCGCTTGGAGAGCTTGCCCGATGTGCCGACCGCGATTGAAAGCGGCTTCCCAGACTTCGACGCGTTGGCGTGGTGGGGCGTGTTTGCACCGGCCGGCACACCGGCGCCGATCATCGCCAAGACGCTCGAAGCGTTCAAGGGGGCGTTGAGCGAGGAAAGCGTGTCCAAGCGCCTGAAGGAAACCCAGCAGGTCAATTTGATCCTTGGCGGCCCGGAAGAATTCGCGACGTTCTTCGCCACCCAGGTCAAACGCTGGGGCGCCGTCGTCCGCGACAACAACATCGAGGCGAATTAGCGATTGGCGATCAGTTGGGCGGCGGCATTCGGGTCGCCTGACTGACGGCCATTCGCCACGCATCGCCAATTTTGACGAATACCTGGGTCCAGCGGAAGTCGTAAGTCTTGCCATCGGCAAGGCTTTTGACCGGGCTGCGGCCACTGACGATCGCGGTCGCAGCGCCATGGACGCGGACCTGCATTTCATCGACAGGCGCCAATTCGATTACGGGTTCGCCCGACAACATCTCGACGATCCGGTTGTCACGCGCATCGACTTTGCCGGAGCCGTGCGTGTGCGTGAAGTCATCGGTGTAAAGGGCCGCGAGCGCCTTTGCATCCTTTGCCTCGACCAGCGTGCGGATCGATTCACGAACGCTCAACACCGCTCGCGCAATCGCTGCTTCGTCCGCCGTCAGCGGTTGGCTCGGCGTATGCCCACCGGCTGGCGCAGATGTGCCGCTGATGAGGAGGAGGGTTGCGATTAGGGTTCGCAGGATGTTGATCAACGGCGTCTCCGTGGTGGTGACGGATGTAGCCTAAGACGACGACAAGGTCCGGGCAAGGATCGCAGCACGGCCCGGTAAACCCAAACGAGCCGCATATCCTCCCTACCCAACCAACGCCATCCATTCCTCTTCCGACAGCACTGCCACGCCCAGCTCGCGGGCTTTCGCCAGCTTTGATCCGGCGTCTTCTCCGGCGACAACGTAGTCTGTCTTCTTCGACACCGAACCCGCCACCTTGGCGCCGAGGCGTTCGGCATTGGCTTTGGCTTCGTTGCGCGAGATGCGGGTCAGCGTGCCGGTAAACACGACGGTCTTGCCGGTTACGGGTGACGCCGATACCGCCACGCGCTCGAATGGGGCGACAGTCACGTGCGCCAACAGATCGTCGAGGGCGCGTTGATTATGCTCTTCACCGAAGAAGGCGACTAGCGCATCGACGACGGTCTCGCCGATGCCCTCGATGTTGTCGATGTCTTGATAGGCTTCGCTATCACGACCACCGGCGACGGCTGCCTCGACGCCGGTCCGCAACGCCGCGAACGTGTGATAGGCTTTCGATAGATCGCGGGCGGTGCCCTCGCCAATATGGCGAATGCCGAGTGCGAAGATGAAGCGGTCGAGGGCCACGGTGCGGCGCGCGTCGATCGCCGCCCACAGCTTGTTGACTGACTTTTGGCCGAAGCCTTTTTGGTCGGCCAACTTTTTCATAGAGTGCTTGTCGCGTTCGGCGAGGGCGAAGATGTCGGCCGGTTGCTTGATACGGCCATCGTCGAAGAAACCTTCGATCTGTTTGTCGCCGAGCCCCTCGATGTCGAGCGCATTGCGTGACACGAAATGCTTCAAGCGCTCCTTGGCTTGCGCCGGACAGGTGAGGCCGCCGGAGCAGCGCCGCACGACGTCCATCGATCCGCTTTCCGGGTCGCTGTCACGTACCGCCGCTGATCCGCATGACGGGCAGTGATCGGGAAACTTGTACGGCGTGCTCGATGCTGGGCGCTTGCCGAGAATAACGCTGACCACCTGAGGGATGACGTCGCCGGCACGCTGCACGATCACCGTATCGCCGATCCGCACATCCTTGCGGGCGATTTCATCTTCGTTGTGCAGCGTCGCGTTTGAGACGACGACGCCACCGACAGTCACCGGCTGGAGTTTAGCAACCGGGGTCAGCGCGCCGGTGCGGCCAACCTGAATGTCGATGCCGAGCAGTGTCGTGGTGGCCTGCTCGGCCGGGAATTTGTGCGCGATCGCCCAACGCGGCGCGCGGCTGACGAAACCGAGACGCTGCTGCAAGTCGAGGCGATCGACTTTGTAAACAACGCCGTCGATGTCGTAGCCCAGGCTCGAGCGCCTCTCACCGATGTCGCGATAATAGGCGAGGAGTTCGTCGGCTGTCGTGTAGCGTTTCATCAGCGGATTGACCGGCAAGCCCCACCGCGCGAACGCTTCGACGACACCAGTCTGAGTGTCCGCAGGCAAGCTCGATGCTTCGCCCCAGGTGTAGGCAAAGAAACGCAGCGGCCGGGTGGCGGTGATCGCAACGTCGAGCTGTCGCAAGGAGCCCGCCGCCGCATTGCGCGGGTTGGCGAATATCTTCTCGCCGGCCGCAGCCTGCGCTTCGTTGAGGCGGCGGAAGTCTTCGTGGCCCAGATAGATCTCGCCGCGCACTTCGATAACGTCGGGAATGCCGGCGTTGCCGCCGCCTTCGAGACGGTTTGGAACCTGCCCAATCGTAGCTACATTGGCCGTGACATTCTCGCCGGTTTGGCCATCGCCTCGAGTTGCGGCTTGAACTAGCTTTCCGCTTTCATAGCGAAGTGAAATCGACAGCCCATCGATCTTGGGGTCGGCCGTAAATTCTAGCAACTCATCAGCGCCTAGCATTAAATAACGGCGGACCCGCTCCACAAATTGAAATATTTCCGAGTCCGCGAAGGCGTTTCCAAGCGACAGCATCCGCACAATGTGGCGAACTTTGCCAAAGCCTTCGGATGGCGCAGCACCCACGCTTGATGTAGGAGCGTCGAATAGATCTTGAAATGACTCCAGTTCATCCAGTCGCCGCCGAAGCGCGTCATATTCGGCGTCGGTTATCTCTGGCGTATCCCGGCGATGATAGAGATCGTCGTGACGGGATATATCGACGCGCAGGCGAGCCAATTCATCGCGCACTTCGGCATATGACATCGAGGCGACTGGTGGAGTATCAGGTAACTTTGACTTAGCTCGTGATGCCACGACCGTAATCCTGTTGGAGACGAGAGTGTTGCTCCGTTAAAGTGCGACACAGAGGGGTTTGGATCAACCCCGGTCGCAAACTTCCTAATGCCGTGCTCAGATGTACGCCACAACGCAAAACGCGCGGCCGATGACCGCGCGTCGCAATTGAATAGAGAATTGATGGCGATTAGTTCGACGTCATCGATAGCTTCGGCACCTTGATGCCTTGCCACGCCTTTGACAGCCAAGATCCACCTTCTTCGCGCGGCGCTAAACCGTCGGACTGCAACAGCGCATAGGCATCCTTGTACCAAGGGCTGTCGGGGAAGTTGTGGCCAAGAACGGCGGCCGCATTCTGCGCTTCGGACTTGATGCCGAGCAGCATGTAGCTCTCGGTCAGGCGCATCAACGCTTCTTCCACGTGCGGCGTCGTTTGATATTCAGTGACGACGGTCTTGAAGCGGCCGATCGCGGCGGTGTGCTGCTTGTTCTTCAGGTAATAGCGGCCAACTTCCATCTCGGATGCGGCCAAGCTGTCCTCGCAGATGCGGATCTTGTTATCGACATCCTTGGCATACTGGCTGTCGGAATAGCGAGCCTTGAGCGCCTTGAACTCG
>JANLPY010000465.1:0-2271 GCA_031367505.1 Hyphomicrobiaceae bacterium | reverse complement strand
CCCCGATGGCCAAGCCCGGACGTAACGATCGCTGTCCCTGCGGCAGCGGCAAGAAATACAAGGCGTGCTGCTTGACGAGAGATGAAGCGGCCGAGCGCGAGCAACTGGCGAAGGCCCAGGTCGGTCGCGATGAGCGCGCTGCAGAAAAGCGCCAGAGTCTGCGCGAGGTGCGCGAGGCGATGCTCGCCAAGCTGTCCGGCTCGGAGATGCCTGAAGACGATCTCGACGAGGCATCGAACGCGGTGGTTGCTCTCATCCGGGCCGGCAAGCTCGCCGAGGCGGAGGCCGCCGCCCACGATCTGCTGGTGCGCTACCCCGAGGTGCCCGACGGCTGGGATCGGCTCGGCATGGTGCACGAGCAACGCGGCGACAACCGGCAAGCCGCCGACTGCTACCGCCGCGTGATCGACTTCATCCACGAGCACGCCGACGACTTCGACGCCGTGACCATCGACCACTACACCGCCCGCATCGCCAAGCTCGATCCGACCGGTGCCGGCTGAGCCTGACGCTCGCGATCGGCGAGGGCGCCCCAACCGTCACCTTCGCCAACCGTGATCACGCGGCCCGCAGATCACCCTCAGATGCCGAGGCCGTGGTTACTGGCAGGCCGGACGCCACGGCCTCGAAGCGCAGAATGCGCTCGTTTATCGGTTGTTCGCGGGCTACTTCGAAGACTGCTTCGACATCGGGCGCAAGGACGTCCTGCTCGACTTGGCCAACGCGGCTGGCCTCGATCCAGCGGACACGCGCAACGCGATCGACCAGGATGACAGCCTCGAGGCCGTGCTCCAGCTGGAAAACGAAGGCCTCGACATGGGCATCAGCGGTGTGCCGTATTTCGTGTTGATCGGCAAATACGCGGTCTCGGGAGCCCAGCCACCCGAGATGTGGCTGGACGCCCTGCCGAAGATCGCCGCCGAAGGGCGCAAACAACATGGAGTACACGTCTGACGTCGGCGTGCACCGACCACGCGGCACAACTTCTCGGCATGCAAGTCCAGTGTGATGTCGCCGCTCGGATCTTGATCGCCGAGTAGTCCGCACAAAGCACAGTGCACCATTGCCATAGTAACACCCGTTCAATACGATATTCTTTGCTCAACGTAACGAGTCATTATCGCACCAATTTTTCTACGATACTACCGTTTGGTGCGCTTCCCCCCGTCGCTCTGTCGACGTCGAGGCTAAACCAGCTTTCAGCTTTCCACAGAAAACGCGCCGGCTATCTGTCACGTGCAGGCCATCTCATGCTAAAAAGTAATATTGATTCGTGCGCGCGTTTTTTCGCGATTTGCTCAATGCCCTACGTCGATCAAACACCGAGCCCCTACCTGATGGCCTTAGCGAAGCGCAAACGAACGAGAGCTTTATATCACCTCTGCCATCAGGTAGGTTTCAGGATCTTGATTGTGCTTGTGCCAACGCTCCCTGCAGCAATAGGGGTCGTGCACCTGTTACAGGTCGCTGAGCAAAACCATTGGGCGGCGATCCTGACCCAGAGACCTGTGAGCGCAAGCGAGTTGCCCCGAGCACTGATCCTCCCACCTCCCGCACAAAGCGGAAAATTCGAAGGCAATCTCCGGGGCGGGTTACAGTGACGTTGATCGTGAACGATAGTCGCTTGCCTGACTTTCTCGGCTGTGAGGAGCTTTGGGCTCCGACTCAGCAGAAAGTGATTCTGCGATAAAGACTTCGTCTGCGCAGGAGATGCTCCCCGATGCCGACACAGTGTAGCCAAGGCGAAATGGACTTCGGAAGCGGTGCGATCACCTCGAATGGTGGCGCTGTGCTGCCGGCCGCGCGATCCGGCTGACCGATCGTTTGGCCAAGTGCTTTCGCAACTATCGCACGTCGAGGCCGTCACGGCTCGGTTGCAGACCTGTTGCGGCAGCGCATTTTCGGCATCGCGCTCGCCTACGAGGACCTCAACGACCACGACCAGCTGCGCCTTGATCCGGCGCTCTCGAGAGCACTGCACGCCCAGCCAGAACCGGAATACATCGAGTTAAGCTGCCGCTCGCCGTCACCTACCGTGCAGATCCAAGTAACCACTCCAATTGACGTGGCTACGCCTTCCACCGAGCCGCGGATACCGCCAGCGCTGATCGGTGCCCGCACCGGCCCATCCTGATCGGTTCACTGGCGCTGAGAATATCAGTACACAAAGCTATGGCATTGGGATTGCCACGTCGGATCGAGGAAGGTTCTGACCGCACGCGGAGAATGGCTGACGCCGATCCTGTTCGGCGTGCTCGATGACCGCTCGCG
>JANLPY010000455.1:0-4434 GCA_031367505.1 Hyphomicrobiaceae bacterium | reverse complement strand
GGTCGAGCTGCAGGTGCCCGCCATCCGCGAGCTTGGCGATCGCGCCGGTTTTCAGCGCCGTGATCCAGTCGACGCCGTCCATCTTCCGAATGACATCGATCTGCACACTGGATCTCATGTGCGGTCAGCGGCCAGGACCAGCCTGTCGATGCCGAACCTACCCCGCACCTTGTCCACTTGCGGCAGCAGCGTTTTCGGATCGCCCGTACTGCCATCGAAGACCGACACGGAGACCGCGCAACCGCGCGCATCAGTCAGAATGCCGTAGTTCACCTGCAGCGTACCGGGCCTGCCGTCGCGGCTGTAGCCGAGCTTCGCGAGCGGACACGTCACGCCCTCGAACCAGCTCGACGTCAGGTCGAACAGAACCAGTCCGCCTTCTTTCAAATGGCGTTTCGCAATCCGTTTCTCGATATCGTCCTGGCGCTCGATCAACCAGTCCATCGCCGCGTAAAGCTCATCCTCGTGCGCATCGGCGACACCAAGATCTTCGGCGAGCGTCGTATCGGCCCAGGCCGTCACCATGCCGAGCTTGCTCGCCTCGGGTGCGATGATTCGTCCAGCGACCATCGCGATGACGAGATCACGCTCACGCGATTTTCTTGTGTCGATCAGCTTTTCGAACCCGAGCTGCTTCATCGCCGAACGAACCGCGTCGACGTGGCCGTGATGCAGCGATCGGGTCACCTCCAGGCCATCCGCCATCGGTCCGAGCTTCTCGCCCTTCAGCACACGCCTGATCTGCTCGATCTGGTCGATCGGCAGCGACGAAAGATTGGCCAGCGTCCGCTTCCTGACGTGCTTGCCGTCGCGTACGCTCTCGCGCAGCAGATAGGCCGGCCGCGAATTGCGATTGGGGATCGTGTCGATGTGCATGGCGCATGCAACAACGATTTGCTGCCGCAGACCATGAGCCATCGAGTCGCAATACATGACTACATTCAGAGTGGCTGCCCCTAGCTTGAAATCGCCGAAATCCTTTCGTTACACGTTCTGGGTATGCCAATAGTGCTGGCTGAAGCCTTTGAAAACAAGCCCCGTGGGCTCCGCCTCATCGTTACCTCGCCAGCGCTCTTCGCGGGCAGATGGTTGCCGGACGGTTTCACGCCGCGAGCCGACACAACGTTCCGGGGCAAACTGGAAGGCATTGATGGCGAGGTGATCCTGCGCGCCGCGTTCGTACCGCGTCCGCTGCATGTGTCCGGCTGGGGCATGACCCGATCCAGCGACAATCCAAAGTCTGGTGGCGCGCCAAAACCGACGCGACGCCTCGTGGCTCCTGGCGCCGTTTACTTCTTCGATCGGGGGGAAGGTAACTCCTTCTCGAGAGCCGACGCCGAAGCGCTTTGGCTACGTCGGATCGGCCTCTGCACTGACGAGGGCTTCGGCCGGGTCGTGCCGGGCATCTGGAACCCGAAGGGCAAATCATGACAGTCAAGCGAGCCTACATCCTCCACGCGTTGTCGCCGCTGCATGCGGGAACCGGGCATAGTGCGGACGTCATCGATCTTCCGATCGCGCGCATGAAAGCGACCGGCATCCCCTTCGTGCCGGGGTCGTCGATCAAGGGCACGCTGCGCGACGCCCGAAAAATAAAGCCGCCGAACGGCGCCAATGATTATGACCAGAAATGGTTGGCAACTTTCGGTCCCGAGTCATAATCAGATGACGTGGGCGCCCACGCCGGTGCGCTGGTCGTCGGCGATGCGCGATTGCTTGCGCTTCCGGTCCGCAGCTTCAAGGGCACGTTCGCCTTCGTGACCTCGCCGCTGCTCTTGCGATTGGCCAAACGCGATCTCGGCGTTGAAGCCACTAGCTTTCAGATGCCCCCGCCGATGGCGGCCGGCTCTTTCTTCGCAACCTCGGATACGTGCGTCAACAATGGCAAGGTCTATCTTCAGGATCTCGATCTCAATGCCAGAGTGGAGGCCGGGAATGGCACCGTGCCGGCGGCATGGGCCAATTACATTGCGCCCAAAGTGTTCGGTACTGGCGACGACGATTACTTCACGAACCGCTTCATGATCGTCGATGATGAGACGATGACATTCCTATGTGAGACGGCAACCCAGATCGACCAGCGCATCCGCATCAACGAGGGCACGCGCACCGTGGACAAGGGCGCGCTTTGGATCGAGAAGAGCTTGCCGCCGGAAACCCTGCTGATCGGTTTAATGGAGGCGGATCGAGGCCGTAAGTCAGGTTTCGACCTCAACTCCGATTGTGTCATGAATTTTGCACTGCCAAACCAGAGCATCCTCCAGTTCGGCGGCAAGGCCACCGTTGGCCGCGGGCGCTGCTCGATCATCCCGATCTCTCGAGCGCCAGCTGGTGGAACCTGATGGGCAAACGGAGCAAGAACCGAAACAAGAATGCCACTGTCAAAGCGGTCCAACCTCAATTGCGCCCATTGGCCCAAGCGGTCCAATCCGTTGCGCCACCCCAGGCGCCAGTACGGGAGCACGACGCCATGCCAGAGGCACCCCGATTGACGAAAGACCAGCAGCGCGCGACATTCGCATATGGGCAAGTCGGCCAAGTCGCTAGGCTCGAAGCCACAGCTCAGGACAACTACAAGACCGCGGTAAGAGCGCTCGGGGCCAACATTCTGCGAAGCGGCCTATCTGCAGCGCTCGCCGATCTTCAACGGCGGAAAGATCGCGCAAAAGCATTGCGGGAGCATCTTGCCGAAGCGAACGTTCCTGGCCTAGCGGGGGCAGGCGAAGCCGACCTGTTTCAGCGCGTCAATGCGCTCGACGTTGGCCAATACATGCTCGCTACACGCGAGATGTTGCAGGTTGCCATGTGGCTCAAGCGCGCGTGTGATGCAATGCTGGACGACTCGACACCTTAGCGCCGTCAACCGGTACCAATTGTCGCCGAACACGGAGTCTACCCGATGCGTAGCGACCTCAAACAAGTCAACGGTGGACCGAGGGGCCGGCCGAGACACCTCGCGTTGGCGTATGATGGGTGGGCCCCGGTCGACGAGACTGGCGAGGATGCTGGAAAGGTTGCAAGGGGCGACAGAGCCAAATGGTTGCAAGACCTATGCGACGTGCCTATCGCCGAACACTACACGCACTTTTTTAACCGGTGGGACGAGAGTTTTTCGGTAGACTGCAAGCGTCGGCTGCATACCAAATCGCGCCTACTTGTCGGCCACGGGAACGCCAGCGCCACCGAGGTCGGGATCACGCTGCATCATACCTGGGGCGTGCCATTCATCCCAGGCTCGGCGCTCAAAGGTTTGTGTGCGCATTACGTCGCCCAAACCTATGGGAACGCCACCAATCCCGCTGCTCCAGCCGATGAGGAAAACATTCCATCGGGCTTTCGTGGTCGCCGCTGGGATCAAGACCGCAAGCGCATCATCGCGGCGCCCGGCGGGGACTACAGTATCCTGTTTGGCGCCCCCGATGTCGACGATGAACATCCGGCTAGCGCCGGCCATGTCGTATTCCACGACGCGCTCTATGATCCGGGCAGCGAAACCAGCAACAAACCCTTCGCCGTCGATGTCATCACGGTCCATCAGCTAAGCTACTACGGCCAGGGAAAGCCCAAAGTGGAGCCAGGTGTTCGATGGCCCAACGACTACGCCAGCCCCAATCCCGTCGGCTTCATCACGGTTCGCCCCGGAGCACGGTTCCTGATTGCCCTCACCGGACCAGAGGACTGGACCGCACTCGCAATGCACTTTCTGCTCGAGGCCATCGACAACTGGGGCATTGGTGCCAAGACGAGCGCAGGCTATGGTAGGGGCCACGTCAGTCCGTAGTAGTGTCGTCCAGTTCAACACACGAACTTCAAGTCTCGGTCAAATCCAGCCCCCGCAACCAACTTCACAGTACTGATCAGCAAGCTGCGCATTCATCGAAGATCCGGTTTCAATGTCAAGCTGTTGATTGCCGCCCCCCTCGGGTGGCACGACCGTTACCCGGCGCACAAACCCCGGACCAAGTTCACGGCTTCGGTTTCTCCCAATGAGCCTACGAAAAGTTGTGATCTCAGGTCCTTGACCAACTTACGGTAGCTCGCCCCGCCGTCGATGGGCAGTTTCTGAGTGGTTCGTTCCAGCCGCGGCCAGGCGTGGTGGATGTTTGGCGTGTCGGCGGGTGTTTGGGTGAAGCGGTCGAGCCATTGCTGGTCGACGACGCGGCCGATCAAGCGTGTGCCGTCGTCGGTCTGGAGGCGGTAGACGCGGACGGTGTGGAACGGAAGGGTGGTCCAGAGCGGGAGGATCAGCCCGGAAACGAGGTGGATTATTTCCGAGGTGGTGGCGGGGATCGTGTTGAGCTCGGTGCGCCAGGCGGCGCTGAAAGGTGCGCCCTGGTGGTGTTGTGTTGGTCGCAAGGACATCATAGGTCGGCTGCGCGCCGCGTAACAGGGCGTCCGCGCCATCGATCGTGATCAACACGTCATGAGGCCCAC
>JANLPY010000446.1:0-3364 GCA_031367505.1 Hyphomicrobiaceae bacterium | reverse complement strand
ATCGCCGCGCGCCATTGGAGCCTCCGTCTCAAATTTGAAAATATGCAAGTGGATATCACCGCTGAATACAATGCGCGGCCGGCGCCGTCAAGTCGGCCTTTGCCAGAACCTAGTCGCGGGGTTCCGGCAAAGGCAGTGTGCCACCGTCGTGCATCACAATTCCCAATGCGTCTACCAGCGCCGGGTCATGCTGCGTGCCGGCCATTTCGAGCAGGCGGGTGAAGGCGATCTCCGGGGCCAGAATTGCCTGATACGGACGTGGCGACGTGAGGGCATCAAACGTGTCGGCGACGGCGATTATCCGGGCGGCGAGTGGAATCGCCTCACCTTTCAGGCCTTCGGGGTAGCCAGCTCCGTCCCAACGCTCATGGTGCGAAATGACGCCCGGAAGTGCGCTGGCCAATGTGGAAATTGACCCGAGGATTTCCACTCCTATTTGGACGTGCGCTCTCACCCGTTCGATGTCATCGGTGGTCAGAGGCGACGTCTGGATGAGCAATGCCTCCGGAACGCCAATTTTTCCAATGTCGTGAAGGCGTGCGGAGGTGCGAAGCTGTCCAATGGCCTCGTCCGCGAGCCCCAGTTTGGCGGCGATTGCTACGGCAAGTGTTGCGACCCGGCTTGAGTGCCCGCAGCGAAATGGATCATGTTCTTCACGGGCATCAACAATTGAGCACAGCATGTCGATCACGGCGGTATCAAACGCCGATTGGTCTCGCTGATTGTCGGCCGTGCGGAGCGCAACCTCTTCGCGCACAAAGCGTTCGACCGTGCGCTGGCGAATATCGAGATCGCGTTTGACCAGCGCCCGCTCCACGGCGCGGGCGAGGTCAGCGAACTCGATCGGCTTCATCAGGTAGTCCATGGCACCCTGGGCCAACGCCTCCGTCGCAGTTGGCGCATCGTTCACAGCGGTAAGCATCAGCACGGCAAGGTCGGGCGTGATCTCGAGGGCGCGTGGGACGACATCGAGCCCGGTCATGTCGGGCATCCGAATGTCGCAGAGCAACACGTCGAATTTCTCGGTATGCAACAATGCCAGCGCCGCCGCGCCAGCCTCTGCCGTGACCACGTGATAGCCACGGGACCGCAGAAATTTTCCCATCGAGACACGTATGGATTCTTCGTCATCAACCACAAGCACGCGCCGCACCCCTCCATCGAGTAACTCCGTAAATACCCGGGGGCGGCCAAGTATCGGCTTGGTTTTGTCGCTCACAGTTGGCTACTCGGCAACGAACTCAACGGTGACCTGATGTGGTATGATGCCTGCTGCCACACCGCGAGCAAGGAACTGGCGAATCGCCTCACGGCCGCGCTCGCCGTAATCGAGAGTCCAATCGTTGACATACATCCCAACAAAAGTGTCTGCCTTTGACCGATCAAGTCCACGGGCATAACGCATGGCATGATCCAATGCGAGTTCTCTGTGATCTAATGCATACGCGATACTGGCTCGTAGATGTCGTGAAATCTTCTTCAAAAGGGCCTCTCCTAAGTCCTTTCTGACGACATTACCGCCTAGCGGAAGAGGGAGCCCTGTTTCGCCAAACCACCATTCGCCCATATCGGCGACCAGGTGCAGGCCTCTGTCGCCGAAGGTCAGCTGGCCTTCGTGGATGAGCAGTCCCATGTCGACCTTGCCATCGACGACGGCGTCTTCGATCTGGTCGAACGGGATGAACACAGCCTCAAAATCCGGCTCGTACAAACGGAGGGCGAGATAGGCGCTGGTTTTTGGTCCCGGAATAGCAATCCGTTTGCCCTTCACGTCGGCTTTTGTCGCTAATGTTCGGGCGACGAGCCGTGGGCCATATCGGTCTCCCATCGACGCGCCGCTAGTGAGCAGGGCGTAGCGATCGGTGAGAAATGCGTAGGCGTGTATGGAAACGGCGGTGACTTCAAGCTCGCCGAGCAGCGCGCGTTGGTTGAGCGATTCGATGTCCTGCAGCTCGTGGATATAGGTGAGACCTTCGGTATCCACCTTGTGTTCTGCGAGTGCATAAAACATGAACGCGTCGTCGGAGTCTGGGCTGTGGGCGACGCGGATCGTGGTCTGCGGCATGGTAAGGGTACGAGGGTGCGGGTTAGGGCTTCGCGCCGCGCGCAGCGGTGAGCTCAGCGTCGATGTCGTTCTTGTGGTCTTCGTATTCCTTCAACTTCTTCTTGCGCTCGGCTGGGGCTGCTGCCAGAAATCTTTTTACGAATTGGGTGCGGGCGGTCATGTCTTGTCGCAGCCCAGCCGCTTTTACGGCGAGAATAAGGCCCAGGAGATGGGTTGGTGCTTGTGCAAGGATTGTGTCGGCCTCTGCTTTGGCGAAGTTGGCGTCGCCCGCAATGACGGCGATCATTCCTTCGTCGTATCGGATGTGCAAGTCCGGCGGTCCGATCATTTCGTAGGCGCGAATCGCCATTGGGGCAAAGAAATGCACACTGTCCTGCTTTCCTTCCTGCCCGAGGCGCATGATAAGGTCGAATAGTTTTGCGGCGCGATCTTCGGGTGACATCGATGAAATATCGGGCGCGCGCTGCCCACGCCCGTTCGCCGGCGCAGTGGCAGGCATTCCGGAAGTCGCCGCGACAGGGTCGGCGGCAATAGTTCCCGAACGCCCAAGTCGCTGGCCAATCAAAAAGGTTACCAAGAGCAGCACAGCGATCGCGGGAACGAGCCAAGCGATGGCAAACCGGGCAGGGGTTGCGTTGGCCGCGCCACTGAAGCTGACGGCAATACCGCAATGATGGCAGAAACGTCCACCCGGTGGCAGCAGCCTCGCGCAGGCCGGGCAGGCTGTAGCGCCAAGCGCGGCACCGCAGTTGGAGCAAAAGTGTCCGGCGGCCGCCGCGGTGCAGCGCGGGCAGCGGATAGTCGCGGACGAAATCGATGAATCCATGGCTGAAAAGTACACCCGGCGCCCTAACGTGTGGCATCATTCGGTCCGGCGGATTTGCTGTGTGTGCGTCAAGTATCCGATATTGTCTTTAGAAGGGTTCGGCCAGACTGCCAACCCTGCTCAAACATCAGAGGCTTCGATTGACTGGTTCGACCCGAGCACTGCTCGCCGACCTGACCGGCGCTACGAAGCAGGACATTCTTGATCTTACGCGCACCCATTCGGTGCGCTTTCTGCGGTTGATGTTCACCGACATACTCGGCGTGAACAAGAACGTAGAGATTCCGGCCTCGCAGTTCGTCAAGGCGCTCGACGGCGATATCATGTTCGACGGATCGTCGATTGAAGGATTTGTGCGCATCGAAGAATCGGACATGCTGTTGAGCCCTGATCTCGCGACGTTCAAAATCTTTCCTGGCGGCGACGATCAGAATCGCGTGGCGCGTTTGATCTGTGACATTACGACGCCTGAG
>JANLPY010000408.1:0-7600 GCA_031367505.1 Hyphomicrobiaceae bacterium | reverse complement strand
GAAATCCTACAGATCCTGAGCCTCACGATGTTCGAGAGAATGCCCATAAACAGCATGCTTTCGCGCCATCCGGCCCAGGATGTCGACATCGCACTCGACAACCAATTGAAACTATTCGATTAACGCTGGGACACTACTGATCTGCTGTTGCAAGTTGAATTTGTTGCTCGCGTTTTCGATTGGGCGCGATACACTTTGCACGGTCCATCGGCGTTGGAACCGCGTGTTTGCTCGCCGGGCGACGATTGCAACGTGATCGCACTATCAATGGAATGATGCAGTTTTTGGCAAAAACCATCGGGAGCAAACCCTCATGATCGACCACCATGCTGATCTCAAGAAATATGTGCCGGCCGCCGACGACAAGGCCGTCAAGGCAATCATCAAGCACCTGGGTATCGCATTAAAGGGCACTGATACATCACTCGTCGCGTGCTCATCCAAGGATGAACTCGATCGCGTGCGTGAAAGCTGGTGCAAGAAAAAGCTGGGGCTCGCCCAATCGGACGCCGATCTCGACAAGAGCATCAAGGCCGTTTGCGAGCAGATGAAAGGTGACAAGAACAAGAGCCGTGTCGCCTTCTACTATCTGCTTGCCGATAAACACGGCAAGCTCGCGAGCCTTTGAGGGGCATTTCATCCGTTAGCCGGCTCCACAGATCGGAGCCGGCTGATGCGTTTATCGCTTCTGCCGCGCCAGCACCGCCGGCACGAGTGCGCACAACAACTCGAACATGATCGATGCGCCGGCCCAGGCGGTGCCGCCGGACGGATCAAATGGCGGTGACACCTCGACGAGGTCGCAGCCGGCAATGTCGAGACCGCTCAATGCGCGCACCATCTGTTGTGCCTGGAACGTTGAAAATCCACCGATCTCGGGTGTTCCGGTGCCTGGCGCTTGCGAGGGATCGATGCCGTCGATGTCGAACGAGACATAAGTTGGCGCGATGCCCACCAGCGCGCGTGCCTCCTGCATTACGGCAGCCGTTCCCCGCTCCATTAGCTCTTCGATGCGGACGATGCGAACACCCTGGGCTCTGTCAAATTCGATATCCTCGCCATCGTACTGGGTGCCGCGAATGCCGATCTGGATGACCCGCTTCGGGTCGAGCAATCCCTCCTCGATGGCGCGGCGGAACGGCGTGCCATGCGTGTAGCGAAAGCCGCCGAAGTAGTCGTTGAAGAGGTCGGTATGGCTGTCGAAGTGGATCATGCCAAGCGGTCGATTACTCGCCAGCGCGCGCAGTATCGGCAGTGACACCAGGTGATCGCCACCCGCCGAAATCGGCGTGATCCCGCGCGCGACCACGCCATCGTAGAAAGCTGTGACGCGCGCCAGCGTATCTTGCACGTCGGCCGGGTTCACGGGCACGTCGCCCAGATCGGCGCAGTTGACCGCCTCGAACGGATCAAGCCCCGTCACCGGATGCATGCGCCGGATCATCGTCGACAAATCGCGCAGTTGACGGGGGCCGTGCCGCGCGCCGGGGCGGTTGGTCGTGCCGCCATCCCACGGCACGCCTATGAAGCCGACGTTGATCTGTTTTGCCAATACCGAGCCCATCTCGACTAACGGCAAACGCATGAAGGTTGGCACACCGGCATAGCGCGGCGAGATCAGCCCAGAGACCGGCAGGAACGGGTTTGTCATGGGGCGCAACCTTGGCTGGAGGTGTTTGAATTCGATATGCTAGCGCGATCGGCTGTGATGGGGAAAGTGCTTAGCAGGGTTGGGATTTTGATCACTTCCGAATGGCCTCAACTCGATGATAGGTTAAATCAAAAATTCCACTGAGGGAGGCTCCGATCAAGATCACACCGACTGGCAAAACCCTGGGGGCGCGGATTGAAGAGATCGATCTGGCACAACCGGTGTCCGGCAGCGATTTCAAACATATCCTGCGGGCGTTGGGCACCTATGGGGTGCTGTGCTTCCCCAAACAATCGCTGGAGACTGCGGCCTTCGCCCGCTTCGGGCGCATGTTCGGCGATCTGGAAATTAACGTCGCCAATCAATTCCACGAGCCCGAATTACCCGAGGTGATGATCCTGTCGAACATGACGAAGGACGGCCAGCCGATTGGCCTGGGCGACGCGGGTCAGGGCTGGCACACCGATATGTCGTACAGTCGCGACGTGGCTTTAGCGAATATTCTGCATGCGTTGAAAGTGCCGATGCGCGACGGCCAGCCGCTCGGTGAAACTCAGTTCCGCAATATGCATGCAGCCTTTGATGATCTACCTGCAGACATCAAGCAGCAACTTGCGGGGCGCACCGCAACACATGACTTCGTCAAGTTCTGGGACATGATGCGTCAGCGTCCGGGTTCGCATCGTGCGCCTTTGACACCGGAGCAGCGCGCGAAGAAGCCACCGGTGCAGCAGCCGATTTTCCGAACGCATCCGATTACTGGCCGCACCATTCTCTACTGTAACCCTGGCTACGCCATGTGGATCGACGGGATGCCTGAAGCTCAGAGTGCCGAGCTGCTCGACTTCCTGTTCAAGCACCAGGCGCAGGAGAAATATTTCCACGCGCACAAATGGACCGAAGGCGACGTGCTGATGTGGGACAACATCGGCACCGTGCACAACGCCGTGCCCGACTATAGGCCGGACGAGCCGCGCTATATTCGCCGTGTCCAAGTGATGGCGACCAAGGATTACGCGCGACTGGTTGCCTGAACATAAAAATACGAAGCCAACGAAAAATTTTAGGGGAGACGTGATGATGCAATTTGAGAAGGCACTGAGCCGCATAACGGTTGTGGTTATTGCAATGCTAACACTCGCCACCAGCGCCACGGCGCAAGTGCCTGAGGTTCGCTTCGCCCGGCAGTTCTCCATGGGCTATCTGCAGTTCAACCTCATGGAGCGGATGAACTTGCTGGAGAAACACGCCAAGCTGAACGGCATCCCCGAGATCAAAGTAACCTGGGCCGTGTTCAATAGTCCGGCGGCTATGAACGACGCGCTGCTGTCCGGCTCGATCGACGTTGTGACCGGCGGCGTTCCCGGCGCGTTGACAATTTGGGCACGCACCAAAGACACGCCGAACCCGGTGAAAGGGATCGCCGCTTTCACCTCGCAGCCGATCCTGCTCAACACCAACAAGCCCGAGATCAAGTCGATCGCGGATTTCACTGATAAGGACAAGATTGCCATGCCGGCGCCCAAGGTGTCGATCCAGGCAATCATTCTGCAAATGGCCGCGGCGCAAAAATGGGGCCCTGAGAACTTTGCCAAACTCGACTCCATAGCGGTCGGCATGTCACCGCCAGACTCGACGATTGCCCTGCTGTCCGGATCGACGGATGTGTCCGCCGTCTTCAGTGTGCCCCCCTATCAGTCGCAGCAATTGGAGAAGGAAGGGGTGCGCACCGTGCTCAATTCGTATGATGTGTTCGGTGGGTCCCACACGTTCACGATGGCTTGGACTTCGACTGCATTTCACGACAAGAACCCGGCGCTGTACAAAGCGCTGATGGCGGCTTTCACGGAAGCGACCGAGCTGCTCAACAAGGACGTGAAGCCCGCCGCGCAATTCTGGATCGACAGCACAAAGTCGAAGATGACGCTCGAGAAGGTTGCCGAGATCGCCGGCGGCCCGCAGGTCAAGTGGACGATGGCACCTGAGCATTCGATGAAGTATGCCGAGTTCATGCATTCGGTCGGCAGCATCAAGGTCAAGCCGTCGAGTTGGAAGGATTTGTTCTTCCCCGAGGCGCATCACCTACCGGGAACCTAACGCCCCCTACAATCCGCATTAGACATCACTCCAACACTGGATGACCCATGCGACTCGAGCAGGCGATAAACTTCGACGACTTGCGTCGCATGGCCAAGCGGCGTCTTCCCAAGATCGCCTTTGATTTCATCGAGGGTGGCGTCGACGGCGAGGGCGGTCTCGCCCACAACGAGAATGCTTTCGAACGGCTGCGGCTGGTCCCGAAATATCTGATCGACGCCTCGAAACCCGATCTGTCGACACGTTTATTCGGACGCACGTATGCAAGCCCGATCGGCATCGCGCCGACGGGTGCCGCTGCATTTTTCCGCGCTGGTGCCGATCTGATGCTGGCCCGCGCCGCGCGAGAGGCCGACATTCCCTTCATCATTTCCGGTGCCAGTACGGCCACGATCGAGCAGGTCGCAGCGTTAGCGCCCGAGCACGCCTGGTACCAGCTCTACATGTCGCGTGATCGCCGGATCGCCGACGACATGATTGCCCGTGCGGACACGGCTGGATTGTCGACACTCGTGCTGACCGTCGATGTGCCGGGTTCCGTCAGCCGCGAGCGCAACCGGCGTAACGGCTTCACGCGACCCCCGAAACCGACGCTCGCGACGAAGATCGAGGCGCTGACCCATCCAGCATGGTTGCTGGAGTATGCGACCTCGCCGACGCTGACCGGCTCGAACTGGATCAAGTACGCGCCGCCCGGTTCGTCGGCGACGGAAGTGCTCGACTTTCTGGCGCAACATCACCCGACCGCTGCGACTTGGGATGATGTGGCGCGGATCCGCAAATTGTGGCCGCGAAACTTCGTCATCAAAGGCATCATGCAGCCGGCCGATGCCATGCGGGCCGCTGGAATGGGCGTTGATGGAATTATCGTCTCGAACCACGGTGCGCGTCAGCTCGACCGTGCGCCCTCGCCAATCGAAGTTCTGCCGGCGATCCGCGATGCTGTTGGCGATAAGTTGACGCTGATGCTCGATAGCGGCATCCGGCGCGGTTCCGATGTGCTGACCGCGCTGTGCCGTGGCGCCAAATTCGTGTTCGTCGGCCGCTGGACGCTTTATGGCGTGACCGCCGGTGGCCAAGCTGGCGCCCATCACGCGGTGCGCATGATCAGGGATGATGTCAAATCGGTCATGTGCCAGATCGGAGCGCCTGATGTGCCAAGCCTGGGCGCTGATTTTTTGATGTGGCCTGATGATATCCGCAGTAACAGCCGGCCGTGAATTTTGCGCAACGTGTTACCGCCTGGCCGTGAAGGGATCGTCGGTGATGTCGAGCGCTGCAAACGACTAGCCCGCGCGTAGCCACCCGGCGGCTCGCGTCAACCAGTCCGCGGACTCAGTGCCGGCCGGCTCGAACGGATCGCTGAAGAATGTTGCTCCCGCCGATTTCGCCAGGCGGCCGATGGTCTCGACACTTTTCGGCGCGCCTGCCGCATAGACGATGTCGCCGGCGCTAAGTTCGGGCATGAAGTCGCTCGGACGTCCGACGAGTACATGCTGGTAACTCGAGTGCTGCTCTTCGACGGTCAACGTGATGCGCACATTTGGAAATCTGCAGGCGAACTCCAAAGCAGGCGCCATGTAGAGTTCGCGAAGCTCGCGCGCACCCGCGACGATCACCATGGAGCGCGTCGCATCCTCGTGCAAAGCTGTTCGTGCGACAGCCCATATTGGTGCAAAGCCGGTACCGCTTCCGGCAAGGACGAGACGATTGCGCCGGCCAGTACGCAAAAACGCATGTCCGTAGGGCCCTTCGATGGTGAGTTGGTGACCGGACCTGATTTTGCCCCCCAGTCTCGACGAGACGCGACCATCACGCACGCGTTTGACGTTCAGGAAAATCCGGTCGCCTGGGGCTTGGCCATCAAGCGGCATTGTCGGACTGAAGGCGCGTGCAGGATACCCATGAAAGCTGAAGCGGCAATACTGCCCCGGTAGAATTCGAAGGGGTTGCTCCGGAGCAATGGTCAGTTGGACAACACCAGGCGTCAGATCGACAACGCTGATCAGGCGCGCTTCTACTTGGACCACCGGCGGCAACTGCTCGATTGCCAGTGTTAGATCGGAAAACACCCGCGCCTGACACGCGTGCACGACATCGCCGCGCATCGTATCGCCGCCGAGTGTGATGCCGTGCTGCACCTGGGTCAAACACGCACCGCATCGGCCGGCACGGCAGTCATGGGGAATGTCGACGCAGGCCATGAGTGCCGCATCGAGTAGTACCTGGCCTGACCTGGCTGTAAATTCTTGCCCATCCAACTTGATGCGATGTAGTTTCTTCATTGATTGATCTCGATTACCAAGGGTCGCACATGCCTTGTGTGACGCGTTTCGGATCGGTCGAATGCGGCGACCCACATCAAGACGCCAGTCTCGATTGGCACGTCGAATTCGCTTCCAGTATTTAGTTTGCGCGCTATTTCCAGGGTCCAGCGGCCAGCCGCCCAGCGGGCTACTCCACGGATGCGGGTGTTATTCATGAGATTCGCATTCACGCTGATAATACCGGGGACGATCGTCCCAGTTGGGATCTGCGCGCCGGCCACGGCGGAATAGGGCGACGATTCCGCCTCCGTCATCCACCAGCGCGCGTTTTCGCTGTCGCTTTCCCGCGGCAGGCTGCTGAATTGGCCGAACGCTTGTATCGTGCGCGTGATGTCACGCGGTAGCCGCTTGGGTACGATCATTCCACTACCGGAGCCGGCCTGGTCCGGCTCAACATTCGCCTGATAGGCTGGCGATTGACCAGGATCCACCGCGAACCCGCCCTTGTAGCTCGAGCGGCCGTCGAGCTGTTCTGCTGTCGGCTCAACTGCCGCGGCGGCGAAATGGCAATTGTCGATATGGCCATTGGGACCGCCGTGCGAGGCCCGCCAAACCCAAACATCGGTGACGCTGCCATCTGATGTGTAGTGCAGGCCGCGACCCGAGCTACTGGCGGGGCGGTCCCGGCGGGGCGAAGCTGATAGATGAATTGCATTGCCGATCAAGGGCAACGTCGAGCGCGCAAGTAGAACCGAAAACTTGTCTTCGTGATAGGCAGGCTCACTGTGAACCGCCTGATCGGGCGTTGCGACTTCCCAGCCCGTTTTTGTCTTGATCAGCGGCATATGCTTCAACGATCGCGTCGGATCGGTCCATACGAAGGCGAAGTATGCGTAGGTGCCGTCGTGCACTGCACGTATTTCCACCGTCGATTGGCGGGTGCCGCCGAAATCCCCACCCTGCGTCGTTTGAATGGTAACAGGCGCGGCGTTCAACCATGCCGCTTCCCTTAGATCGCCGTCGAGGACAGGCGCGGCCGATGGTTCGATCCGCCCAATGCGAAGGTGGGTTCGGGTCACGGCTTCCAGGCCAAGCCCAAGCACTGCGCAGATCACTCCGACGCCTAGCGCAACTAGGCCTGGATGAATGCGATTTGGCTTGCGCGATCGCGCTCCGGCCTCGAACGCCGGCTGCGCGACGGATGCATGACCTGACGAGACCTGACGAAGGCGCAGCTGCTCTGCCAGCAACTCCGCAAAATCGGGTGGCGGCGGCAGTATCAATAACGGAACTGGGCGAATAATGCGCATCAATTGTCCTGCACCACCAATTGTGTAGTGCGAGGCGACATGAAGGCAAACGATCGCGATGCCAAACCACATGGCGTGTAGGTGGATATCGATAAAGCTGCCGCCGAGCCCGAAAAACAGAAGTATGCCCGAGGTGCGGAAAACGACGCAAAGCGGACACCGAATACGACGCAAGCCGGACAGCAGTACGATGAATCCGGACAGCTGGTGACGGTCGCCAGATAGCGTCGCCCATCGACAATCGAATCACCTGATCGCTGCCACTCACCAAGAGG
>JANLPY010000335.1:0-1720 GCA_031367505.1 Hyphomicrobiaceae bacterium | reverse complement strand
ATGATCGTTGTTGCGATTATCGGTATTTTGGCAGCCGTTGCGTTGCCGGCGTACCAGGACTACACCGCGCGCGCCAAGATGTCTGAAGCTATCCTTGCGGCATCAGCCTGCCGTACCAGCATTACCGAGACCGTCCAATCTGCTTCAGTAATGCCGACGGTTGGCGGTTTGTGGGGTTGCGAGTCGCGTGCTACGGCTACCCCCCCGTTGACCAAGTATGTCAACAAGATCGAGACCAACCAGATGGGCGATATCCGCGTGCAGATTACCGCCTCAATCAACACCGACCTCGCCAGCAAATACATCATCCTGCAACCGTCGTCCACGGCGACCAGCTACACCGTGCCGACGGTCGGCGCCGCGATTGCTTCGTGGACCTGCGGCCCGCAGTCTGCCCAGAGCCCGGACATTTCGAAGTACCTGCCGGGATCCTGCCGTACTGCCGTAGCCTTGCAAGGCACTTTCGCCCAAAGCCCGAGCTAATTGTCGGGTAGGACAAGCGGGCGCTACGAAGTCGAGGTTGGGGTCCGCCGTTCGGATAAAGAGGGTGCTGCAAAGCACCCTCTTTATTTTTGCCCGGCACTACTCAGTTCCAATTGAATCGTCTATGTGATAATGCTGGGGGCATACCACCTTCCAGCCTGACATTTGCGACACACCCTTCGATCGCGTCGACGAAACCAACTCCCGAACTTCGCTTTCACAAGGGTAGCTTTTGTAGCTTGCCGCAACTCCATGCATCGCCGGGATGCCCGCTAGCGAACTTTTCAGCTAAAGTCATAGACCTTTCAGCGTCGTCACAGGAAGCGGATGCGTCGGCAAAACCGCGACCGATGGCAAGTTCAAACTGCCCGCCTTGCCGAGATGCGCGCATAACTGACGGCCGCGACAAAAAACACGAGTGAGATGGCGATTTCCGCGACGGCCATCACTTGGTTCGAACCGTGTTCGCTCCACGCACGCACCACGCCCTCCGTGAAGTAAGCCAAGATCAGCATTGACGACCACTGATAGGTATAACGCTTGCCGCGCAGCACGCCAAACAGGGGCAGTAGCAGGGGCAATGCTTTCAGCACCAGCGCCGAGCCGCCGAGCCGCATCGGCGCCATCCACAGTTCCCAGGCAACGCAAAGAAAAATGAGCGCGATAAGGCTCGCGCTGGCAGTGAGCCGCGCGGCGCGCATCAACTGCGGCTCGCCATAGCGAGCTTTACCAGTTCCACGCGCGCCTCGTTGGCATCTTTCGCTTCCGCCGCGAATGCGAAGCGCAAAATTTCATTGTCGGCGAGCACGTCGAAGCCGTCACAATCGATACCGACCATCACGGAATTGGCCGGCGTTTTGCCGTGGATGTAACGGCAGTACTCAAGCAGCGTATGCGCGTGGTCGTTGTTCATATGTTCGATGACATCGCCTTCCGCGTCCGCAATCGGATAGGCCGGGGCGAGGTAACTCTCGGCTGAAATGGTATGGATGCTGCCGAATCCCGCGATGTAGCGCAGGGAGCGCGGTTCAATACGGAAGAAGCGGAAGCCGCCGATCTGCAGGTATTGTTCGGCCTCGGGAAAATACCGCAGGTAGCGGGCGGAGACCGCAGCGTCATCGATGGCTGCAATTTCACCGATCATGCTCTCGCGCGCCCGCTCCTGCAGGTCCCGGGTCAGCGGCGAAACCAGGAATCCGCTTTTGGGATCGAGGTTCGCATTCTGTGTGTGTTCGGC
>JANLPY010000309.1:0-5967 GCA_031367505.1 Hyphomicrobiaceae bacterium | reverse complement strand
CATGCGTGAGGGAGGGTTCCGGCAGATTGCGGCAGAGCCACGTGGCGAGGCGCACCTTGTCCCAGTTTTCGGGTTGGTACACCAAACCAAGGTCGCGCTGCAGATCGGGTAGAAAGCGCGATACAACTTTCCCGCTGGTTTCGTCCACATCGATCTCGCCGCCCTCGGATACCTTGAAGCCCGCCCCGAGCGCGGCCAGGTCATCAGTCGTCGGGGCAGCATCGTAGAGCGAAAGATCCCATGGATACTCCAGCACCTCCGGGTCATCGAACAATTGCAACTGGCCTTGCACGCGCAAGGCAAATTGGGGAACCCGGAAGCGCTCGCCAAGTTCAGCGGGCGTCTGGAAAAATTCGATGGCGGTGGTACGACTGATTTCGGCCGCTTCAACAATGGCTGCCGCCGCGGAATCAGACTTCACGGAAGCCTTAAGCGCTTCGGTCTCTTCCTCTGTCAGAGGTGCAGTGATCGTCAGGGTGTTGAGCTTTCCATCCCACGTCACCTTGTCGCGGACGGGCTTGGGCACGGCCTTGAGATCGGGTTTCTCCGACAATGTAATCGCAACAGGCCGAACCACCACTCGCCCTGCGTGGCCTTCCAGATCAAGCCGAGCTTGCTCGGACTTCGCAGCGGTCACGAACTCGGTCACCTCACGTCGCTCGAAGCCGGCGCCAGCTACCAGTCGGTCACGCAATGCGCTGGCCGTTTCGGCAAAATTGCGCGAGACAACGAAAGCGTAGGATCGATTAAGTGCCTGCGATTCTCGATGGCGCGCCCCGGGCTGCCGCAAAACGCGGCCGAGCAACTGCTCCACCGCCGTTGCAGAATGCAGTGACGCCATGCTCACCAGAATGTAGGCAAAGGGACAGTCCCAACCTTCGGCCAGCGCTTTCTGGGTAATGACGAACTTCACCGCGCAGGCAGGATCGGAGATGCCCAGCTTGAAAACCGATTCGATTTGCTCCAGCCCTTTTTCTTCGCCGGTTGCAACTACGATTTCGTTTGCCGGGATACCATGATTGGCAATCAGCTCATTACGGACGCGCTCGAAGTCCAGCGTTTCCACACCGGCCCGTCGCGGCTCCGATTGGATCAGAACGATTGGCCGCAAATAAGCTGCGCCCTTCCGGCGTTCCTCTTCGGCCAGGTTGTGCAAAGCGTCCCGGCGACCGATGGCGTCAGCCAGACACTGCTGCCAGTTCGGTTCGGTTTCCAGCACCACGGGCAGCTTGATCATCTCTTCCGCTTTCAGCTCGGCAGCCGATACGCTATGCAGCACGTTACTTGGCGTGCGCTCCAGATCTGGAGTGGCAGTAAGTTCCATGATGCCACTGGGGCGAAAACGGGCAAGCATGTCGAAAGCCAGTTCCGTTCGGCTGTTATGCGCTTCGTCGACGATCACAAACGGTCGACGCAGGCGCAGTACATTTGCCAACGAATACGGTGTCGTTCGATCCGCGCCCTCCCCCTCGGTCAGCAACCCATCGCGCTGTGTTGGTGTCAGATTATCGAAGTGATGCATCAGCGCACCGCTGGATTGGTACACCTTTCGGAATTCCTCTTCCTCTACCTGAAACGCCTGCCGGGTGGCGACAATGATCGTGGTCGAAGTGTCCAGCGTGGGACGGGTCACGCTCTTGGCTTCCTCCAGATCCATCACCGAGATTGGTCCGGCCTCGCGCAGAGCCGTGTGATAGGGATGCAGCCTGTCCTTGAGCGCCTTTAGCGTTTGTTCGCGGATCGGCTTACTTGGCACCAGCCACAGGATGACGCTGTGCTCGACCCGAAGCAGAAGGGCGTTGACCAGTGCCACGCTCTTTGCCGCCAGCCAGGTCTTGCCGCCTCCGGTTGGTACACGCAGACAGAAGTACGGCATATCCCCCGGAAAACCCGACAGCGGGTTGTAGGCCAGGCCTCGTCCCCAAAGACGCTCGGTGGTAGCGGTAAAGGCAATCGAGGGGGAGGGAAGTTCGTGGCAGGACTTGAAATAGTTTTCTACGCTTTCGAGCACTTGCGACTGGTAAATTTTGGGGGCGAATGTTGTCATGGCTTACACGTCTAACGCATAAGGGGTCTGCTTGAAGGTGATGCCCTCACGGGATGCGCGGGCTCCCATGCGATTTGCGGCTGCGTATATGACCTTGGGACCTGCGAACGTGGGTAACGTATCGAACACAGGCCCGGTGAGCACGTTGCCTCCGGCTATCGACCTGTCCTTCAGGATGCCGTTATAGAGCAGATAAATCGCACGGCCCTCATGCACTCCCAACAGAGGCGTGTCGGGCTTGCCAGGATAGCCGCTGCCGGTCTCGGCAAACCAGACAAATTCCGCGAGTTGGGCAAAAGTTACGTCACTACGGATTTTCCCATCGGCATCAAACAGCGGCTCGGTGGACAAGCGGCAGTACTGAAAACCACCTCCGAGACCTGTGACCGCTTGTTCATCTGCCTTCATGTAGCCTTGTGCCAAGCGCCGCACGCGTTCGCTCGTTACAATGCGGGAGATACTGTCGTCCATCTCAACTAAGATGAACCGACGGTTACCGCGATCCTCAGCGTTCTGGCGCATTACAGCGTGTGCAGTGGTGCCGCTTCCTGCGAATGAATCCAAGACGACGCTTCCTGGCGGAGCACAGTAGGAAATTACCCGCTGGATCAGCGAAACAGGTTTTGGAAACGCAAAAACCCGCGCGTCTAAGATTTCGTCAAGCTCTCGCGCTCCCGATTGAGTTTTGAATTCTGTCCAGAAGGACGATGCAGGCATTCGCTCCTGCGTTTCGGACAGGAACCGCTTCTTGCGAGGCCATCCGGTCGCAGGATTGGGCGGCCACCAAATACTATTTTCAAGAAGTAGTTTCTCGTAGCCTGCTCGATCGGTTATCCAACCCTTTGCAGGATCTGGCTTCCAAACGTTGGTCGTTCCTGGTTGCTCCATATTGTAGTCGTGGAGATTTGGTCGCTCTGAGGCGGTAGCCTTACCCTTGAGCGGGTCAGTTACATAAGGACCACGTGGATCGTTATCTGGATTCCTGAAGTCTGAACGGTCGATCACACGCCCTTCAATACGTGCTCTGTCAGATTTTCCGTAAACGAAAATGTATTCATGATCGGGCGATAGGTATGTCTTGATTCGGTTATCGGTGTTCCGTGTGTTCCAGACGACGGTTGCAATCCTATTCTTGAAGCCAAAAACTTCGTCCAGTAAGAGGCGTAGGTGACCAGACTCGACATCGTCCAAGGATATGAGGATGACGCCATCCTCAGTAAGAAACTGCCGCAACAGCACCAGCCGCGGATACATCATGGAAAGCCAGCGGTCATGCCGGTCCAGTGTCTCGCCTTCCTTGCCGACGACTTCGCCGAGCCATTTACGGATTTCCGGGCTATTAACGTTGTCGTTGTAGGCCCATCCTTCGTTTCCGGTGTTGTAAGGCGGGTCAATGTAGATGCACTTCACTTGGCCTGCGTAGCGCGGCAAGAGGGCCTTTAATGCGTGCAGGTTGTCTCCCTGCACGATCAGGTTGCCGCTATCGGCCGGGCCACATGACAATTCCGGAACCGGCTCCAGCAGCCGGAACGGCACTTCCTTGTGATGTTTGACGACGGCTTCCTTGCCGATCCAGTTCAACGTAGGCATGCGGTTCCAGTTTTTTCTGTTGATTTCGTGGCTGGCTAATTGGCTACGGCCGCTCGACGCCATTTCGCGCTGCGCCCTTTACCGGTCGACTCGATGAGCCCCTCCGATTTCATGGCCCGCAGGACGACCCGGATCATGTCCCGACTCACACCCGGGCAAGCCTGTTCGATATCCGAGATCGAAAACGGCACGCTACGGCGCAACACTTCCGCCCGCACGCGATCGCCCTTGGCGCCGCGGCCCCGCTCGATGGAGCCGACACGATCCTCGAATTCCTTGTATGCGGCAAGCATCGTGCCCCAGAAATAGTCGAGCCACGGACGTGCATCATGTTTCGCATCGTGCCAGCCCTGGGAGCTTGCTTCGAGGCTCTCGTAATAGCCTTCTTTCGATTCTTCGAAAATCCGCTCCAGGCTGATGTACCGGCCCACCGCGTAGTCGAACTGATAGAGAAGCAATAGTGTCAGCAGGCGCGCGACCCTGCCGTTTCCGTCGGGGAACGGATGGATGCACAGGAAATCCAGTATCGCCAACGGGACCAGCACCAGCGGATCGGCGAGATGCCGGTCGACTCCGGCCCGATACTCCGACACGAGGTCGGCCATTGCCATCAGTGTCAGGTGAGCGGCGACGGGCCGAAAGCGTAGGCGCACCTCGCCATCTGGATGGCGTTCTACGATGTCGTTGTTCGCTGCCTTCCAGTGGCCGCCTGGCTGCGGAAGGTATCGATACAGAACGGAGTGGAGTTGGAGAACCACGTTTTCCGAGAGCGCCATGTCGTTTGCGGATTCATGGATCAATGCGAGCGCGTCACGGTAACCGGCGACTTCCTGCTCCGAACGGTTTCTCGGCGCGGCATTTTTCGCCACGAGCGATTTGAGCCTTGCAGGCGATACAACCACGCCTTCCAACCGGTTGGAGGACTCGGTCGATTCGATGACTGCTACCTGTCGGAGGCTTAGCAATACTTCGGGAGATTGAGCGATAAAGAGCCGCTGCTTGCCCCGGTATTCGCCCAGGGCGCGCAGCGTCGCCATCTGCGAACCGTCATAGCGCAAGCCCGCTAGGTATTCCGGAGTGAGGGAGCGCATTTGCCGTCCAACCGTCGATTAATGGGGTAATGCTAGTCTTTAAAGGGGTATTAAGGCAATTAATTACCCTATTTATCCTCGGATTACCCTATTCGCCCCTCGCACAAGTCGATCCACAGGTAGGCCAACACCCTGATACTTTTGCCTAGGCAAATTCTCCCGCGAGGGTTTCGTCGCCTATTTCCAACTGATCGGTTCTGTTCTCCATCAAACAACAATAAGGAGCCCAACATGAAACAGAATCTTTTCGCGCGCTTCGCCCCGACCATTCGGGACATCGAGATCTGCGACCTGGACGATCGATTGCTGCTCGATCGTGACGGTCCGGTCAGCGTCTATTACGCGCCGTTTGATTACATAAACGGGGACGCAAAAATTGTTATCGCCGGGATCACGCCTGGCAAAACACAGATGCTCAATGCACTGCGGGAAGCACGCAAACAGCTTCTAAACGGCGCGAGCCATGAAACCGCACTCGAAGCCGCCAAGCGAACCGCCAGTTTCAGCGGCGCCATGCGTCCCAACCTGATCAACCTGCTTGACTACATCGGAGTCAACAAATGGCTCCGCATTAATACCTGCGGTCGACTTTTTGACAATTCCACCAAGCTTGTGCAAACGACTTCGGTATTGCGATTTCCCGTTTTCATCAACGGGAGTAACTACAACGGCACCCCGGACATGCTGAAGCATGCGTTGCTTCGCCGCCATTTGTTGGAACATTTCGGCGCGGAAGCGGCCTTGCTCAAGAACGCTGTTTTTGTGCCTCTCGGCGGAACCGTCGTCGAAGCATTTCGATTTCTGGCGAAAGAAGGTCTCATCAACCACGAACGCATTCTGGATGGGCTGCCGCATCCATCAGGAGCCAATGCCGAGCGCATCGCATACTTCCTGGGCACGAAACCAAAGGAACGACTATCCGCAAAAACTGATGCAAAAAAACTGGATGGCGCCCGCGAACTGCTTCGATCGCGCGTTCTGGCGCTGGCTGACTGAACGGCAAGGAATGAAAAATTTGGCTCCGCGCCCGAGACTGCGAAGCAGTTCTGCGATCGCAATCGGGAAATAATTAAGGCCACCCGAAGGTGGCCTTAATTATGGTGGAGACGAGGAGGATCGAACTCCCGACCTTCGCATTGCGAACGCGACGCTCTCCCAGCTGAGCTACGTCCCCGGATCCTGCGACAATTCCGTGCTACGGCTTGACGGCGTTATTATACTGAAATCAACACTCGCAAA
>JANLPY010000292.1:0-3821 GCA_031367505.1 Hyphomicrobiaceae bacterium | reverse complement strand
CCCGCGACCCCCAGTCCCCCAGACGCTTTTTTGAGGTTTTGGCAGGTTCCGCCAGGATTGCGCAGTATCTTATTTTTTTAAGTTATATCAACTATATAGTGCACGTCTATAGGGCACTTGCCGGAACCCTGAGGGACCGGGAATAGCTGCATTGTCGAGGCACTGGTGAGGCACTGGGCAACCACCAGTCTACGTGCTAAGGGGGTCGCCATGACCCAGCTCACAGCCAACCAACTCGTCCTTCGCAAGGCGCTCAATGGGCCTCGAGCGGTATATTCGATTGCCAAGCATCCGAAGCTCTACCTTGCTGCTGACGGGAAGGGTGGCGGTTCGTGGCGGATCAAGTACCGGCCATCGGCGGGTGCCACGCAACGCTGGGTGACCATTAGCAACGACGCCCGGCACGTCGAATTCGACGCCGTCGTGCGCAAGGCGACCGAGCTTCTGACCGGCCTCTCCCTGAACGGTGTAGATCCGAAGGGCGGAGCACCATCGGCGTCACCGACATTCGGGACGGCCTTCAAGCAGTGGCTGGAGCGATATGCCAAGCCGCATAAGAAGAGCTGGAAGGCTGACGCCGACCTGTACCGGCGGAATGTCGAAGAGCGCCTCGGCAACGACGAGCTGCCCGCCATTAACCGAGGCCGTGTCATCGCTGTCCTCAATGAGATAGCTGAGGCGGCGACACCGATCCAGGCCAACCGTTGTCAGACACTGATTTCATCGGTGTTCAGCTGGGCGCTCGACGAAGGATTGATCGAAGCGCATCCGGCATTGCGTATCCGCAAGCGCGGCGCGGAAAAACCTCGCGATCAGATCATGACGGATGACGAACTTCGCGAGTTCTGGCTCGCCCTCGAGAACCTTGACGAGCATGTGCGGAATGTCTTGAAGCTGCTGCTGTTGCTCGGCAGCCGCCTCAACGAGATCGTCGGCATCGAGGTGCGTGAGCTGCACCTCGCGGACAGCAATCCTAATTGGGTGCTGCCATCGAAGCGGAGCAAGAACGGACTGGCCCATACAGTACCGCTGCCGGCTGCCGCTCTCGAAATCATCCGCAAAGCGCACAACGGGCGAGGGGAGAGCGCCTACCTGTTTCCGGCGCGCCTTGCGAAGGGTGACGCACCGTTCGACAAGAAGTTCGTGTCACGGCTGTGCAAGCGGGTTTTCCGAACGGTCGGCCGAGAGGACATGCGGCTGCACGACTTGCGGCATCAGGCTGCGACCGGAATGGCGCGCTGCGGGGTCTCGATGGATATTCGCCAACTCGTGCAGAACCAAGTCACCGGCCGGCACAGGGCCATAGGCTCTGTCTACGACCAGCACGACTACTTTGATGAGAAGAGGCGCGCGCTTGAGTTCTGGGAGGCGCGTTTGCAGGAGATCGTGTCTGGCGCGACGCCAAGCGAGCGCAGATGGTAGAAGTCTGGCGGCTTCCGCGATGCTGCAGCCTGTGGACGAATTGTGAACAATCGTTGGCTGCAAGAGACGAATCAGAGGAGGTCGAGTGATGCCTTGACATGCGAGGCATGCAACGAAGGGGTCGGGGTTGATAGGAGTCGCGGGGCTTGTCGAAGGAGCTGACAGCGGACAAAGCGCTGATCTTCAGGATCACGCATCGCGACAACGTCGCGTGGCTGCTGCAGCATGGTCTCCATTGCCCGAACTCTCGCGTCCGCGATCCGCGTCACGTGAGCATCGGCAATCCTGAACTGATCGAGAAGCGTCGCAGTCGAGATGTTCCGATTGTCCCTCATGGGGCATTGAGCGATTACGTTCCGTTTTACTTCACACCGTTCTCTCCCATGCTCTACAACATCCGCACGGGACATGGCGGCATACAGAAGCGGGAGAATCAAGAGATCGTCATTCTCGTTGCGTCGTTGCGGGATCTCGGAACCGGGAAAGCTAACTTCGTATTCACGGACAGACATGCGTTTCTGCAGGCGGCCCAGTTCTTCGCGTCCCTTGATGATCTCCCCAAAAAAGTTGATTGGAAAATCTTACAAAATCGCGATTTTCGGCGCGAAGAGAATGATCCAGGAAAGATTGAACGGTACCAGGCCGAGGCGCTGATCCATCAGGGCTTGCCGATTGAGGCGTTGCGAGGAATCGTCTGCCACACAGACGCTGTCACCCAAGAGATAGTCAAGGCTTGCACGCAGCGGAAGCTCAGTCTCAAGGTGATCAAGAAACCAGAGTGGTACTTCGCATGATCCGGTTCACACAAGGCAACCTGCTAGACGCTGGCACCGAGGCAGTAGTGAATACCGTCAACACAGTTGGGGTGATGGGGAAGGGCATTGCCTTGATGTTCAAAGACGCCTTTCCCGAGAATTTTAAGGCGTATGCTGCGGCGTGCAAGCGCAAAGAGGTGCTCGTCGGACATATGTTCGTGACAGACCGGCAATCTCTCATGGGTCCGCGGTGGATCATCAACTTTCCGACCAAGAAGCATTGGCGGAACCCGTCCAAACTGGAATGGATAATTGAGGGTCTTGAAGATCTCAAGAACGTCATCAAGGAACACAACATTCGCTCCATCGCACTGCCGCCGCTTGGTAGCGGGAACGGGGGACTCGAGTGGAGCGAGGTGCGAGAGGTCATCGAACAGGCTCTGGCACCATTGCAAAACGTCGAGGTGGTGATTTTCGAGCCGACCGCGAAATACCAGAATGTGGCCAAGCGCGAAGGTGTAGAGGCACTGACGCCGGCCCGAGCGTTAGTGGCCGAGCTTGTCCGTCGGTATTGGATACTCGGTATCGAGTGTTCGCTGCTCGAAATCCAGAAGCTCGCCTATTTCCTGGAGCGCAAAATCGAGGCGCTCAATCTAACAAATCCGCTCGACTTGAAGTTCGAGGCTAATAAGTTCGGGCCTTATGCTGCGCGGCTGACGCACCTGCTAAATGCCCTCGATGGCAGTTACCTGCATTGCGACAAGCGACTTGCTGATGCTGGGCCGCTCGAT
Source organism: Hyphomicrobiaceae bacterium (assembly GCA_031367505.1). Classification (GTDB taxonomy): domain Bacteria; phylum Pseudomonadota; class Alphaproteobacteria; order Rhizobiales; family Hyphomicrobiaceae; genus JAKFWF01. The sequence continues at coordinate 853 of JANLPY010000292.1, read as the reverse complement.
GTGATCTGGTTCGACGACGCGCAAAGGGAGCGGGTTGCGATCTATCTTGCGACCGAGGCGAGAGACTATCTACCTGCGCTCGAGGCCACGACGGATCTGATCGACGGGTTTGAGTCACCGCTTGGCATGGAGCTGCTGGCGACAGTCGATTGGCTTGTCCATCACGACAACGTGCCGTCATCGCTCGTCGAGATAAAGAAGGCTATCGGCACATGGAGCGGCGGCGCACCCGCGGCCGCTCGCAAGAAGAAGCTCTTCGACGATCGGCTTCTTGAACTGGCGCTCAAGCAGCTGCATTGACTGTAAACTAAATTGGCCGTGTTCCCCGACAAGTTGGGCAGCGGGAGTTAGAACGTCTAATCATAAAGTGACTTGAGAGCAGTTGAGGGGGGCCCGGTGACGGCCAGGCGGGAACAAGAACTTTTCGGATTCACGTCGACCGGAGCAAATCGCGCATTTCCAGACTCAGTTGCGCAATGGCCATGCGCTCGGCGGCGACGGCCCTAGAGGTGGAAAATTTATTGAGCACTGTCGAGAAAGGCCATGGACGCCACCGTGGCGGGGACGACCGCGAGTAACTCGCCGTCGGACGTACCTCGAACGGCCTCGGCATTGAGCCAAGCGACGAGGCTCGGCATTATGGCCTGGAAGCAACGGCCGGCGGCTCGGTCGGTGGGAGAGCCGGAGGCCGGCAACTCGCCGGCAGCGTCAACTAAGCCGAAGTTCCCCGTTCGTCGCTGACGATCTCCCTGCCGTTTCAATCCGTTGTGATTGAAGCGGGGCGGGCGTTACTGTCTACATTGCGATGGCGGCTACGAGGTCGAGGGCCTGCTGCTGCTTCGAGTTGGAGCGG
>JANLPY010000286.1:0-1600 GCA_031367505.1 Hyphomicrobiaceae bacterium | reverse complement strand
GGGGCTTGGGAATACCGAAATCGATACCCTCCATCAACTCACCCGCAGGGTGATCCGATGTCAGGATCAACCCTGCCAGTTTCGTCAATCACATCAACAACTTGCCGCAATCCGGCTGTTGGCGGGTCACGGATTCAGGATTGAGTTCGGGCTCATCGGCGACGATGAGTTTGTAGGACTCATCGAGCCCAATCAAGTCCGCAAGGATTGAGAAGACTTGCTTCTCTCCGTCTGAGAGGCTTGATGGGCCATACGATTCCCCGTTCTTTTGTGCCGCAAGCCGGCGAGCATGACTGTCGTATGTCAGTGTGATCTGCGGAAAGATCTCATTGAATAGCTCAAACAGGTGTTCTAGCGGTGGCTGAGCACGTGTCGGGCAGGGGCCTATCTGGCCATCCTTGCTCCATTGCGCGACTGAGTCTGAATGATGAGACTTAACTTGCGTGTCTCGTTTGTCCAGCACAACAAGCGCGTCGAACACGCGGTCAGCAAGGGATGTAGCTCGCTTGTTGGCGTAGTGCGCAAGCGCGGAGTCCATTCGCTCAAACTGAACCACGTTCGTGTGATCCAGTTGCAGTACGTCTTTGATCTTGATCGTCCTGCCACCTTCGATGTAGACGGCCTTCGCTCCGTCTGTAAGCACGGCGACAGAATCCTTCAGTTCGGTAAGAAATTTTGACTTTCCCGCTCCATTAGCACCGAGGATCACATTGATTCGGCCGAAAGTGAATTGGAAGTTTGTGTAGCGAGGGGACGTGTGCTTCATTGTGTTTTCTGCTCCCTAGAGCGCTGCGATTGAGCATCACCAAACGCGAAGCGCGCCGCGCGCACGATGCTCTTCGCATCGACACCGAAGAAGTCGCGCAGCGCCGCGCGCGTGTCGCTCCGGCCGAAGCCGTCGGTGCCCAGCGTCAGGTAGCGCCGCGCTGCCGGCAGGTAGGCGCGAATGCTTTCCGGCACCGCGCGCACATAGTCGGTGGCCGCGACGATGGGCCCATCGCCCGCCGCAAGAAGCTGTGCGATGAAGGGCGCGGCGGCCGCGTCGCCGCGCAGCGCCGCAGCCTCACAGGCCGCCCCGTCGCGCGCCAGTTCGCTCCAGCTCGTCACGCTGATGACCTCGACACCGATGCCCTCGGCCGCGAGTTGCTGCGCCGCCTTGATGACCTCGGTGAGAATCGCGCCCGAGCCGAGCAGCGTGATGCGCACCTGCGCCGTGGCCTGCGGGTAGCGCGCGAACCGGTAGCCGCCGCGCAGCACGTCGGCATGCGCCTCAGTGGGCAGGGTCGGCTGCGCGTAGTTTTCGTTCATCAAGGTCACGTAGTAGAAAACGTCGCGCTGCTCGACCAGCATTTCGCGGATGCCGGCGTCCACGATCACCGCCATCTCGCCGGCAAAGGCCGGGTCCCAGGCCTTGCAGTTCGGGATCGTCGCGGCGATCAGGTGGCTCGTGCCGTCCTGATGCTGCAGGCCTTCGCCGCCGAGGGTGGTGCGGCCGGAAGTTGCGCCGAGCAGGAAGCCACGGGCGCGCTGGTCGGCGGCGGCCCAGATCTGGTCGCCGACGCGCTGGAAGCCGAACATCGAGTAGTAGATGTAGAACGGC
>JANLPY010000266.1:0-2651 GCA_031367505.1 Hyphomicrobiaceae bacterium | reverse complement strand
GAAAACTCCAACATTCTGACCGCCGAAGCGGCGGAACGGTTCCGCGACGCGCTGGCGATGGGCACGCTGGTGACGGTGCCGAATTGCGGGCACAACGTGCACGGTCAGAATACGAAGGGGTTTATTGCTGCCATTGAGGGGTTTTTGGCCGCTAATTCTTAGAGGCCGCATGAAAGTAATCGATGCGATTGGCGTGAGACGGCTATTTTTCCTTCGTCAGGGACCCGCCGCTGAAGCCCGTCGCGGGGCTGGTGATCGGGGCGCGTTCCCAGTGCGTTAGCGCGTCGGGCGCCACGTGCCGCCAGTCCGCTTCGCACAGACCGGGATTTCCTTGCCTGGGGTCGGACGACTGGGGGCACGGTTCCATACCACTCAGGCAAGTTCGGGGTATTCGACGGGAATGATGGTGTCGGTAACTTACAAGGGGGGAGCTCATCGGGAGATTCTGGGCTGACGAAGCGAATGGTTGAAAGCGAAGAGGGGGTAGGAAAACAAACGTATATACCTTGACGCGGGATCGGTTTTGCGTTAGGGATATCCGAGTAATTTCACATTGGATTTCACATTGGATTTCACATATAGGGTGTATCCAACGAATGGAGGACATTATGGCGGACCAGATCGAGATGCCGTTGCGCGGCGTGCCCCCAAAGGAGATCGCCCTCCGCGCGGCTCCCCTGATCAGTGTTATCGCGCAGGTCCGCTTTCCGGCTTTGCTGGCCGTCCAGAATCAGGACAGGGTGGCTGTCTTTCAGGAGGTCATACGGAAAACCTATCCGCATCTTACGCGGGAGGAGATCCCGACAGCACTGATCGTTGATCCGGCCCGACAACTCAGTTCTGTCAGCAGCATGGCGGTGCACTGGCGCTTTGCTGATGGGATGGGCGCCGCGTGGAAGTGGAGGATAAGCCTTACACAGGACTTCATATCCCTGGAGTCGCGCGCCTATCAAAGCCGCAAGGATTTCCTGGAGCGGCTTCAGGTTATCCTCCATGCCTTGGAGGCCACGCTAGCCCCTTCGCACGTGACGCGGCTTGGTATGCGCTATATTGATCAGATCAAAGGTGAGGCCGTTTCCCGAATTGGGTCGCTACTGCGGAGAGAGGTTATGGGGATCGCAGGCTCCCTGGGAGAGAATGCCAAGCAATTTTTCACCGAGCTCCACGTGGGAGCTGAACCAGGTGATTTGGTGGCCCGATGGGGAAAGCTTCCTGCTGGAATGACTATTGACCCAAATCTGGTCCCCCCTTTGGGCGAGGATTCTTGGTTGATCGACCTTGACGTATCTCGGACCGAGGAAGATGCCGCGTTTAACACCGCGACAGTCATCGACACGGCCAGACTCGCGGCTGAACGCGTTTATGCAGTTTTCCGCTGGATGGTGACTCCGGAATTTTTGCAAACCTATGGCGGGAAGGTATGAACATGCAGCGTGCCCCCGCAATGGTAAACCCTTACAAAAGCGCCCTCTCACCCGGTCCGGCTCTGCGGGCCTTTCTGGTGTCAGTCCCCCTGTTGACCCTTAACACCAGGGGAGCCCCTCGCCCCTATGACGAGCCAGAAAGGGTCTACAGTCCCGGTTGGGGGAAGGCTGAAAGCACCTCGAATACGATCCCGATGGTTACGGAGCGGCCGCCCCAGGTACGTCGCGCGTTCTCCGCTGTAAGTCCTAATCAGTCTGTCTCTTTGGTTGTTCAGGAAGGCTTTGAAGTGCGCCGCGCGCTGCATGAATTGCGGCGTTTGTCGGGGTTGACGTGGGAGAGTCTGGCCGACGTTCTCGGCGTGACACGCCGGAGCGTTCACCTTTGGGCTAACGGCGGACCAATCAATAGCCCCAATGAGAAGCAAGTGCGGGATTTGCTGGTAGCTTTGCGGATTGTGGATCGCGGAACCGCGACTGAGAACCGTCAATTGCTGCTGACACCTTTGGAGGACGGGCGTACGATCAGCGATCTCTTGCGCGATCATGCGTTCGACGAAGCTGTAGCATTCGCCGGCCGCGGGCGTGGACGGAGGCCTTCTGCCCAGTCAGACGTGCCTAGCTCAACGGCGCGGGCAGAGCGGATTTCAGTAGCTGATATGCTCGGAACAAACCCCGAGCGTATTCGAGGCGGCGCGGGCACATTCTTGCCAGCGCGTCTCCACACGAAGCGGGTGTGACAGTCTAATGATCGGCTCGATGGACGAGGCCGAGATCGAACGTATCGACCAAGCCCTTCAAGACTGGAGGCAAGGCGATGTGGCCCTTGGCGTTGATATGTTTATGGTTCATCTCGCTGACCGTAGGAGTCCACTGACGAAAGCCTCACGGGACGCTGCCGAGGATGTCTCTGACGAATACGATACATTCGAAGTTTTAACTTCTGTAGAAGGTCTAGTTGTGGTTACGCAGACCTGCGATATTATCAAAAAGTGCACACACTGCGAATTTGTTGAGGTGTCGCCGCTTATTCCGGTATCCGACGAAAGAACTCTGGAAGACGTCCGGAAGGGGCGGCGGCCGAGTTATGCCTATCTGCCACAGTTGGCCGGAAAAAGGCTTGTGGCTGACCTTGATCGCACGATGACGATCGAAAAGTCCGTTCTTGCGGGGTGGTCGCGCGTTGAGGGCTGCGGGACAGACATGGAGCGCGTAACCTTCGCCAATGCT
>JANLPY010000262.1:0-1932 GCA_031367505.1 Hyphomicrobiaceae bacterium | reverse complement strand
CGAAGGCTGCGACAAGGTGCTCATCGAAGTGAACCCGCGCCACGTGCACTTTTATGAAGCCATGCTCGGATTCTCGGTCCTTGTCCGAGAGCGCCACAACCGCCGCGTTAACGCGCCGGCGGTACTGATGTCGCTTGACCTGGCCTTCGCCAATGGGCAGATCGACAGTGTCCACAAGGGCGACTCCGTCCGAGGCGGCGCCGGACGTTCGCTTTACCGCCACAGCTTCTCGCGAGAAGAGACGGCAGGCGTCGTCAGCCGTATGCGGCGACGCAGTGAAGCGTGAGTTCGACGAAATCTGCGTTGCAATAGTCGACTCACGGGAGCGAGATTGTGACGAATCAAATTGATACAACTTGGTGTCAGGTGCGTCTTTAATCGGTCGATAGAGGATCACAGAGCGAGCGCAGCATTCAACAGACTCGAAAATTCTGAGCCCTGGTAGCTTTTGATGCCATGGGCGACAGTCTGAATGTGTCATCGACTACAAGGACCATACGTGATTGACAACACCATCATAGGCGCGGCCTTCGAGTCGGATCGGCGGCTGCGTTCGATGTTGACCGACACCTCCGAGCCCAGTGTGCACGCCGATGGCGAGTTGAGTCTGCGCCTGTTCAAAATACGCGCTGCCGGCACAGCGGGACGGCTCAGTTCGGCCAGCATCCTCATCAACCGGCAGTATGCGTGGCGAGGCTACCAGACCAAGCCGTTGCCGCAAGACCAGAGCCTGGACCGCATCACCCTTGTTGCCAGCGATGAGGATGCGACCATTGGCACCATGAGCATCAGTTTCGATGGCGCAGATGGTTTGTTGGTAGAAGACCTCTTTCCCGATGAGGTGCGCGGCTTGCGCGACGCAGGCCATCGTGTCTGCGAGTTCACGAAGCTTGCGATGGACAGCGTGCTGGGTTCGAGGCGCGTGCTGGCGTCGCTGTTTCACGTGGCCTACATCTACGCTTATCGTGTCAAGGGGTTTGATTGCTTGCTGATCGAGGTCAATCCGCGCCATGTGAGGTACTACGAGAAGATTCTGGGCTTCCAGGTGATGGGGCCCGAGCGTTTGAACATGCGTGTTAACGCGCCCGCCGTCTTGTTGTGCCTGAAGTTCTCGCATACCGAGCAGCAGATTGGCAAGTTTGGCGGCCAGCCGAAGATGTCGGCGACCGAACGATCCTTGTACCCGTATTCGTTCTCGGTGGACGAGGAGGCGGGGATCGTGGGGCGGCTGAAGGGTTCCGGCAGGATGGCCGGTCCAGGGGCGTATCGCCACTAGCCGACAGGTATTTGGAGAGACAAAGAATGTCATCGCATCGCAGCCGGTCCGCGCAACAACGCCAGCACGTTTGAAGGTGGTGTCACCGTGGGATCAAACGGATGTGAGCGTTGCCCGTCCATGGCCTCGAGGATGCGCCGCACGTACTGGCGTGTCTCCGCATAGGGCGGCACGCCGCGGTAGCGGTCGACGGCTCTCTCGCCGGCGTTGTAGGCGGCCAGCACGAGCGTGAGGTCGCCTTCAAAATAGGCCAGCAGCCACCGCAGGTAAGCCATGCCGCCACGGATGTTCTGCGCCGGGTCTGTGAGGCGGCGAATCCGGAAGCGCGCCGCCGTGTCGGGGATCAGTTGCATCAGGCCCTGGGCATTCTTCGGCGACACCGCCCAGGGGTTGAAGTTGGACTCGTTTGCCATCACGGCCAGAACCAGACGGGGTGCGAGGTGGTATTCGGGCGCAACCAGAGTCACGAACCTGACGATGGGTTCGGGTGCGTTGGCAGGCAAGGGCGGAGCCGGCAATGCAGTGATTTGGCGCACCTGCCGTGCCTCTGATGGCGCGGCTGCGACCACCAGCGGGGCAGGGTCGGACTCCGGAGGCCGCAGGCAGGCCGGCGGCGCGCCACGCGGTGTGCCCATGGCGGCCAGCATGTTCTGGGC
>JANLPY010000154.1:0-10746 GCA_031367505.1 Hyphomicrobiaceae bacterium | reverse complement strand
CGATAATGGTCGTCAGCCCGGTATCGTCATGCAGCGTTCTGAGGGTCGCGGCTATTCCTGCTACTGAACGTTGCCGCTGAATAGCAGGAATAGCAACAACAGCCAGGTCGACCGATATTGGAATTCTGCATCTTGCCCGCTCACCACGGCCGGTGGGCTGTCTCCAGGCGGGTTCGATGGTCGGAAAAGATGTCGCCGTCACACCATCCATGGAGCGGTGCGGATGGGCCGGTCAAGCATCGTGCGCAGCGCACTCTATTGCCGGTTAAGCGGCCAAAATCCGCACTTCGTGGCTAGTTTTGTGGCTAGGAAAATTATAAAAATCTCAATTGAATGATTTTTCTAATTTTTCAGATCTCATTTGGCGGAGCAGCGAGGCATCGGCGAACCCTGCTCTGAGCGGATTTCCCTGTTAACAGGGAATTTATCAGGGAATTGGGCAGATTTTCACTTCAGGCCGCCTTTGGTCGGTCAAAAATCTTAGCTAAATCGGAAACTTGCAGAGAAATTCCCTACGCAACTGAACAGGGAATTAAATCGGGTTATCAGAGAATGAAATCCGTGTAACAGGGAATTTAATTCGCGTGGGCTCGGCTTATCGACATCTGGCGTTTGGCTTCGCGCGAATTCGCATAACTCCGCTGTTATATTTCGCCCGGCTCAATAAGCGGGCTAATCGCGGGAGGCTTAACTCTGCTGAAGCGAGGCGGAAGCCCCACCGCTGCGGCATGTTCACGACGATGTAAAAGCGCCTGATTTTGGGGTGATCGGAGCGTGATAGGTCTTATGCACTCGCGCGCCGTCTCGTATCTTCGACTTGAGCTTGAACGACGATTGAAAGAAATTGATGAACAGTCGGGATACCGAATAGAGGTGCACCAAGGCTTGCGTTTCAGATCGTCCGCTCAACCGCCCATAACCAACCAGCCGTCGAACGATAGATCCGTTCTTCTGCTCGCCCCACGCTTGAGCGTTCTTTTTGTAGGCCCGTGAGCGAGTTTGCGTGAGGCCCAGCGACTGACAGTAATAGACCACCGTTTGAGTCATAAACGTGTTGGACCTTGCCCTACCACATGCATGACGGCGTGGAGGAGATTCATCTGGTCGCCGAGCCGGTCGAGCACGAATTCGCGCCGGGCTGCAAAGCCAAGTGCTGGGGATACAACGGCTCGACGCCGGGGCCGTCGAAGGCGATCGCGTGCGCATTCTCGTCACCAATCGCCTTGGCGAAGCGACCTCGGTGCACTGGCACGGCCTGTATCTGCCAAGCGGCATGGACGGGGTCAGTGGTTTGTCGCAGCCGCATATCAAACCGGGGAAAACGTATGCCTACGAATTCACCCTTAAGCAGCACGGTTCCCACATGTACCACCCCCACGCCGATGAGATGGTGCAGCTCGGCGTCGGCATGATGGGCATGTTCATCATCCATCCGCGCGCCGGCGAGTCGCGACCCATCGACCGGGACTACGGCATGCTGCTGCACAACTGGGCGCTGCAACCCGGCACCTGGCGACCCGATCCCTCGATCATGACGGAGTTCAATCTATGGAGCATCAACAGCAAATTGTTTCCGGCCGTGGCGCCGATGGTCGCACGTAGCGGTGAGCGGGTGCGGATCCGGATCGGTAATCTGTCTATGCATGAGCATCCCGTGCATCTCCATGGTACCCAGTTTCATGTCACCGGTGGCGATGGTGGACGTTGGCCCGAAGAGCGCTGGCGAACGGAAGGGACCGAATTGGTGGGGGTCGGCCAGATGCGTGATATCGAATTCCTCGTCATCGCCGGCGACTGGGCATTTCACTGCCACAAGTCTCATCACACCATGAACGCCATGGGGCTCGGTATCCCGAACGTACTTGGCGTTGATCAGAGCAGTATCGACAAAGAGATCCGTAAGGTATTGCCGAGCTATATGGCGATGGGGCGCAACGGTATGTCCGAACACAGCATGCATCTCGCGATGGGCATGCTGGACGGATCACCGAATACGTTGCCGATGGTCGCTGGCGAAGGTCCATTCGGCCCGGTCGAGATGGGCGGCATGTTCACCGTGCTGAAGGTCCGCGACGAGCACGCGCGCGGCGATTACAATGACCCGGGTTGGTATAAGAATCCCCCTGGAACCGTGGCTTCCCGCGCCAGAAATGCGCTAGCCTCAGTTGTGGGTCACGACCAGGTCGACGCGACGGTTCTTGGCCATGTGGGCCGCCGAATCGTTCGCCACCACCGGCTTCGACTCGCCATAGCCAGCGGAGGTCAGACGGTCTGCGTCGACACCCTTGCTGACCAGGTAGTCCGTTACGGACTTGGCACGCTTCTCGGATAGCGACTGGTTATAGGCATCGGAACCACGACTGTCGGCGTGACCTTCGATGCGAACCGAAACGGCCTGCTGGTTCAGCACTTTGACCGCCTGGTCGAGAACAGTGGTCGACTCGGCCTTCAGCTTGGCGCTGTCGGTATCGAAGTTGACACCCTGCATGGACATCAGCGTCGCGCCGACTTCCGGGCAACCTTCAGCATTGACCTTGACGCCAGGGGGGGTACCCGGGCACTTGTCATTCGGGTCGATGACGCCATCACCATCGGAATCCATAGGAGCAACAGCGACTGGCGGCGCGACATCCGCGACCGGCTGCGTGCTCGATTCGACGGTCGTCATTGCCGTCATGAAGGACTGCTTGCAGGCCGCGATATCGTCCGGCTGCAGATCCTCGGCTGACTGTTCCAGCCAGCAATCAAAGGAAGTTTGCGCACGCGCGGCGGCGGCCGGCGCATCGTTGCGCGCGGTCTTGGCCAGCGCGTTCATCAGCCGATCATGCGCGGTGCTCAACTCATCGACGTAATGATCTTTGAGAAAGGCGGCACGCAGCTTGAGTTCGTCGGGCGCGGTCGGTTGCCCGGCACTCGCCGCCGCGGCTCGCGCGGCATAGGTCGCGGCATCGCGTCCATCGCCCGCCGCGCTCTCGGCATTCGATAAAGCCTGGTAGTCGCTCGCCAGTGCCTGTTCGAATGCATGGCTGCTGCCGGCGGGCACATCGGTGGCGGCCGCTGACGGCGGCGTGTGCATGGCGAGGAAGATGGCGGCGACCAAGACCGTGCCAGCGTGGGTGTGATAAATCATGGGGCATTGCTCCTGAAGGGCGGGTCGCCGGCCGTCGCGCGGCCGGAGAGAATCAGCTCGAAGTGCCGTCTATCCTAGAAATCGAAACCGATGCCCAGCGAATAGGGAATGTTGCCGTTGTTGCAGCATTCGTCGATCGGCACTTCATAGGCAATGTTGGCGAAGATGAAGGTGCTTTCGTTGACAAAATACTTCACGCCGAGCTCCGGCCCGAACAGCGCCTTATCGTGGATGCCGGCACCATAGACCCCACCGGCGTTCAAACCGAGGTAAGGCTGCCACTTGGCCAGATCCCACTGATACGCGGCCTGGAAGATGGTGCGGGAATTGATCAAGGTGCTGTCACCATTGTCATTCGCCTGCAGGCCCTGTTTCATGCTGAACAACCAGTTCTTGGTGTAGTAGTAGCCGACCGAGCCGGTTACACCAAAATTCGAACGATCGAATTCGCTGTCGGACTGACCGGTGCCGGTCAGCGTCGCTTCGTAATTGCCGGCGTGGGGACCGGGATCCAAGGTATAGGGCGGCATGCCGTCTGCCTGCGCGGCGGCAAGGTGGCCCATAGCCACCAGGGAAATTGCGAATAATGATTTGGTCATGCTCTTAACTCCGTCCCGCGTGAATGTTTGGGGGTTCCTGGCGTCGGGGCTTACCCGGCAGAGCTTACACCTACGGACATGCCGTGGCGATGGGAAATTTTTGAGATTTCCCCGAGCACCCTACCGTGGGCCATTGGGTGCGCAAGCGACCGCGGGGCAGACGTCGATAGCACGCTAAGGCGGTAATCGATGGAACGTGGGATAACTCGATGGGCGAATGGTGATGGCTGCACAGGTGAATGTCAATGTTGCCGGCTGGTAAAAACTCGATCGCAGCGTGATGTCGAACCGACGTGAGTGGCTGAAAGATCTAGCGTGCGCACTGCTCGGCATTGGGCTTTGTTCGACTAAGGAATCGCGAATAGTCTGCTGATCTTGGGCCGTGAACAGCACCCGCATGACCTCGCCGCGATATTTGTAATGCTCGAGGATCTCCTGCCCGATGAGTTGACCCTCGCGATCGCAATCTGCGGCGAGCCAGATCCGCTTAGAGATGCCCAATGCCTCGCGAATGGCTCTAAGCTTCGCGCCCTTGTTACCCCAGTCAGCAGGCCGCGTGCCGTAGAGGCCTTGAGGCCGAAGAAGAATTGCCGACCAGCGCTGCCAGGCCCGCACAACCTGCAGTATCCGTTCTATGGCAGCCGTCGGCTCTGCGACGAGTTGGAGGACCGTGGCCAGACAGTCAACCGCAAGCGGGTCCAGCGGCTGATGGGTCTGCAGGCTTTGTACCCGCGACGGCGAACAAGCCAGCCTGGGAAGGGGCACAAGATCTACCCTTACCTGCTACGCGGCTTGCCTATCGAGCGCGCGAACCACGTCTGGTCGACTGACATCACCTATATCCCGATGGCGAAGGGGTTCATGTATCTGGCTGCGATCATCGATTGGTACTCGCGCCGAGTGGTGTCCTGGCGAGTGTCGAACACGCTGGACACCGGGTTCTGCATCGAGGCCCTGGAAGAGGCTCTACAGCGCTTTGGGGCGCCGCAGATCTTCAACACCGACCAAGGCCGCAGTTTACCTCCGAGGACTTCACCGATGTGCTCAAGGACGACTTTACTGACGATGCGCATAACGCTCACAAGCTCGCGCTTCAGGGGGACTCGATGCGAAAACGAAACCAGATCGTGCCCGCTGGCGCGCGGCCGAGCGTTGACGAGCACTGCGAAAACAGACGCAGTCATCAACGCCTCGCTACGCTGACCGCGAGTGGCGCGGCATGCGTGAAATACCGGCCCGGCATCGGTGAAATACGAACTCATCGATAGGTATCGCTTTGACCATGTCGCCACCAATCTGAAATAAGGTCCCCGAGTCAGTCTATCGCGTCGGCGCCTCTATCCTTTGCGGCTGCTACGGCAGTGCGTTATCTGCGCAGCGCCGCCCCTGGCTTTTTCGTTTTAAAGCCCCTCATTATCAGGTGAGGATGCGCGCAGCCGTTGCTCAAGCGCCATCTACTCAATCTGTTGGCGCCGATAAGCGAGGAACCCCCTGCCGGGGCTAATCTCGCTTTGCAAGATCCCATGAAGCGCCTGCGAAGTGGAGTCGACTTTATCGTCGAACTTCAATTTCGGAAACGCCGTTGGTTCACGGTGTATTCATGACGCCAGCGCGCCACTTCGGGGAAGTGCATCGCGCCGCGCTCGATGGTTTCAGAAAGCGAACTTGTGATCTGGCTTAGCCCTATTTAGGCGCTTTCTTTTGAGCCTCCATCGCTGCCATCTGGTTCTTGGCCCAGCGATAGAAACCCATGTTCTCCCCTAGCTCATTTTGCAATATCCAATTGAGTGCTTGTGACGTCGAGTCGACTTGGTCTTTATATTTTGATTTCGGAAACGAGATCATTTCGTGCACATACTCTTTGAGCCACGGAGCCTCTTGCGGGAGTGAGACTCGCATCATGTCCGGTTGAGATGATGCTTGGTATCAAAGGCAGTTTGTACGTTGCAACCGACGCGACCTCCCTTTAGAACTGTGTTGGGACCTGAAGCTTCGCGGCGAGTACCCACAGGATCGCTCCGTACATGAAAGCCGAAGAGACGATAGAAAGAACCAGAACAAACCTATCTTCATTCTTGCTCTTAGCCGAGTCTGGCACCAATTCACTGGCGTTTTCTCGTGCCCTCGCCAACGCATCCTCAACAATGGCATCGCTATCCTTATAATGGGTGCGTGAACGAGTAGTCTTGCGGACGATGTCTAGCTGTTCCATGAAATTGATTTCCTATTGCATGATTTCAGAGAGCATACGCCGACCTTGTTGCACCGCAACACGCGAAATGAAATAACAATGTTTCCAAACGTGCGCTACCGCCAGTGATGGCGACTGCGAATGTTAATGCGGCAATTTCCGCGCGTGAGGATCAATATTCATTTGCGAGGAATTCGAACACGGCTAATCCGTTCTGCGAGAGATCGAGAAAACGCCTTACGTGTACAGGTTTCCGATATTCGGGAACGACAGCGCTGATCAAATGTCTTTTAGCGTCATGCCATGTTCGATGGTAGTAAATCGATTCACTAGACGTTGTCCCTCAGGACTGTTGGCCCCGGCCTCGAATTGAGCCACTGTGCCGACGCTGTTGTGAGTCAGACTTTAACGCGCGACAATCAATCCCGACGCGGTTCGTGCGCGGGCCAGAGTGCCACACTATAGCTTCGGCGCGTCATTTGAATATGGCTCAATTTCGCGTCGGCGCCAACAAAGGTTCGAAGCTTGGCTACGAGTCGTCCTTATTCAAATGTAATTGACGCGGTCAAGCACGAGAAGTTGTGCGTGGCAGAGAAGGTGGGTGTGGGGCAACACTGAAGGGCGCGATCGCACTCTGTGTGCTGCGCGATGGCCGTTAGGCCAGTCCCTGTCTTTCTCGCTGCTCTCTCGCCAACCGTTTCATGTAGTAGTAGTACCCCATCCCCGGTTGGAACTCACGGGTGTTGATCCACTCGAGTGCCATCGACGTGGAGTCCACCTGGTCGTCGTACCGCCCATTCGGGAAGTTCGTCAATTCGCGTAGATAGTCTTCAAGCCACGGCGCAGACTCCGGCAGCAACACCCGCCCTTGCTCAATGCCAGGAGTCTGCGCAACAAGCCGTGCGATTTTCTCTTTGAGCGGGTTGATACCCGTGATCACTTTGCATCCCTCCGCTTTCAACTCTTGAATCAACTGGATGCCCGACGCCCGGTCTTCAATCAACACCGTATCCGGTTTGAACGCATCGATGTACGCCTTGACCTGTCGTTTAAGCTCTGGATATTCATAACGCGCGCGCTGCACGTCGAGCAAATAGATGACGTTGTCGGCCCCGACACTGGTCGTGCCCCAGGTCGTGCCGACCGAATAGTCGTTGTATTCGTTCGCCTTGCTTGCGGTGTCCCACGCTTGGATGATGGCATCGAAGCGTAGTGGCCGGGTCTCGCGCGTATAAGTCGCAAACCATTCACGTTTGACGAGGCCGCCGCCGAGCGGTGCCGGTCGCTGCTGGTATTGTGCGGCGAAGTGGTACTCCCCCAAGGTCCGACGCAGCTCGTCGACGACGGCGGCGGGCTCGCGCGCGGGATGGAGGACGTCACCGGCACGGCGTGTGACTGTGTAGCGCTGGCCCAGGCAGTCAAGCACGTGGCGCTCGTCTTCCTCCGCAATCGCCGGTAGCGAGATGACTGTCCAACCGTCCTGTTGTGTGACATGTCCGACGAGGTCATCTTCGTGCAATCGCTGCATGACGATGACGATGGTTGTCGTGCCCTTGTCATTCTGCCGGCTGTAGAGCGTGTGGCTGAACCAGTGATTACACGCCTCGCGCAAACTTTCGGACAGGGCCTCATCGGGTTTGAGCGGGTCGTCGATGACGATGAGCTCAGCCCCGCGGCCGGTGAGGACACCGCCGGTGGAGGTCGCCAGTCGGCTGCCCCGTTGTACGGTCCTAAATTCGTTGACCGCATTGCGGGTCGCCGACAGTCGGGTCGGAAAGCAGTCCTGATACCAGGGCGCCCGAATCACCGCTCGACAGTCGTCGGATAACTTATTCGACAAGTCTTGTGCATAGCTGACCCCAATCACGTGGTCGCTCGGTCGATGACCCAACCACCAGGCCGTGAATGCCACCGACACCGAGATCGATTTCATACTGCGCGGCGGGACGTTGATAATGAGACGGCGGCAGGTGCCGTTCAGGCACCGTGTGAGTGCCGTCGCCATCAAGTCGATGTGCCAGTTCGGCAGATACCGCACGCCGGGATTGAGCTCGACAAAGGTTTGCTGGATGAAGGTACTCAGGTCGTGGCGCAAGAGCGCGCGAACTTCAGGCGTCATTCGAGCCGCCCTCCTCGCCGATGGCCAGTTTCAGACGCTCAGCGAGGGTAGCCAGCAACGCAGCGTCGGTGTCCGCACTCGCTTCCGGCGTCGCATTCGACATCGCATCGACTTGCTCTATGAACGGCAGCAGCTGACCACGGGAAGGCACATTGCCCGCCATCGCGGCATGCACCCACTGCTTCATTAAGAACTTCCGGCGCGAGTCGGTGTTGCGCTCACCGTTGACGTTGACCGTGATGCGCTCGTCTAAGATTTGCTGAAGCAAGGTCAAGCCATTCATCCGCCCTTTGGGTCGGCCAGGCGGATTGCCGGACTGGCCTTTCTTGAAGCGTGTGTGTGTCGGCGGATGGCCGTAACCCACCTTGTCGTCGTCATCGTCACGCGGCGGACACATGGTCATCTCCTCGCATGTCGGCCACGTCATCGAAGGACACCCCGGTCTTGCCACACAGCGCCCGTTCACCGGTGTAACGCTGCCAACGTTGGACGATGCAATCGACATAGCGCGGTTCGAGTTCGATGCCGTGACACACCCGTCCGACGCGCTCGGCCGCCATCACCGTCGTGCCACTGCCGAGAAAGGGATCTAGAACCCCATCACCGCGGGCTGAGACATCGAGTAGCGCATCGGCGACCAGCGCGACCGGTTTGACGGTCGGATGCAGCGCGAGTAATGACCCCTCGTCGCTCTGCCGTCCACCAAAGGAGTTCGCGCCGGGGTAACGCCAGACGTTGGTGCGATAGCGACCGTGCTTGCCCAACTCGACGTTGTTGCGATGGGCGCCACGGCCGTGTTTGAACACCGCGATGAGTTCGTGCTGGCTGCGGTAGAGCGAGCCCATGCCGCCGTTGTCCTTCGCCCAGACGCAGAGATTAAGTTGCTCGGCATAGACGCCTTCGGCGGCACTCATGAGTTCGAGCAGATGCCGCCAGTCCATGCAGAGGTAATGCACTGAGCCGGCGCGGCTGTAACTCGTCAAAAGCCGCATCACCTGACGCAGGAAATCGGTAAAGTCTTCCGGACTCATCTCCCCAACCGCCATCGCGAAGTCGGCATGCTGCACTCGGCCGAGACCGCTCACGTGACCGGCGATGGGCACGTTGTACGGCGGGTCAGTGAAGACCACGCCGGCCCGCTGACGACCGAGTAACTGACGGTAATAACGCTCGATGAGCGCGTTGCCGCACAGCACGCGATGGGGACCCAATTGCCAGAGGTCACCGACACGGCTGACGGTGGGACCCGACATCGCGGGCAAGGTGTCCGCGGCAGCGTCCTCCGCCGTTTTCCCTGACGTCGCGCCTTCAATCAGTAGGTCAATCGCCGGTATATCGAAGCCGGTGACCTCGAGACTGAAGTCAAGATCGAGCGCGGCGAGGCGGGCGAACTCGGCCCCGAGTAAGAGCTCGTCCCAGGTCGACTGCTCGGTCAGGCGGTTGTCCGCAATCCGATAGGCCGAGGCTTGCGCTTCGCTGAGGTGCTCTAGCATCAGCGTCGGCACCTCAACCCACCCCAGGCGTTGTGCCGCCAGACAACGTGCATGACCGGCAATCACCCGGTCTTGGCGGTCGACCAGCACAGGCACATTGAAGCCGAAGGTCTGGATACTCCGCGCCAAGGCCTTCAGTTGCCGCTCGGGATGCTGACGCGGGTTGCTGGCGTCGAGACGAAGCGCGGTGATGGGCCGGTAAGCGATTTTGAGGGCACCGGACAGCGGGGGAACCCGGCCGGCGCGTCGAAAGGGGTGAGCAGACATGGCAGAAATCTCCAAGGGGGATAAATCACCCCGAGCGTCCCTATCGCGTCAGCGATGGCAGCCCGAAGGTGTCCGCCACGATGACGTGCTGCCGCCGTGAATTCGACTTCAAGAAAATTAAAATTGTTTGAAGGGATCAGCTCAGCACTATTTCAATCAGTTGCTCCCGCCGAACGCGCGCGCCGGGGCAATGGGACAATAGATCTGCCACTTCACTGGCCGTCCGCACTACCCACTCAATCACCTCACGCTGGGTCAGCAACTGGCTCATTTTGATCACCCCTTCGGGCTTGCCCGTGGCCAGTGCCAGGCGCTCGGATTGATCGACGGCCATCGCGACCGCACATGCCAGATGCAACACGGGCACACTGGGGCGCCATACCCGGCTTTCGACATTCTTGAAGTCCGCCTGCCCCGCATCGTCTGCGACCCAGGCAGCAACCTCATGAATGGAAAGCCCCGACAAGCCGCTCGGGAACACGAACCGCTCGCCCTCCACCGACTGCTTCAAAAAGCTCAACCCCATCCGCGCCGCCACCATGCGGTCCCGTAACCGTCGACCGAGCGTGCGCAGGTCGCGGGCGACCACCTTCTCGGGCCGAAACGCGTACAACGGCTTGACCAACTGTGGCGCCCCCGCCCACCCCTCGTCCTCCGACGCGCGCGCTTGCAAGACCCTCGCGCATAACGACGCATGAAGCGCTCCGAGTTCACGATCTGAATTGCCCGATTCGGGACGCGCCAATAACGTCACTAACGCAGCGCCGCTTTCGTAGACCTCCGGCCCACCCAAATCCACTTTGTAGCAACGCTGGGTTAGTTCGACCACCATTCTTCCTGCCTAGATATGCGCCAGTGTGTTGCCGTCAGCCACGGCTTCATTTTTACGCAAAGAGCGCGCGGCACGCCTGCTCGGCTTCGATGAGACCCTGGTCGGTGAACCTCAC
>JANLPY010000147.1:0-1951 GCA_031367505.1 Hyphomicrobiaceae bacterium | reverse complement strand
CAATGCGTGACGCCTAAAAACCCCTCACTTCTTCAAATCCGCCCGGCAATTCCGGGGACACCGGCAATTCCGGGGACACGGCAATTCCGGGGACACAATACTAATTAACGCCTCCGCCCCGCCGTTGCGACTGCGTAAGTGGCGGAATTCCGAGTATCGCCACTCAGCTGCGCGGTCGGACGGGGACACGCAACGGCATGCCCGCGCACCCCATCCCCGCGCTTGATACATGTCAAAGACTCTCGCCCAGCACCACTTACAATCATGTAAGTAACGGGGCGTGAATGCGCGCTTCGCGAGGATGCGCGCGATGGTCAAGCTTAGCTTCGTTGATTTGGCGGGTACAGCACGCATCGTCGATGCCCCGCCCGGGCTGTCGGTGGCCGATGCCGCGCTGATGAACAGCGTCAAGGGGATTGAGGCCGATTGCGGCGGGCACTGCGCCTGCGCCACCTGCCATGTCTATCTTGAAGACGGCTGGTTCGAGCGGGTGCCGCCGGCCGAGGAGCTTGAGCGGCACATGCTCGATTTCACGATCGACCCCCGCCCGAACAGCCGGCTCGCTTGCCAGATCAGGATTACCGACGAGCTCGCCGGGCTCGAAGTGCATTTGCCCGCGCGCCAGTACTGACGCTTTACCAGGAGAGTTGAGATGACCCAGGATGCGATGACCCAAGCCAAAACCCGCGACGATTGGAAGGTCTCCATGAACCCCGATGACATCTACAAGAACCCGATGAGCATCGCCTGGACGTTCGATTATTTTCTCTCGGGCGACAAGGTTGAAGACCTCTACAAGCGCGCCAAGCAGGATCAGTGGAATTCCGACGAGCTGCTGCCGTGGGATACCGAGGTCGATCCATCGAAGCCGTTGATCAACGATCGCTCGGACATTTATCATCGCATGCCGTTTTTCGCCAAGCTGTCGCAACGTCAGCAGGAAACCTTCACCGCCCATTCGACCGCGCAGCTGCTTTCGCAATTCCTCCACGGCGAACAGGGCGCACTGATGACGGCGGCCTGCGTCACCCATTCGGTCCCCGATGCCACTGCCAAGCTCTATGCCGCGACCCAGACCATGGACGAGGCGCGCCACGTCGAGGTTTATGCCCGCTACTGCGACAAGATCGCGATCGTCTATCCGATGACCCCCTGGCTCAAGGATCTGATCGACGCGACGCTGCAATCCGATCGCTATGAAAAGGTGATGATCGGGATGAACATGATCGTCGAAGGGCTGGCGCTCGGCGCATTCAACAACATGTATCGCACCACCCAGTGCGAGCTGTTGAAGCAGTTGACTTTCAACGTCATGCGCGACGAATCGCGCCACGTTTCGTTCGGGCATGCCTTCCTTGGCCCGGTCATTGCCAAGCTGCCCGAGGACGAGGTGGAAGACCTTGCCGATTTCGCTTTCCAGGCGGTCAAGATCCTCGCCGGATCGAGTGCCACCGGTACACTGGCGAGCAGAGTCGATCCCGGCTTCATGGAGGTCCTGGTCAACAGCGAGATCGACCCCGATGACTTCTTCAAGGGGGTCGAGGAAGCGCACGAGGCGGGGATCACGCAGGAACTGCCGCCAGGGCAGATTCATGCGCTCAAGGATCTGATGATGCCTGCGCTCGCCCGGGTCGGCCTGCTGACCCCGACGGCGGTCAAAAACTACGACCAAGCCGGGATTCCGATTTTCGACGATCCGCGCGTGCTTCAGGCGATGGAAGGCGGGCACCCGATCGCGGCGTGAGTCGAGTGCCGACCAGACCAGCCAGCTTCCGCTCCCGATAAAGGGAGCGGGAGCTGGATTAGCTCACGCCCCGCCCGGCTTCAAATCCACCCGATCCGCGTCACCGCGCGCGAGCAGGCGTTCGAGCGGGTGCGCGAACAGGATCAGCATTACTGCTCCGGCGATCGGCAGCGTTGCGGTGAGGAGGAAGTACTTGGTCGGCCCGAG
>JANLPY010000109.1:0-7088 GCA_031367505.1 Hyphomicrobiaceae bacterium | reverse complement strand
GCATTCGCTGCCACTTCCGCCTTGCCCGTCCAGGCCGTCAGCACCTGGGCCGGAAAGAACGCAAGCACCAGCACGATGGGCAGGGTGATCACCATCACCAACTGCGTGGCGTTGCGGTACAGCTGGTTCAGCCCAACGATGTTGCCTTGGGCGTACAGGCGCGTCAGCCGCGGCAGGATGGCGCCGGTGATGGGGCTGCTGAGCAGCGCGACGCCGCTGGCCATCAGCACCGCGAGCGTGAAATAGGCATAGTCGGTCAACGGGATCAACCCCGACAGGATCAACTTGTCGCTTTGCGTCACCACGACCCAAACCACACTGGTGAACGCGGCGCTCAGAGCGAAACGCATCACGCTGCGGATGGGCGCCCACTGCCAGCGGATCCAGCCCGCCACGTCCACTGCGGGCAGCAGACGGTAGGTCTTGCTCACCAACACCACGGCCTCGAGCACCGCCACGGCAAGCTGATACGTGAAGAAATAGCTTGGTGTTGAGCCAACATGGATCAAGAACGGGATCACCACCACGAAGCGCAGCGTGGCGATGGCGACGTTGAATGCGTTGAGCCAGACGATGCGCTCAAAGCCGCTGATGGCTGCCCGATAGAGCCCGCACAGCCAGCGCAGCGCGATGATCATGGCCATCAACTCGATAGAACGTTGCACCTCGGCCAGGTCGAGCTGCTGCACCTTCAGCCAGTGACCGGCAATCGTGCCAGCGGTGGCCGCCAGCGCCGCTGCACCGGCGACGCCGACGACGATGAAGATACCTTCAAAACCCCGCAGCAGCTGGCGCAGCGCCAGCGCGTCGGTGGCGCCACCGTTGTAGCGCGCGGCCTCACGACCGATGGTCGGCGTCAGACCCATGTCGAGCAACATGAACCAGCCCAGCAACATCGTGAAGAAGCCGACGAGGCCATAGGCCTCGACGCCCATGTACTGGACGTACAGGGGCACTAGCAGGATGCCGATCAGCGCGGTGTAGCTCTGCCCGACATAGCCGGCGACGATGTTGCGCCTGATCGACATCAGCTGCGCGACGGCGTAGGCATGCCGCTTTCACACAGCAGGAAGATGCTCGAACAGAGGTCGGGGTACTGCTGGCCGAGTTGATAGCAACCCCGGAGGTATTCCTTCGAGACGATGTCGGTCTGCAGCAGGCGGTCCCACTGGAAATTGGCGAGTGCCTTAAAGAAGATTCCGGAGCGATGCACCACCTTGAGGCCGGCCGCGACGGCGTCGCGCTCGAGCGTGTCGAGCGAGTAGGTGCAGCGATGCCCGTGCTCGGCCTCAGACGGCGTCACGGCGGCATTGTGGGAAATCAGACCCATCTTGACCGCAATCTGGCGCGACCCGGCGTTGGCGTTGGGGCAGACCAGGAACAGGCGTCCGCCATCGGCGAGCCATTCCTCGTTGATCCGCTTCAGCACCTGGACGGGGTCGTCCAGATGTTCCAGCACATGGGTCAGCACGATGTTGTTGTAGCGCTGCGGCAGCGTAACGGTCTCGAAGCGGGCGTGGATGAACTTGACCTTGTCACCCAGCTTGCCCTTGGCCTCCGCCAGCGCGTCGCCGGACGCTTCCACGCAAGTCACGTCGTCGAAGCGTTCGAGAAAACGCTTCGTGAAGTCGCCCTTGAAGCTTCCCAGTTCAAGCAAGCTGCCCGGCTGGAAGAACGGCTCGAACGACCGGATCATGAAGGGGTGCATGACGTCGAAATCGAAGCTGTAGGCATATCGATGGTCCGCCGTGTCATTGATCTCGACGTTGTATTCGCGTTGCTTGTTCACTGTGGGTTCCTTTCCAAGCGCTAGGCGCAGAGTCATGGTTTGCGCGCTTGCCCGGACGGACAAGAAGCCGTGTTTTTCATACAAACCTGCGGCTGCTTCGTTGCGCGTGCCCACCTCGAGTTCGATGGCTGTGTGTCCAAGCGCAACGGCATTTTCGACGCAGCGGACGATAAGCCGCGACGCTATGCCGTGCCCCCGCCAGACTGGCATGACGCTGACGCTCGTGATATAGGCGATACGCCCGTCGAAGTCATTGCAATACACCGCCAAGAGCCCAACCAGGACGCCGTTCGACCAACCCTCGAAACGTTCGGATTTCGCAGCGAGTTTCTGTGCATATTCGTCGATGTCCACCCGCGAGCTCAGGGTGGGCACGAAGGTGTCGTCGCATGCCCGCAGGTGGGCTGCAATGAGGGCCGCATTGGCCGCATTGACACGCCATTCAACGGACGTGGTGCTCATGCTTCGAGCATCGCCAGCCCGAACCCGAAGCGCCCAAACTGGTTACCGTTGTAGAGCAGATAGACCTTGCCATCGCATTCAAAGGCGTTTGGATAGCACTGCATGTCGCTATCCCATTCGCCCGGTGTGCCATGCAAATGCGGGTGGTCGTCGTCACGGGTCCAGTTGAGATGGTCATCCGACCAGGCGTGACCGATGCGGTAGCCGCGGTCCTTGTTGTCGCGAAAGTCGGACGACTGGCGATAGCAGAAGAACATGTGCAGCCGGCCGTCGATTTCGACAACCGTGGGCAGTGCCTGGCTCTCGTCGGGCCCCAGGTGATCCGCGATGATCTGCCGGGCTTCTTCCTTGACCCACGCCACGCCGTCGTTCGAGACGGCGTGGCCGATCTTGTAGGTGCGGTCGGGCGGCGAACCCGGTGCATACGTCTTCCAGCCCGTGCCGAAGATGTACCACATGTGGAAACTGCCGCCGCTGTAGCGGACGAAGCCGTCACCGACCAGGCAGGGCTCGTGCAGCGAGGCAGCAAGCACGGGCCCGTCACCCACGCGCTGAAAGGTGTGGCCATCGTCGCGGCTGATCGCCAGGCCGATGGCGGTGTCGACAGAGACCGAGACGCGCCGGTTCCAGCCGCAGGTGTAACCGTAGATGGCGTCGTCAACACGCACGACGTTCATGGGGAAGATGCCGTGTTCGTCGAAACACCCGAGGTTGCCGAGCGGAATGACAGTCTGATCGGAGATGCGGATGATGTCGCGCAGGTTCTTGCGCATGTCGACGAACGCGACGTGGCTGAGAAACTTGCCGTTGCTGTCGAGAGCACGGGTCGAGAAGTAGATTCGAACGAAGTCCTCGAACACCAGCGCTTGCGGCGACTGCGCGAACTGAACGCAACCGTTGGGCAATGCGTGTTCGATGGGGTCAAATATCTTGCCGAGCTTGCTCCACTTCATCGTTTACTCCAGGGTTCCATCCAGCACCGCCAGGCCGAATCCGTGGCGGCCGACCTGATCGCCGAGGTACGCGAGATAGGTCTTGCCGTCCAATGCGAATACATGGGGATAGCTGATCATTTCGGCGTCCCAGCCTTGCTCCGAGACATCAATTCCCGCCTTGCTGTCGTCGCGTGTCCATTCGCACAGGTCGCTGCTCGACGCATAGCCGATGCGATAGCCAAACTGGTTCCCGCGAAAGCCGCTGCTGTAGCGGTAGCAGAAGAACATGTGGTATTTGCCGTTAGCGCAGAACACGTCCGGGCTCGCCTGCGCTTCGTCTTCTTCGATGCGGCTCGGTATCAAGTCCTTACCGAGCTTTTCCCAGTGCACACCATCCGCTGACGTGGCCATGCGGATCTTGTAGACAGGCTCGGCCTTCCCATCCACCCGCTTCCACTTTCTGCCGGCAATATAAAAGAGATAAAAGAGGCCATTGAAGCGGCGTACCTTTGGGCCGCTCAGCACGAAAGGTTCGTCCACGGAATAGCTCAGTACCGGGCCGTTACCGAGTTTCTCGAAGGTTTTGCCGCTGTCGGTGCTAAGTGCACAGCCGATGGCCACATTGAAGGGCACCGACTCGCAGCGTGTCCACCCCGCGTAGTAGGCGCGCACTTGTGGGCCGTCTTCGATCACCGACACTGGATAGGTGCCGAACTCGTCGAACTCGCCCAACCCGCCCAGGCCGAGTATCGGTTGCCGGGCCACGTCGCGAACCTTGAACAAGTCCGCACGGTCGAGATCGACGTAGGCGGAATAGCTCACGTACTGCCCGTTCGAATCCGGCTGCGGCCGGCACGAGAAGTACACACGCACGACATCGTCGAGCACGAGTGTGGCAGGCGCCTGCGCAAACTCCTTGAGCCACGGACGGCCGGTCACGGCTTGCGGCGTAAAAACCTTGCCCAGCTTGTTCCAGTGAAACATCGTTCAGATCAGTTCGTAGTTGTGCGAGATGCAATCACGGACGGCCTCGCGCGGATTGAACATCAGTACGTCGATGATCGACAACCAGGGCACGAACGGGTCACCGAACTGCCGGTATTCGAACGGCTTGGAGCGGATGAATTGCAGTTCAAGACCCTTGGCCCGGAAAGTCTCGCGGTCGTACAGGTCCAGCCCGCCTATGGCGTTCACGTACGTTGTCGCGCCGACCGCATTCGCCAAGGCGAGTACCTTGTCCTGGTTTTTCAACCCGTGGTCGATCTCGACGGTTGACGAGACGCGTATCGGCGTCGTCAATCCGAGATGCTCGCAGGCGCGGATCAGAGCGTGGTGAAGGTAGGCAAACAGGTTCGTGTCCTCACGACGAATGGCGCGCTCGACCATCGGGAACACTTCGGCGAAATGCGGCGCCCGGCTGTAAGCCCCGCGCAACTGGTTGAGGAACTTGTCGGGTTTGAAGTCAGTCGCCAGCGCACGGTCGCGCACGTCGAGCGAGTCCGCATCGCTGCGCAGCGGCAGGGAGAACATCACCTCCTTGCCCGACTGAAGCATGCGATTGCGGTTGATCCAACCCTTCTTCGTGTACTTGATGTTGTCGTAGACGATGAACAGGTCGACCGCAGCCACAAGCTGGAAGTAGCCGACGTACGGAAAGAAGTAGGGTTGCATGATCGCCACCCTCATCGCGCACCTCCGACTGGCCACCGAGGCGATGCCGCCAGGTGCATCATGGGGCGGCGATGAGGCTCGTGATCTCTTCGACAGCCGTCAGCGGCAGGTCGGGATAGATCGGCAGGCACAGCACCTGCATTGCCGCAGCGCTCGCCACCGGCAGGTTGTCACGGTGCGCCGAGGGTAGCCCACGGTACATCGGAAATTCGGAGATCAGCGGGTAGAAGTAGCGGCGCGGAAAGATGCCCTTGTCGCGCAGCCGCTGGTTGAGTTCATCGCGGCTGAGCTGGTAGCCGGGCTGCACCAGGATCGGAAAGTAAGCGTAGTTCGCGCGCGTCTCGCCGGCATCGCCCAGACAGTGGATGCCCTTGACGTCGCGCAGGCGTTCCCGGTATGCCAGATCGATGACCTTGCGGCGCGCCAGCACCTCGTCGATGTACTTCAACTGCAGCAGACCGAGCGCCGCGTTGAACTCGCTCATTTTGCCGTTGATGCCCGGGGCGACGACATTCACTTCGCCGGCGTGGCCGAAGTTCTTCAACTGGTCAATGCGCGCCTTCGTCTTCGCGTCTGGGCAGATGATGGCGCCACCCTCGAAGGTGTTGAACACCTTGGTGGCGTGGAAGCTCAACACGGAGAGGTCGCCGTGTGTGAGCACGCTGCCGCAATGGCACTGCACGCCAAACGCGTGCGCGGCGTCGTAGATCACTTTGAGGTTGTAGTTGTCGGCAATCTTCTGAATTGCGTCGACGTCGCAGGGGCGGCCGTAGCAATGAACCGGCATGATGGCCGTGGTCTGCGGCGTGATCGCGGCTTCGATTCTTGCGGGGTCGAGATTCAGTGTGTGCGGATCGATGTCGACGAATACCGGCTTGATCCCGTTCCACAGCAACGAATGCGCAGTGGCCACGAAGGAATACGGTGTCGTGATGACTTCACCTGAAACTCGCAGAGCCTGCAGCGCGGTGATGAGGCCGATAGTGCCGTTCGTGAACAGTGCGATGTGTTCCACCCCGAGGTATTCGCACAGCGCCTGTTCCAACTTCTGATGGAACGCGCCACCATTGGTCAGAATCCTGCTGTCCCAAATCTCACGAAGATACGGGATGAATTCCTCCAGCGGCGGCAAACTAGGCTGCGTAACGTAAATGTTTTTCGGCATGGGTTCATCTCCGGCCCTGTTTGGCCATCACTGGTTAGGTGTCAATAGCCGCCTACTTATAAACTTGCTTGACAAACAAAACAGGCTTTCCAATCTGCCAGCGATGCGTTTTGTATTCTTACACCACGGCTGGCTGAATTTGTTATCAGGAGGTTTTGGTTGTGCACTGCCGATTGAATGCCCGCAACCATCACCAACATCATTGCTGCTCTCCGGTAGCTTGCGGCGCCGCAGCCACTTCGGCGCGCAACGACGCGATGATGTTTTGCAGTTGCGTGAACTCAGCCTCTTTATGGGCCAGAAAGCGGCGCGTCAAACTCAGTTTTTCGCGGATGCCAGCGGGGGTCAGCAGATAAGCGTAGGCCAGTTTTTTGTCGTTGCGCTTGAAGTTGCGCGCCTTGACCAACCCTTTGTCCAGCAAGGCGTGCAGCACATAGTGGGTCTTGCCCAGGCTCAAGCCCAAGGCCATCGACAACTCGCGTTGAGACAACTCGGGCCGCTCGTTCAGCACGCGAAGCAGGGCCAGTTGTGACGGGTCAGGGTCCTGGATCATCGAAAATAGCGCCGTTGCTGAGCAGGCTTGTTCATCGGCTGAACAGCGATTCTAACCACAACCCGAAAGTTGGATTTCCACGCCGGCGGCAACTACTCCCGGGGGCCGGCGCAAGCTGCTTTTTAGACTGTCGGCAATGCCGCCAATGCCTTGCTGCGCGCTGAGCGCGGTAGCCCTGCCTGGCGCCACACTGCCCAAGCGGCCAATAGCAAAGCGACGACCAGCGCTGTGCTGGCAGCGATCAAGGCCCGCTTGGGCTTGCTCTTCTTCTCGGGCGCGGTGGCCGTATCCACTACCTGGATCAACGCACCCTCGCGGCTCTCGTCCACCCGTGCCAGCTCAAACTGACGGGCATACAACTCAAATAGCGTTTCCTGGTATTTGAACTCACGGTATTTGCCAACGTAGTCGGGCCCGCCGGTTGAATCGCCCGGTTGCTCCACCTTGGCCAATTGGCCACGCAGCGCAGCCAGTGCGGCTTGTTGTTGTCGCACTTCCGGCGTGTCGTCAGCC